>NZ_PYNY01000091.1:0-504 GCF_003026135.1 Photobacterium sp. GB-36 | reverse complement strand
GAGAGAATGGTGCGGAAGGAGAGACTTGAACTCTCACACCTTGCGGCGCCAGAACCTAAATCTGGTGCGTCTACCAATTCCGCCACTTCCGCATATTGTCAGTTATAAATAACTGTTGTCTCTAGTTGTATTGTTTAAATCAGTAATTGGTAAAAAGCTGATTTAAAGAATAAATGGTGGCTACGACGGGATTCGAACCTGTGACCCCATCATTATGAGTGATGTGCTCTAACCAACTGAGCTACGTAGCCAACACAGAATACTGAATTTCATCAATACTCTTAAATAATGGCAGGTCTACCTGGATTCGAACCAGGGAATGGCGGCATCAAAAGCCGCTGCCTTACCGCTTGGCGATAGACCTACAGCGCTTGTTCACACAAGACTTTCACAAACTAGAGAGAATGGTGCGGAAGGAGAGACTTGAACTCTCACACCTTGCGGCGCCAGAACCTAAATCTGGTGCGTCTACCAATTCCGCCACTTCCGCATATTGTCAGTTAT
>NZ_PYNY01000090.1:0-540 GCF_003026135.1 Photobacterium sp. GB-36 | reverse complement strand
TAATTGCGGATAAAGACATTCTGTATATCAATAATGAACAGGTGACATTTCGTTATAAAGATAGCCAAACTCAAACGATGAAGACACGCACGTTACCCGTGTTGCAATTTCTTTGGTTGATATTGCAGCATGTGTTACCGAAAGGGTTTCGACGAGTACGTGATTATGGTTTGTTGCGAGGGCATGAAAAGAAGCGGCTTCAAGCTATCCAATTTATGTTCATGTTAGCCGGGCAACTGACGTTGCCCTCACTGAATAAAACGGTACGTATAAAAGCCCAACCCTTTTGCCCCTGCTGCCAACATGTGATGCAATTAACGGGGATATTTCGACCCAGATAACCGACGTTAAATAATAAGGATAATGGCTTTAACGCTTCAAAAATAAAGAGGATTTTATTATAAATCAGAATTTTAAAGTTATTGGTTCACACCAAGGATAACGCTCGACTTCTTTTTGTCATCACCCTTCATGATATTTCCAATATTTACTTATATAAGGTGGCTTGGGCTTGTCCAACACTTCGGATAGGTGTCGGCT
>NZ_PYNY01000009.1:0-159535 GCF_003026135.1 Photobacterium sp. GB-36 | reverse complement strand
GCTTGGCGACCATAGCGTTATGGACCCACCTGATCCCATGCCGAACTCAGTAGTGAAACGTAATAGCGCCGATGGTAGTGTGGGGTCTCCCCATGTGAGAGTAGGACATCGCCAGGCTTCAAATTTTAGTTTTTGTTGTTATAACAAGAACGCTAAAGAATTTACTTAGCAACCATAGCGCAGCAGAACCACCTGATCCCATGCCGAACTCAGAAGTGAAATGTTGTAGCGCCGATGGTAGTGTGGGGTCTCCCCATGTGAGAGTAGGACATTGCTAAGTTCTAAATTGCATTATGCTGAATAGACACGCTGCGGAGCGGTAGTTCAGTTGGTTAGAATACCGGCCTGTCACGCCGGGGGTCGCGGGTTCGAGTCCCGTCCGCTCCGCCACTTATATTAAGCCCTAGTCGAAAGACTGGGGCTTTTTTACATTTTGAATATATGAGTTAAATTTATTTGAGTGAGTTGGCAGTTCAGTTGGTTAGCCTCTTTATTGGAGATCTTAGCGGCCTGTCAGACCGGGGTCGCGTCCGCTCGGCCACTTCTAAAGAAACCTCGCTAGTCATAGCGGGGCTTTTTCGTCGAGTAAATATATTAATTATCTATTAATGAAAAAGCCCTGCTTGAAGTCACAGGGCTTTGGTTTTACTTAGTTGTCATTGAAAATAGTTAAGATGATGTGAGACCTCCTTTCCTACTTTATCTGAGCTTTAATAAGTGAAGCTCTGAGCGTTGGTAATACTATCGTTGTTGGTTATATTTACCTCCTTGCTCTTATTTCAATGTTATGCCTTAAATTTGTTCATAGAGACCTGTATGTAATATCTCCTTTTGTTGATTATCACTACGATCACGACGATATGCACGGTAACGTGATGCTAGGTAGGTAATGAGAGCTGAAAAAACAGTATAAGCCACTAAGAAAGTGATTGGTGAATGAATAACGTTGTTAGAAAAGACCCAAATAACGCCACTGATAGTGATAACTAATTTTGTCAGTACAGCAAGTACAAGGTAGCTCATGACATATTGAGGTTGGCGAATTGCCTGATAAGCAATGAAATAGCTTATTCCTACCGCGACAATGGCAAGGCTAAAACCCACTGTAAATGAGTGGAAATGTTCGGTGAAAAGTATAGCTAGAACAATAGCTATGATACTAAAGATAATCTTTTTCATACCGATTTCCTTGAGTGCGATAAATTTAACGCCTTCTAATCATGGACCTCAAATCGATATTTTTATGTGATTGGGCTATCTATTTTTATTTTTAGATGGGGTTATTACTGTAAATGGGCTCGATATCAAATTTTTATATGGAGGTAAATAGAATGGCAAAATATAAAAGAAAAGGGTAACTGAATGGTTACCCTCTAGCAAAGATCAGCGGTGTGATCTGCTAAAACAACAGCTATGTTTTTTAAACAGAAAGGAATGCTTTTAATTGAGCAAGTACTGCTTCTGCCTGTGGTTGATCTTCCATTTCAACAAAGATACGGAGTAATGGCTCAGTACCAGAGAAACGTGCAATCGCCCAACCGCCATTTTTAAAGTAAACTTTAGCGCCATCGGCATAGCTTACTTTTTCGATTTCATAGTCAAAATCAGGCAATGCTTTTTCTACATAGATCTTGTTGTACAGACGCTCACGTTCAGCAGGTTTAAAGGTACAATCGCCTTCTGCTGTGTAGGCATAGCCAAAGCGCCCATAAATTTCATCAAGTAATTCAGACAACTTCTTACCTGTCACGCTGATCATTTCGACCAGTAAGCTTGATGCAAATACACCATCTTTACCTTTGATATGACCACGGATTGTTAAACCACCTGAGCTTTCTCCACCAATGAGAGAATCATCAGCTTCCATTTGTGAGCTAATGTGCTTAAAGCCTACTGGCACTTCAAATGATTTCTCACCATAAGCTTCTGCAACTTTATCTAAAAGGTGGGTGGTTGCGATATTACGTACTACCGATCCTTTCCAGCCTTTATATTCAAGCATGTAGTAATAAAGTAGAAGTAGTACTTCATTCGGGTGAATAAAGTTACCTTTCTCATCAATAATACCTAAACGGTCAGCATCGCCATCAGTACCAATACCGATGTCATAACCTTCGTGAGCGACAAGATGCTTTAAACGGTAAAGCGTTGCAGCACTCGGCGATGGCATTAAACCACCAAAACCAGGGTTTTCACTATCGTTGATCACGTCAACATCACAGCGAGCACTGATCAGGACCGTTTGCAGGGCATTTTTTGCCACTCCAAACATAGGATCGATAAGAACGCGAAGATTCGCTTTTTTAATCGCTTCCATATCGATGAAATCAATAATTGAATCAACGAACTCGTTCATTGGATTGATGATTTCAACTAACTTATCGTTTTGTGCTTGTTCAAAGTCAACACGTTTTACATCCGCATCGGTTAACACTGCGATTTGTTGTTCAATCTTTTGAGTAATGATTTCATCCGCATCACGACCGCCTTCAATGAAGACTTTGATGCCGTTGTAATCTGCTGGATTGTGTGACGCAGTAATACAAGCTGAATATGTCGCACCTGTTTGTTTAGCTTTAAACATCACAACAGGGGTTGGTACGAACTTATCGATGAAGCTACATTTGATGTTGTTACCCGCTAAAACTTCAGCAAACCACGTTGCGGCTTTATCGGATAGAAAACGACGGTCGTAACCAATAATGAAACCATTTTCAGTGACTGACTCTTTGATCATGATGTTAGCAAGGGCTTGAGCTACTAAGCGTACATTTGCTTGAGTAAACTCTTCACCAATGAAGGCACGCCATCCACCTGTTCCAAACTGAATCATGGAGGAACTCCTATTTCTCTCTCAAATAAAAAGAGGGAGGTGAATACACCTCCCTAACCGTTTTAGCCCATTACTACTGTAACAGTATTGGTTGTGCCTTCAGCTTGAGGAGCAATTGCGCCTTCGACTGTTTCACCGTTTAGCGTAATAGATTTAACGCCTTTACTTACCCCATTTGGGTTTTCAACTTTAATGTTGTAAGTCGCGCCACGCCATTCACGAGTCACTTCAAAACCAGGCCAGCTTGTTGGAATACAAGGATTAACAGTTAGACCTGCAAAGCCTGTTTGTACACCTAGAATAAAGTTAGTCACGGCAAAATATGCCCAACCAGATGTACCTGTTAACCATGGGTGGTTTGCACGACCGTGATCTTGGTGATCACGTCCCATGATGAACTGAACGTATGAGTAAGGTTCTGCAATACGTTTTTCAATGATGTCGTTTTGGTTGTATGGGTTAAGTGCATCGTAGAACTTCATTGCACGATCACCACGACCTAGTTTCGCTTCAGCCACCCATGCCCATGGGTTTGGATGCGAGAAGATTGCACCGTTTTCTTTCACGCCTTGATATACGCGCGTAACGAAACCGATATCATCATTAGGGGTTGCGAATGATGGTGCATTTAGGTGTAGACCGTATTCAGAGAATAGGTTTTCATCAACGGCATCCATTGCTTTCTCACCACGATCTTGTGATGCCATACCAGAAAGCACAGCTAGAGTATTTGACTCTAAGTGAATACGACCTTCAGTTTGTTGCGCTGTACCGATCTTGTCACCGTCTTTTGTTAGACCACGGATGTACCAGCCACCTTCGTCATCCCATAGGTGTTGTTCACACGCTTCACGTACGTTTGCTGCCATTTCAGTGTATTTAGCAACATCTGCGTCTTTACCTTGATGCTTAGCAAGCTCGATGAATTCTTGTAATGCCCAGAAGTGAAGGAATGACACCATTGCTGACTCACCGCCACCAAGGTTTAGACAGTCATTCCAGTCTGCACGAAGACCTTTACAGATACCGGTTCGGCCTACGTATTCTGCTGAGAAATCGAGTGCGGCTTTCATGTGATCATAAACAGATGCATCACCGCCATCAGCGTATGGGATCACTTCGTCAATGAAGCTCTCTTCACCTGTTTCTGTTACGTACTTACAGATTGTTGGTACTAGCCATAGGTGGTCATCAGAACAGGTATCTTCGATACCGTGGATCTTATCTGCATCACTTGGGGTTGGAACAACTGTTGGTGATTTTGATGGCTCAACATCAGCCATGTCTGGATCGAACCAATCTGGATCAAATAGGTGTAGGCCGTAACCCGCTTTTACTTGACCACGTAGTAAGTCAACAAGACGCTTACGAGTCATCTCTGGGTTTGAGTGAGGAACAGAGATTGCATCTTGTGCGGTATCACGGTAGCCAAGACCAGTACGACCGCCCACTTCGATAAATGATGCGAAGCGTGACCAAACCACACATGTTTCAGCTTGGTATAGAGTCCATGCGTTGATCATGGTATCTAGGCCTTCGTTCGGTGATGTCACCTTGAACTTGTTACAACGACTGTTCCAGTGTTCTTTAATTTCAGCAAATGCAGCATCGACGGCAGCGACATCTTGGTATTTTTGACGTAGGCGTTGACCTTCGTTTTTACCGACACCTAGGATGTAGCTAAAGCGTACTTCTTCACCCGGTTGGATAGTGAATTGCTTGTGTAGTGAGCCACAGTGGTTGTAACAGGTTTGTACGTGGTTAGAACAACGTCCTTTTTCAACCGCAATAGGGTTAGCTTCATCACGGTAAGCACCAATGAAAGTGTCACGTTGACCATCATAGCTATCAGGATCAAATGTCGAAGCTAGGTAGTAGAAACCTTCTTTCTCATTGGTGTTGTAGTAAAGATCATATTCAATCACGCCGTCTTCATAAGACGTACCTGCTGAGTACAGGCTCATCTGATGGTTTTGGTTATCAGATTGAATGTGGCTAAAAGAGAATTCAACAAATGAGAATGCACTGATAGTACGTACTTCATCTGTCGTATTTTTAATCACAACATCCCAAACCTCAGCATCTTCGCCTTTAGGTACGAATAATGTTTTGGTTGCTTCAATGCCGTTGTAATCACATTTGAACTTAGAGTAAGACAAACCGTGACGCACTTCGTAGGTTGCTTCATCTAGGCTTTTTGCTACTGGTTGCCATGAAATTGACCAGTAATCACCTGTCGCATCATCACGAAGGTATACGTAGTGTCCTGGGCGATCAAATGTCGCATTAGGACGGAATTTAGTTACGCGATTGTACTCTGGAGATTTGTAGAATGAGTAACCACCTGCGTTTTGTGAAATTACTGTACAGAATTTCTCTGTACCTAAGTAATTTGTCCATGGTGCTGGGACATCAGGACGAGTGATAACATATTCTCTGTTGTCGTTGTCAAAATAACCGTATTTCATTGCTTTTTAATCCTTAAAAAATTTCACTCTACTGTGCGTGGTTATTCACAGTGGCGGTAATTAATACCTGCCTTGTCCAGGTAGCTAAGTTGACCTTTTAAACGTGCTTTGAAGTCATCCCAGTTACGATATTTAGGGTCGCTCCAGCAAATCTCCGAGACTGCCAGTAAGCGGGGGTAAATCATATATTCAAATCGGCTTTGGTTATTTACTAATTCTGACCAAAGGGCGGTTTGAATGCCTAAAATGTGCTGCCGCTCAGAGTTTTCCTCGGCGAGATCACTGAGTGGGTAATAATTGTAAACTTTATCGAGGGGTAACTTTCCAGCCCAATCAACACCTGCTTCATCTGCCGAGTAGCCTTGAGCTAAATCTAAGTACGTCGCTTGTGCTGGCTGCATCACAATGTCGTAGCCTTTTTGGATACATTCCAATCCAGCCTGTTCACTTTGCCATGAGAAGATGATGGTATTTTTACTGACCTTCTCACCATGGGTTGCTTCTTCCCAACCCATCATGCGCTTACCTTTACCTTCTAGTACTTCTTCGGCAAAACGTAATAGGTGCCCTTGCAGTTCTTTGGGATCGTGATAGTCATGCTCTGCCATGAATTTTTGGCAAGCAGGGCTATCTGTCCAAACACCGACAGGGACTTCATCTGCACCAATATGAACGAAAGGTGCGGGGAATAGATCGCATATTTCCGAAAGTACATTGCTAATAAAGCTGTAAGTGCCTTTTAGTGCAGGCGATAAGATGTTGTCGTTATAGTTTTGAATGCTGCGATAAACAGATTTATCATCTGGATCAATCAACAAATCAGGGAGTGATAAAATAGCAGCACGACAGTGGCCAGGGATATCTATTTCCGGAATGATCATGATCCCACGATCAGCGGCATACGCAATGACATCACGAATTTCTTGTTTTGAATAAAATCCACCATAGCGCTGAGCAATGTGGCTAAATTGTGGAGCGATCACTTCATTTGGACCACGCCAAGCACCGATACAGGTGAGTTCAGGGTAGGCATCAATTTCAACGCGCCAGCCTTCGTCATCGGTTAAATGCCAATGAAACGTATTAAATTTGTAGCGTGCTAATTGATCGATAAGATGTTTTATACGCTCAACAGGGTGAAAGTGGCGACCACAATCGAGCATCATACCGCGATAACCAAAATGCGGTTTATCATTAATATCTACCATTGGGATCTGGTAAGTGCTATCAGCTTGATGCGATGGTTTACTTGGTATTAATTGAAGTAAACTTGAAGTTGCGTAGACAAAACCAGATGCTGAATTAGCTTGGATCCAGACGTTATCGTTTTCAACGAGTAAGCGATAGCCTTCATCTACAAGGTCTTTATTTACAGTATAATGAATGTTGCCTTGCTGATTAACCGGCACGTGTTCATTCAATAAGGTATTGAGTTCTGCTTGTAACCAATTTACTGCACCTTGCGCTAATGTGGGTGGTGTTGAAATGGCAGTATGTTGATTTATATGAAAAGAGCCCTGTAGTTGCGTTATCTTGCTAGGTTTAGGGATCAAAGCAATATCAGCCGCTTTAACGGGTAGCGGTGTGTTGTAGCGTTCAACAGCAGGTTGATCAAGATTGATAGTACTGATGTCGACTTTTAACGGCTTAATGTACTCAGCGGTTGATGCTAATGAGATAAATGCATCTAAAATACCGTCGTCATAAAGCGTAAATGGTGCAGTACCGACCGTGAACTCGGTATAAAAAAGACCATTTGCAGGTAAATTGTCCGTGGCTGTTAATGTACAGTAACTCCCCGTTTGGCTGATAGCGCCTTTGCTTAACGTCTCGGCTCTAACGAAACGATTAAACAAAAAATGTAATGACCAATTTTGTAGTGGAGTATCGGTTAAATTATGTAAGCTTAATGCAAAACGAGATTCGTTTTCTTTTTTATCGATTACAGTTAAATCAAGGCGGTAACTCATCATTCCCCCTTAAAGTTTATATAAATCGTGATTACTACGTGCCATAGCAATCGCGCCATCCATAGCATCACCTTGTGGTGTTGCTATACGTTGCTGCATAGGTGGTACTAACCATGCATGAATACGTTCTGCAATGCTGCCCATGAGGCAAATTTTGTCAGCGCCACGCACAACTAATGCATTCATCCACATTTCTATATCTCGCGCTGTTTGCGATAGCATATCTATCGCGAGTTTATCGCCTTGTGCTGCATGGGCAAAAATGCTCGGTGAAAATTGACCATAATCACAAGGGCGCGCTGCTTTTGACCACAATACGATATTGTCGATATCATGATTAAAATATGTGAGTACAGAGCGAGCAAGCGGTGTTTGTTCAACAATACCATCAACACTTAATAGTACTTGTTGAATCAAACGCAGACCCATAACAGCACCGCCGCCTTGATCTGAAATCGGGAATTCACGACCGCCAACCACATGCTGTTGACCATCTTTTAATAAGATCCCACAAGAGCCAGTACCAGCAATTAATATCGCGCCATCTTTACCTCCCCAAGCACCTAAACAAGCACCATACGCATCGGTATTTAATGTTATGGCACCGTAAGGATGAGGCTGTTTCATGAAGTTATACCAAGCCTCTTGTTGTTCAGCGCCTGCGAGTGCTAGGCCTACTGACATATAACGAAAATGGCTATTATTAAGATTTGCTTGGCTGGCCGCAGTTGCTATCGCATCATTGATCGATGCCATAGCAACGCTACTGCCTAATAGAATATTCGCACTACCCGTTTTTGCTTCACCTAAAGTATTACCATCGAGATCACAGATGCGTGCACGGCAAGATGTACCACCGCCGTCAACGCCCACTAAGTAACGAATATCAGCCATGACAACGCTCCTTAAATTGCATCGTAATTGCAAGTAAGTACCAGCCACCATGTGGGATCCATTGTTCACCCCAGCGCCAGTTTTGCAGCATATCGTCTTTTTGACCATTAGGGTTGAATGCGATGTCTTCTTCGTTTTCAAAGCCAGATGTGATGCCGTTACAAACACCGCCTTTGGCGTTACTGAATCCTAAGTGAGGTAAGTAATTTGGGTTATTATGACCATGACCATCTAACATACACATGTCATACGGGTTTAAACCAACTATCCAGTCAAGTGAGCGTTGACCAAATTGCATTAAGCCTTGACGTAATGTTGGATCTTGAACATAGTTCTGTGCCATAAAAGCCATGGTTGCTAATGACGCGAGACGTGCATTTTCGCCTTGCCACCAGTAACCTGACTCATTGTTATGGGCAACAAAGAAAGCCGTTTTCTTTTCACCATCGACAGCTTTAGTGTATTGGCGAGGGTAGTGAAATGGGTTATTCACTTCTTTTGTAATCGCTAACTCAAAATTAAGCGCGTTACATAACACTTGTTCAATTGGCTTTTTGAAATTGGGATCCGTTTCTGCACTTAAATATTGCATCAGAGCAATGGCAGGAAGGCCTGCTTCAGCGGCATGGAAATAAGGACGTTCGCCGTTTTCAGTCGCAGACCAGAAATATTCAATATTCTCATCTGACATTTGACGCTTAGCCAAACGTGTAGCCCACTCACGCATTTCTACTAAATAGCGATCTTGGGAAGTACTACGGAATAACTCAACGGCGGCTAATAAGGCACAATACTCATCTATAATATTTTCCGTACTATCGTTTAAGTATTCAGTATTGTGTTGTTTTAAATGCCAATAGCCAAGTTCAGCCGCTTGAAGGTATCGCTCGGTCTCGATGCCAGTAAACGCTCCTAAGCGAGTGCTTGATTCTAGTTGAGCAATACGAGAAAGCGCTGCTAATGCTGCAATGGTAACCCCACCACCTTGACGGAAGCCGGCTTGATAATCGTCTGACTTGATGCCTTCTTGAGTTGAATAAGCACAAATGTCACGTTGTTGCGGGGATTTGCTCCATTTGTCGAATACCGTCATATAGAAATAGCCCTGCGCGTGTTGCATGCGCAGTAAGAAATCGGCACCGAAAGTGGCTTCTTCAAGTAAACGTACACGAGTAAAGTCTGCAATATCGTCTTGCTGATCTAACTCTTCATAGGCTTTTAGCATGTTCCACACAATCATTGGGGTTTGTTGTGGATTTAAAAAATTACTAAAAGATAAATGGCTTAGGTATTTACTTACATCACCTGATGCATCATACCAACCACCGTGAACGTCTACGGTTTGATCTGAATTGAGTACAGCTGCATTTTTATCAGCTTGATCGAAAATACCGCTGCAACGTTGAGATTTAAAGTAGTGCAGAACATCACTAAAGGTTTGTTGCATTAACACACCTTCAGCAATGGTAAAAACAGTTGATTCGCTGTTTGCGTAGCGAATACGGAACTCACCAAGTTGTTGGCAAGAAGAGAAATCAATAAGGTAAATATTACCGGTATGCCATTGTGCTATGTTGTCATAGGCATGTAATGGCAGCTGCATGATAGTGGTGTTCGTCTGGTTACAAACAAGTTCTGCAGTACCGGTTAAAGTCTGAGAGTTGGTTTGTAATAAAGCGTGTTTTACGTTGAAACGCTCATAGCCCAGATGGTTAGTTAACAGCTGCATGGATCCTCCTAGTGTCGCCAAATAAAGGTGGTTTCAGCATTGTGAAACCACCATTTAACAGCTAAGGCGACCAATAACGCAGATAAGTCGTTTTTAGTAACGAGCTATTATTAATTTTCGTATAAGTAACAACGTACAAAGTGATTGTCAGATAATTGAGTCACACCTGGAAGTTTTTCACGGCACTTATCGGTAACGTGAGTACAGCGACCTGCAAATGGGCAACCCGCGCTTTCTGGCGTCCATAGCGGGATCTCGCCTTTATTACCTTTTAGTTTTTCATGAATAGACTTACTTGGATCTGGAACTGCTGATACAAGTAATTGGGTATACGGGTGTTGTGGATCGTGAATGATCTCTTCCGTATCGCCCCATTCAACCATGTGACCAACGTACATAACCGCTAGATCTTCAGCAATGTAACGTGCTGTTGCGATATCGTGGGTGATGTATAGTAGTGCCATCTCACGTTCAAACTTCATTTCTTCCATCAGGTTTAGTACACCTGCACGGATAGAAACATCGAGCATTGAGGTTGGCTCATCAGCAAGTACGACTTCAGCACCCACCGCAATGTTACGCGCTAAGTTAACACGTTGACGTTGACCGCCAGACAGCTGGTGGGGGAATTTCGCAGCTGTCTCCTTTGGTGGGATCAAGCCAACTTGTTCTAGTAGGTTGTAAACCGTTTCTTCTAGCTCTTTTTTATTGCCTGACTTCACTTTGTTGTGGATCAGTAACGGACGAGCAATATGGTGGAAAATAGTATGAGTAGGGTTTAAAGAACCGAATGGGTCTTGCCATACCATTTGCACACCTTGGCGGTAATTCATTAAGTCATCATGTTTAGTGATTGACTGGATATCACGACCAAAATATTCAATTGTGCCATCTGTTGGCGCGTACATTTTTGCAATCATTTTCGCAGTCGTTGATTTACCAGAACCTGATTCACCAACAACTGAAAGACCACGACTTTTGTACATTTTGAAAGACACGTCGTTGATTGCACGCATCTTTGATTTCTTTAATGAATTACTGTTAACGGAAAAATCTTTAATTAGATTTTTACCTTCAATAATTGGATTTCCGACAGGTTTGCTCATAATGCCTCCTAAATACTGCCTATTATTTTATTAACCACGTTTAGTGAATAGGTGGCAGTTTGATAAACGTCCTGGTTCAATTTGTGTCAGCTGGGTTGGTGTTTTAAAACAAGCATCGGTTGTTTTGCTACAACGTGCTTGGAAACGACAACCTTGTGGTACTTCTAGTAAGTTCAATGGGTTACCAGGAATACCTGTTAACTTTGTTTTTGGACCAGTTAGAGGAGGGAATGAGCTACCCAAGCCCTCAGTATATGGGTGGAACGGTGTTTCTAGAATTTGCTTAGAAGGGGCAACTTCAATTAATTCACCTGAATACATGATGCCGATACGGTCAGAGAACTCGACCATTAATGACAAGTCATGAGTGATGAATAGGATTGAGAAACCAAATTCTTCTTTTAATGCGTAAATCTTTTGTAGAATTTCACGTTGAACCACAACATCAAGTGCTGTTGTTGGTTCATCCATGATGATCATCTTAGGATTTAGCGCAAGAGCAATCGCGATGACCAAACGTTGACGCATACCACCAGAAAACTGGTGAGGGTAATCACGTAAACGGCTAGGGTGGATATCAACGATTTCTAATAGGCCTTCAGCACGGCGAACTGCTTGCTGACGAGACATATTAGTGTGGCGCATGATTACGTCACAAAATTGCTCTTCCATGGTTAATACAGGGTTCAAAGCGTTCATTGCACTTTGGAACACCATCGACATTTCGCTCCAACGGAAGGCTGACATTGCCATATCCGATTTCTTTAAAATGTCACCATGGCCTTCAAAAATTACTTCACCACCGGTAATGAATGCTGGCGGCTTATGCAGACGCATCAGTGAGAAGGCAACAGTGGATTTACCACAGCCTGATTCACCTGCAAGACCGAATATCTCACCTTTACCAATGTCAAAGCTGACATTATTTACTGCGCGAACATCACCGGCATCTGTAATGTAATCAACACACAAGTTACGAATTGAGATTTGTGGATTGGTCATTATTTATCTCCCCCTTGTAGGGCTGGCTGAGGAGCGTCCACAGCGTTTGCTTCTTTTTCTTCTTTTGCATTCTTAGCATTTTCTTTTGCTAAGTTTTTCCAGCGGCGCATGCCTTTGTGTGAACGTAACTGCGGGTTGGCAATTTCATCAACAGCAAAGTTAAGCATCGCAAGACCGATAGCAATCAGTGTTAGTGCAATACATGGTGCTAATAGCTCCCACCAAGCGCCAACTAACATTGAAGATGATGTTTGTACGTTGTACAGCATCACACCCCAGCTTACTGAGTTCGGGTCACCTAAGCCTAAGAATGACAGTGTTGCTTCAGTCATGATGGCAAGCATTACCGAGCCGATGAAGCTTGCACCAACGATTGAGATTAGGTTCGGTAGAATCTCAACAAAGATAATACGCCATGAGGATTCACCTAATACTTCTGCTGCTTTTACAAATTCCTTTTCACGCAGTGATAAGGTTTGCGCTCGGACAACACGTGCGCCCCATGCCCAGGAGGTCATGGCAATAACCACCGCAATGGTCATTGGACCTGTTTGACCAATAAAGGCTGCGATAACAAACAGTAAGGGGAGCTGCGGTAGAACTAACATGATATTCATCGCAGCGGTTAAGACTTCATCGACTTTACCGCCAAAATAACCTGCTGAAATACCAATGATGGTTGCTAGGAAACACACCATTAAACCTGCACCAAAACCTACCGCTAGTGAAGTACGCGCGCCATATACTAGCTGAGACCAGATATCACGACCCATACGAGATGTGCCTAGTAGGTGCTCTGCATCTTTGGACATTAATAGACGACGCTTGTTATCAGCTAAGTTTTCAGCGATCCAACCGTCTGGATTATCTTGTGCTGCTTTTACTACAAACGCAGGGTACTCATGAGGTTTTCCTGTTCGTTTGTCTGGTGAAAACTGTGTAATCAGCGGAGCAAAAATAGCCCCTAGAATAAAAATAGTGATGATGCTAAGGCCAAACATAGCCTTAGGGTTACCAGATAATAATTTAAATAAGGCTTTCATAATTATTTGCCTCCTTTACGTAGGCGAGGATCTAGCACAACGATCAGGATGTCGGCCATGAAGTTAAAGAACAGCATGAACATAGTCATAATAAGTAACTGACCTTGAAGAACTTGGTAATCACGTGAGTGGATAGCATTAAGCATTACGGTACCAAGACCTGGGTAGTTAAAGATGATTTCGACAATTAACTGACCACCAATCGCCATACCTAGGGCCATAGAAAGTGCTGTTACACTTGGTAGCATTGCGTTACGTGCTGCGTAGTTAAATACCACACGGTTTTCACTTAAGCCCTTACCTTTTGCCATTGTGATGTAATCTTCGTTTAGCAGGTTGATCATGTTATTACGCATATTGATCAAGAAACCGCCGATTTGAATGACTGTGGCACAGAATAGTGGTAGTGCTGCGTGGTAAAGCACGTCTTTGTAGAAAGCCCAGCTTGACCAGTCAGGAATAACGCCCGGCGTATATGCATTGCCTGTAGGGAACCAACGCAAGCCGATAGCAAAGGTGAACATCACAAGCATTGCAATTACAACCGGTGGAACTGCTTGAATAACCAACATACCTGGTGAAATGAATGCATCATAAGTACTGCCGCGTTTCCATGCCGCAAAAATACCTAGTACAGAGCCAATACAGAAAGAAAGCATTACAGCTGAGCCAGCTAAAAATAGTGACCAGCCTACAGCGCCACCTAACAGTTCATTAACTGATAGTGGATAAAATTTGATTGAGGTACCTAGGTTCCACGTAAACACGTTAGCTAGGTAAGAAAAGTATTGTTCATATATTGGACCATCAACAAAGCCTAATAGCTTTTTCATGGCTTCAATACGCTCAGGGGTTACCTGTGCGGTTGCGTTCGCGAACATCATGGTAACTGGGTCACCAGGCATTGCACGCGGAAGAATAAAGTTTAGCGTTGCCGCGAAAATCAGCGCGATAAAATAAAACGATAAACGACGTAGAAAAAATCCCATAACTCACACCTTACACATCCAGCTTGCCTTCCTGAGCTGAATTCAGGACGTAAAACCCCCTGACGCAAGGCGCCATACCTTTTATAGAAGAAAGGATTGAGGGGAAGAGGCGGTGCACAAGGCGTGCACCGCAAATATTAAGCAGATATTATGCTTTTGGTTTTAGATCCAGTACTTGAAGTAGACGCTCAGGAACACCAGCCCATACCATTGGACGGCCTTGAGGGTTCTTCTCATTCCACCAACCAGTGAAGCGAGTTTCGTTGTATTGGAAGTTGTTTGCACCAGACATCACTGGAATCGTGATTTGATTTTCAGCAATGATTTTCTGGATGCTATGAGCAATCTTCAACTGCTCATCTTTGTTAGCTGTTTTGTAGAAGCTGTCTAGTAGCGAGTCTAGCTCTGCATTCTTGAAGTAGTGCATTGCAAAACGAGGCATACCTTCACCAGATTGTAGGCGTGAGTTGTACGCGCTATCCCAGTATAGGTGTGGATCAGCACCGTGGAAGTAGTTTGTGTAAGCTACATCGTAAGTACCGTTTAGCATCGCTTCGTTGTAAACAGCGAAGTCAGGTGTACTTGCTTTCGCGTTAATTCCCGCTTCTTGAAGCTGCTCTACACCTAGCTGTACAGTGTTGTTGAAGTCAGTCCAACCGTTTGGAGACTGAACTGTAAGTTCGATCTTCTTACCTGTTGGTGTTTCTACGAAACCGTCGCCATCAGTATCTTTAAAGCCTGCTTTCGCTAGTAGCTCTTTAGCACCTTTCACATTGTATGTGTTAAATGCTTTGTACTTGTTGTGTACCGCTTCATCTGACCAAGTTTTGAAACCATCACCTAAGCCCGATGCGTAATCGTTCGGCATACCTGCACCGTAGAATGCGATGTCGATGATTGTTTGACGGTCGATAGCCATTGAGAACGCACGACGGAAATCAACATTGTTGATCGCTTCTTTGTTACCATCTTTTGGCGACTTGAAGTTCAACATGAATGACTGAGTGCCCGCAGCTGGGTACCAGTATTTGTGATTTGGGTTTGCCGCAGCGTAAGTGCTGTCGATGTCTGGAATGAACGATGAAGTCCAATCTAGCTCAGAGTTAATGATCTTTGTTAGCAACTGATCGTTGTTCGCGATCTGAGGAACACGTAGACAGTCAACTTCTAGGTTGTCGTTATCCCAGTAGTTAGGATTACGACATTGAACGTATAGCTGAGGAGTGAATGTATCAATCTCAGTAAACGGACCTGTACCTACTGGATTTTCGTTAGTGAAAGTTGTTGGGTTTTCAACTTTGCTCCAGATGTGCTTAGGCACTACTGGTACGAAAGAAATTTCGAAAGGAACGTTCGAGTTCGCTTCAGTTAGATCGAAGATAACCTTGTTACCGTCTTGCTTAACTGATTTAACCCACTTGTTGATACCACGTTGATCTAGTTCTGGATTCTTCTTAAGTAGGTCAAAAGAATAAACTACATCATCAGCAGAAAACGCTTTACCGTCAGACCACTTAACGCCATCACGGATTTCGAACGTTACTTGCATTAGGTCGTCAGACATGTAGTAGTCTTTCGCCAAACGCATTACTGGCTCGTTACCTTTCATTTGGTTGAAAACAACCAATGGCTCGTAAACGAATTCAGTCGTAGTACGAAGGTTTGTAGCTAGGAATGGGTTAAAGTTACGTACCATTGTAGGGTAAAAGTCTGGTACGACTGTTAGCTGGCTTTTCTCTGCTGCAGACGCTACTGGTGCTGTAAAAGCGGTTGCTGCTGCAACAACGGCAAGTGCTAACTTAGTTTTGTTAATATTGGCAAGCATAGCTGTTCCTTACTCTTTGCTCTGTTTCACTTAATGGAAATTAAAGTTTGCTCCATCATTGGAGCCCTTGAACTTACTTCATCGGAACTGAGTAACGCTGAACCGGTGAATGGCCTTGTAAGCTCTCAGTGCGTTAAATATTCGCTGTAATGGATAAATCGTCAATCAAGCTTCCCGTCAAAATTGTCAAAATAACCAATAACAACGTCAAAAACGTTAATTTTAGGTTTTGTTGTTACTGTTGAGTAGATGTTAAATGTGTGTTACATCACATTTGTATCTATCGGTGGTGAAATAATGCTTTGAATTGGTCTAATCTTAACTTGTTGTTTTTATTTGCTTTTATTGTTTTCGTTTGGTTTTTTTTATGTAATGTGTGTTTTTTGAGTCGTTATTTCCGTGTGTAAAATTTATCGTCAATGTTTGTTGTGATTCGCTTCTCATAAACAAAAACTAATTCCCTCTTCTATCATTATGGAGCTTAAATAGCTTAAATTGCTTTAAAAATAGCCAAAATATAGAGTGTGACTGATGTCATTTTTATGGTTTTTAATGTGATATTTTCTTGTTAAAAATAACAGTTTCATCTGGTGAATAAGAGTAAATTTTCGTAAGAAAGGCCATATCGTTATGCTGCTAGGTGAGGCTCTTCTGACGTGAATATTTACTTATGGATGTAATGCTAAAGAGATAATAAGAAGGATGGTTTGACGTTTGTATTTTACTGGCATAAAAAAGGCTCCCGTAAGAGCCTTGATATTTAGGATGTAATAAGACTTAATTAGCTGGTACTAATTGTATGGTGTAGTTTGTCTCGCATTGCCACTACATGTTGGCGCTCTACTGTTGTTTGAGTACAGCGCTCTAGAACGTAATCCATGGTGTTGAGCACTGTACGCCAACGTGGGGTCTTGGGTAACGTATCGATATGTAGATATTTATCAAGAGTACGTGTTTGTAAGGTGCTGCGATCAAGATACACTCGCCACAATCCACTTTCCTCTGCTAATTCAAATTTGGTTTTCTTGGCGTCATTTTCCCATAATGAAAGCGTCATCGTCATCGACTCAACCATAAGTTGACGAATAATATCCCCTTTATTTTGTCCGCTACCATCCAGCTTATCAGCCAAGCGTGTGAATTCACCACCAAGCTCTCTGAGTTGCTGTAAGTTATTCTTGTCGCCGTTAAAAGCAAACTCTGACAACATATCAACGGCATTTTCTAGTAAGCCTATACGATGATCTGCCGAAGGACCTTGGTTATCAAAAACAAACATTTGTTTAAGTCCTGATTCTTCAGGAAGGTTAATAATGTCGGTTGATAATGTTTGGATCTCATCATTTATAACGAAGCTCAACTTGCCATTGTAATGGTGGCTGTCGTTAATACCTATCGGTAGCTCTGTGGCGATAATATCCGAAATAGTATGGCGCTCAAGTTGCTCTGGTGAGCGTTTAAATAACTTACCAGCGGCACTATTAACATAGCGAATACGACCTTCACTTTGTACACAGATAATTGCTTCACTGGTCGTGTCAAGAAGCCCTAGCAAGCGGCTTTGTGCTTCTATTAGGCTGATTTCTACTTGCTCTCGACGATAAATTTCTTGCTGTAAGCTTTGGTTCTTTTGCTTTTCATGTTCAGTCTTACTGGCTTGCAGGTAAGCTTGAATACGAGCAATTAACTCTTCTTTATTAAAAGGTTTAGTTAAGTAGTCATTAGCCCCACACTCAAAGCCTTTGATGCGGTCTTGAATTTGCCCTAATGCAGACAACATCATTATTGGTAATTCAAAAATCGAGTATTGCTTTCTTAATAGGGTGCAGACTTCGTAGCCACTCATCTCCGGCATCATAATATCGAGTAAGATCAGATCTGGACGTTGTTGTTGGACAATATCTAATGCCTGATGACCGCTCTCTGCTGTTTTTACTCGATAGCCAGCAAGTCGGAGAAAATTATTTAAAATCTGAAGGTTTACGGGTTCATCATCAACCACGAGAATAAGATCACCTTCAGGGTTTTCAGGTAAATTGGTGCTTTCACAACTTCTGGAATCTAATGCCGGTACTTGGAAGTGCTGAAGTATAGAGTCATTAGATATCGCATTGATCTGCTCTTTGGTTGCAAGGTTTAAGGTAAAGCTAAAGGTAGTGCCAATCATAGGCTGACTACTTACATATAAGCGCCCGCCCATTAATTCAATAAGTTGACGACTAATTGATAAACCTAGACCTGCGCCTTGTCGGTAGTTGGTCGAATTTGAGTTTGCTTGAATGAGGGGCTCAAAAATATGCTCTAGCTGCTCACTTGGAATACCTTGCCCCGTATCGACGACTTGTACACGTAATTGCTGTTCTAATACTGTGGCAGAGATAATGATCTTACCTTCAGATGTGTACTTAATCGCGTTACCGACAAGGTTATAAAGTACTTGTTCTAAACGTTGCTCATCGGCATCAACGAGTGGCAAATCTGCAGGAATTTGATTAATGATCCTTACCGGTTTGTTACCAAGCAAGTGACTAGAAAGCTCCAGTACTAATCTCACCGCGGCTGACAGATCAATCGCATGGCGATGGATATCTAAATCGCCATAACGCATTTTGTGATAATCCAGCAAATCATCGACAAGGTTAGTTAAACGTTGTCCACTATTGATGATCATTTCTAACTGACGACGTTGAGAATCTTTTACGGGTCCATTCGCTCCAGCAAGTAAAGATTCTGCAATGCCCACCATGCCATGAAGTGGGGTGCGTAATTCATGAGATGTGGTTGCAAGGAATTCATCTTTAAGTTTATCTGCTGTCTGTAGCTCATTGTTTTTCTGCTTGATAATCTTAAGGCTTTGTTCTAATTCGTCATTTTGAGTTTTAATTAAACCTATTTTTTCGCGAATAGAGCGCTGCATACGTGAAAAGCTTATCGCCAGACGACCAATTTCATCACTACGTTCAGTACCTTCGATGACTTGGTCTAAATCGCCACCAGAGGCTTTTTCTGCCGCCCAGGTTAACCGCAGTAAGGGGGCGGTAATTGAATTAGACAATAAGTGAGAGGCAAAGATCACCAAAATAATCGCGCTGATCATTGCCACACCAAATATTTTTTCTAATTCAGTAATACGAGCAAAGGCTTCTTTTTCGGGTAGTTCAACGACTAGTGCCCATTTATTGTTAAGGATATCGAGTGGTGAAAAGGCACTCAATACTGAAATGTTATCGTAGTTTTTAAAGCTACCCACGCCTGATTTGCCAGCCAGTGCTTCCCTGATACTTTCACTTTTTAACGTTGTGGGAACCCCTGTTTCTGCCGCGAAACGCAGTTTGTGATCTTGACCAATCAATAAAGTTTGAACGTAGTTCGCATTATTACCAAGGTCTTGAATAAGCTCAGAAATCGCTTTATTACTTAACTCCATAAAGACGTAACTGTGCAAATAGCCTTGCTGAATGATCGGGGCGGCGAACCATGCGGTTGTGTCGTCTGTGTTTGCAGATTGACTAAAATCGGTAAAAGTAACCGGTACTTGATCAGGTTTAGCCTGACTTTGTTTGGTTTTTGCAGTAATCGCTTCAAAGGTTTGTTTTAAAGCTGGCGATGCTAGGGCGTTGGTAAGTAAATTGACGCCAAACAACTGGTGATTGTGAACGGAGTAAACCACGTTGCCTGAACGATCAACTAACATGATATCTTTGAAGTCAGAGCGTTTTAAATACTCTTTATAAACAGCGTTGTAGCGCTTATACATCAAACGATAGCGCTCATGTCCTACATAAGTCGTTTTATTATGGGACTCATTTTTTTGGGTAAGGGTTTGCGAGAAATAATGAGCATGTCCTTGAGATGCAAGTTGCTGTGTTATGTCACCGAGTTGATGGTAAGCACCGACTAAGCCATAAAAACGACCGCCACTGTTATTCGATAATTCAGAGCGAGCGAAACTCTTCACCTCAGATTCTTTCGCTGCGAAAAAGCTATAAAGCTGCTTTTGCTTATTATCACGTAAAGAAGCTAAGTGATTGATACTTTGTTCAGCAAGATCTTTGGTATGAGAGTTTAGAAAATATAGGGCAGATAAAACCAAAGGTGTGATGCTAAGCACAATAAAGGCCAACATTAGCGTATGTTGGAGACGTTTAAATCGTTTGGTATTCTGCATTCCGGTGCCTGAATAAAATGATTATCGTTCGATTTGGATTGAGGAACAGTGACTAACGTTAAATTATAAAACGTTTTAAAAGTAACGTTTTTGACAATTTTTCCGTTCGTTAGAAATCACTAAGTCCATATATATTAATATAATACTGCTTATACTGACTTATTTGAAGTGATCAAGTACAGCGATAATGAAGCGTGTTGTAAAACACAGAATTAACGGTTTTGACGGAGTTTTGATTATAAAAAAGGGACAACAATGTCCCTCTTTAGATAAATGTTCCGTTAAAATAAATTAACGGTTATTTAGTTGCGGCGTAAATATTAAATTTATTTGTTTTTGCCGTAATGTTGCACTCACCAAGGCTTGCTTCAATTAATGGCGGATATTGTAAGAAGCTGTTGGCGACAATGACGAGTTGACCGTTATGGCTAAGGTATTGCGGCGCATCATTGATAAATAGCTCAGTTGCGGCATAAAACGTTTTTAACCCAGCATGGAACGGTGGGTTGCTGATCAAGAACTGGTATGGGCCCGTTAACGTCTTATAGACATCGGTAGCGGTGAACTTACTCGCTTCAAGGTTATTGACCTTAAATGTTTCTTTTGCCGATTCAATGGCTAACGCACTGATATCACACAGCTCTAAATCAATAGTGGGGTATTTAGCTTTCATCACCGCGCCAATCACACCAGCACCACAGCCAAAATCTAATACTTTGCCGTGTAATTTAGGCAGATTGTTAAGCAGTAATTCTGAGCCTTTATCAAACTCACCATGGCTAAATACGCCAGGTAAAGAGCGAACAGTAAGTTGTACGCCTGCAATATCGATAGGATAACTACGGAACCAATCTGATAAATTAAAGGCTTTTGGCGTGTTATCACAACGTCCCCAGTAAAAACTGCAGCGACGTGCCGAATCATATTTGTTCAGTGGGCCATATTCTGCAAAGAGCTTTTCTGCACTGCGAACCCCTGAGCGGTTTTCACCAACGATACAAATTTCAACGCCAGTACCGAACTTATTCAGTAGCATGGTTAACAAGTAATCAGCTTCTGCTTTTGCTTTAGGCCAGTAAAGCAGGATCATATCGATATCTAATGTTTCTGTTAATTCAGCACCGAAGTAACTACTTACATTATTAAAACGTTCAATATCTGAGTAGAAGCCATAGTTTGTGGTAAATACCGATACCGTTTGAGCGATTTGAGATAGCTCTGATGCGAAGGTATCACTTAATTCGCCAGCGATAAGGACTTTACGGTTTTCAAAAAACTCAGATTGACGAGCAACAACCTGGCTCGCGGCGCAATAAGACATGTAACTGGCCTCAATGTAGACATCATAAATTTGGGAGCGAATTGTTCCATAATTATGTGCCGTTGAAAAGAAATCAGCAGTAGAGAGGAAGATTGAATAGAAGAAAAATGCCGCCCTAGAATCGAAGCGGCATTGTAATGATAGGTTAGTGAGAATCTTGTTGTTCTAAGAAGTCTTTAAATTCAACTTCATACATTTTAAATAACACGAGTGTTACACCAAAAATGATGGGACCGTAAATCATACCGATCAAACCAAATAATTGGATACCCCCAATGATTGAGAAGAAGATCAGTAGGGTATTCATGCTTGAACTGCCTTGCATCAGCAATGGACGGACAACGTTATCGATTGAACCTACGACAAGCACTCCCCAGCCCGCTAAGAATAATGCCCATTCCCATTGACCGACTAACAGTAAGTATAGAGATGCAGGTAGCCAGATAAGTGCGGTACCTACGACAGGGATTAATGAAGCAAAAGCCATCATTGAGCCCCAGAACAGCCCTGGGAATCCGCATAGCCACATTGCAAAACCACCGGCTAAGCCTTGCGCGACAGCGGTTAGGAATGATCCAAGTACGGCAGATTTTGCGACTTGTTCAACTTCTTCCATAATTGCATCTTCTTGACTGCGAGACAGTGGGATCACATGGCGGATCGCGGCAATCATCTTGTCGTTATCACGTAGCAGGAAGAATAGGACAAATAGCATCATCATAAAGTTTACTAATATGCTAGTGGCGTCTCCAAGAATACGTGCACTAATGTTGATTGCTTGAGAGCCGACTTGAGATGCTGTGGTTGCAATTTTCTGAATGATGACCTGAGGATCAAAATCATGGAACGGTGAGTATTTATCTATATAGAACAGTACTTTTTGAGCGTAAGGGTGAGCAAATAGTTCTTTCGGACCGCCGGATGTGATCCATTGATAACTTTCTTTAGAAACGGTTGTACCTTGATGAACAATGGATGAAAACACCACAAGCAGCGGGATCACAATAATGACGGTAAGCACAAAGCAAGATAACATTGCAGCAGTATTTGCACGGGTTGGCATTAACGCTAATAAACGTTTATGTAGTGGTGCAAAGAGTAATGAAATAATAAAGGCGAGAACAATCGGCCCTAAATAAGGTTCAATGAGTTTGTAACTGGCAAATGCAGCAACAAATAAAGCAATAATAAGGAGCCAATGGCGTGGCTCGATTTTAAATGGCTGTGACACGGTATGTTTCCTTTAATTAATAAGCGTCTTCATTACTGCTGTTATTGATAAAGATTATCATTATAATCATTGTCGCTATAACTTATCGATTATACCCTTTATCGCGGAGATGGCTTATGGGATGTTGTAATTGTGGCTGTGATGACAAAAAAAAGCGCAGACCACCGATTGCACTAATTATTTTAGTCATCATGGTACTGCTTGCGTTATATTTTTGGCAATAACCTTAGCCTTGAGCTGTGGCTATAGTTAAATACAATTTCTGTGTTTTAGATACTAAAATAATGTCATAAAAAAAGGTCACTCATTGTGACCTTTTTTATTTTTATTTATTTCAGCTTTCTGAATTATTCAGGGCTGTTTTCATGTGCAAGCGTAGCAAAAGCAAAGTCAGCTGCTTCAAGTGTTGCATCAATGATTTGATCTGTGTGTGCTAGTGAGGTGAAGCATGCTTCATATGCAGACGGTGCAAGATATACCCCTTTTTCTAGCATTAAATTAAAGAAACGCTTGAAACGCTCGACATCGCACTTGGTTACATCTTCGTAGCACGTTACAGTTTCTTGCTCAGTAAAGAAGAAGCCAAACATCGCACCTACTTGATTAATGGCCAGTGGAACACCATGCTTATCTGCTAATGCTTTAAAGCCATCAGCAAGACGTTTAGTGGTATGAGCAAGGCGTTTTTCATTACCATCTTCAGTTAACACGCTTAAACAGGCATGACCTGCTGCCATTGCAACAGGGTTGCCTGATAGCGTACCCGCTTGGTAGACAGGACCTGTTGGTGCAACAAATTCCATCACTTCACGACGGCCACCGAATGCGCCGACTGGCATACCGCCGCCGATGATTTTACCTAGTGTTGTAAGGTCTGGTTTAATGTTGTAATAGCCTTGAGCACCACCTTCTGACACGCGGAAGCCTGTCATTACTTCATCTAGAATTAATAGCGCGCCAAATTCATCACAGATGTCGCGTAGCCCTTCAAGGAAGCCAGGTACAGGTGGAATGCAGTTCATGTTACCCGCAACAGGCTCAACGATAATACAAGCAATCTCTTCTGGGTGAGCTGCAAACGCTTCACGGACAGAATCTAGATCGTTATAGGTTGCTGTTAGGGTATGTTTTGCAAAATCTGCAGGTACACCTGGTGAGCTTGGTTGACCTAGGGTTAATGCGCCAGAGCCTGCTTTAACGAGTAGACAATCGGCGTGACCGTGGTAACAACCTTCAAATTTTAAGATCTTATCGCGACCAGTAAACCCGCGTGCCAGACGAATAGCGCTCATGGTTGCTTCAGTACCTGAGCTTACCATGCGTACCATTTCCATCGATGGTACTAGTTTTGATACCAGATCAGCCATGGTGATTTCCATTGCCGTTGGCGCACCAAAACTTAAACCTTGTTGCGCTGCATCGATCACCGCATCACGAATCGCTGCATGGTTATGGCCTAAGATCATTGGACCCCAAGAGCCAACGAAATCGATGTATGCATTACCATCAGCATCAAAAATATAAGCGCCATCGGCACGCTCAATAAAGAGTGGTGTGCCACCAACACCAGCGAACGCTCTCACTGGAGAGTTAACACCACCTGGAATTTTTTGTTTTGCTTTGGCAAATAAATCAGCCGATTTGCTCGTTTTGCTCATTATGAGGTCCTATATAAAATAATCAGGCGTAGATCCAATCCAGATCGTTTTCTGTCCTTGAGATTGTAGGCCAGAGAAGTGTGTAGATTGTTATTAGTCCATTGTACCTAAAAGGATGCAATTTAGGGAGGGCGATTTATGGTGGTTATTTGCGTGTATTGAACAATTAATTACAGCAATACTGCAGTACAAGTCACAGTTGCAAAGCTATTTTTCAACATTAGCAGTATAATAAACGCCCATCTTAGATTACTCTTCTAAAATCAATAGTTTCATTTATCCTCCCTGCATCCTATATGCAATCTTTTGACAATACGGCCGAAAAATGACTGATAAAACGCACGGGATCCACATGCCTCCTCATCTTCAACCTCGCGTTTTTGTAAGGCAACTGCTTACTCGTGATAAAACGCCAGTCTCTGTTCTATTTTTATCAGCTCTTGTCGGCATTTTAGCGGGCTTAGTCGGAACCTTGTTTGAAATTGGTGTCAACTGGGTAACGGATCAGCGTACAGAGTGGTTACGTGATGAAATAACCAGTGTACTTCCTTTGTGGCTCGCAGCGTTTATTGTCAGTGCTTTTCTTGCCTTTGTTGGTTATTACCTAGTTAGTCGTTTTGCCCCTGAAGCTGGTGGTTCTGGTATTCCTGAAATTGAAGGTGCGATGGAAGAAATGCGTCCTGTTCGCTGGTGGCGCGTGATCCCAGTTAAATTTTTCGGTGGTTTAGGTGCGTTAGGCTCGGGTATGGTACTGGGTCGTGAAGGTCCTACGGTACAAATGGGCGGTAATATTGGACGAATGATCTCTGATATTTTCCGTTTAAAAGATAAAGAAGGTCGACACTCTTTACTTGCAGCAGGTGCCGCTGGTGGTTTAGCTGCAGCATTTAATGCCCCGATGGCGGGGATCATGTTTGTACTTGAAGAGATGCGTCCGCAGTTTCGTTACAGTTTAATTTCGGTGAAATGCGTAATGATCTCCGCGGTGATGTCAAATATCGTATTTCGTCTTTTACGTGGCCAAGAAGCGGTTATATCTATGCCGCAATATGATGCTCCTGCACTGAAATCATTATGGTTATTCTTAGTGTTAGGGATGCTATTTGGTGGTTTCGGTGTCCTATTTAATCGGATGATTATTTTTGCGTTAGATAGCTTTGTTAAAATTCACCGTAATGAGCGTAAGCGTTACCTTATCACTGGCGCTTTAATTGGTGGCTGCTTCGGTTTACTTCTATTGTATTTCCCAGAATTAACCGGTGGCGGTATTTTCCTTATCCCTCACGCGACTAACGGTGATTACGGCCTTGGTATGTTAATGCTGTTGTTCTTTGCTCGTATTGCAACAACATTACTGTGTTTTGGCTCCGGTGCACCGGGCGGTATTTTTGCCCCAATGTTGGCGTTAGGGACATTGTTTGGCACTTTCTATGGCATGATCACACAAGGCATTTATCCTGATTTAGGCATTGATCCTGGACTATTTGCAATCGCTGGTATGGGGGCGCTTTTTGCTGCAACGGTGCGCGCACCAATTACGGGGATTTTGCTGGTTATTGAAATGACCAACAACTATCACCTTATTTTACCATTGATTGTTACCACTCTCGGTGCGACTATGCTTGCTCAGATGTTAGGCGGACAACCGATTTATTCGCAGTTGCTACACCGAACAATTAAAAAAGAGCGTTTACGCCATGATTCTCCAACAAGTGAGCCTAATACTTGAACAACATAGTCAGGTATTGGATAATCAGCGTAATTAACGGAAGTGTGTGAGAGGTTTTGTAATGAGCGATGCTAATTTGCCGCTAACTTTTTCTGATGTTGCAGCGAATAAAGTAAAAACACTGATCGCTGAAGAAGAAAACCCGAATCTAAAGCTACGTGTTTACATCACTGGTGGTGGTTGTAGTGGCTTTCAATATGGTTTTACTTTTGATGAAAAAGTAAATGATGGTGATATGACCATTGAAAATGGCGGTGTAACGCTAGTGGTTGATCCTATGAGTCTCCAGTACCTAATGGGTGGTACAGTTGACTACACTGAAGGTCTAGAAGGTTCGCGTTTCTTTGTTAACAACCCAAATGCAACAACGACTTGTGGTTGTGGCGCATCATTTAGTGTTTAAAATGTTAACTCGATAATCATTGAGTTAAATAAAAGCCGACAAATATTGATTGTCGGCTTTTTTGTATATAAACAATGGCTTAGTTTAATAATATGTCATTATTAACGACCAGTTTGCCCAATTGCTGAATATGATCAAGTTGTTGTTTAGCTTGCTTTTTAAACGTTACTTGCTCGTTGCCTGATAATGAATTGGCTTGCGGTAAATCTACCGTACGAGGGTTTTTATGCTGACCATTAACCAAGAATTCATAGTGTAGGTGTGGGCCTGTGACGCGACCAGTACCGCCTAAAGTACCGACAGTATCTCCCTGTTTTACTCGTTGCCCTTTTTTGACCATACGCTTAGTTAAATGCAGGTATTTGGTGACATATTTAGCGCTATGTTTGATAAAAACGTAGTTACCATTGTATTTGTTATACGCTGATTCTAATACAACCCCATCACCTGCCGCCCAAATAGGTGTGCCAACAGGAGCAACATAATCAGTGCCTCGGTGCGGCTTTACTTTTCCTGTAACGGGGTGGAGACGACGCGGATTAAAATTTGAACTTACATAGCGGAAGTTGACAGGAGAGCGCAAGAACGCTTTACGCATGGCTAGCCCGTCTTTATCGTAATATTTACCGTCGTTATTGCGAACTGCGGTAAAAGTTTGCCCCATATTGGTAAAGGTTGCGGCTAAAATCTCACCGCGATCGACTGGATAACCATCTAAATAGTGCTGTTCAAATAACACTTCAAATTTATCACCCGCTCTAATATCGAGAGCAAAATCAATATCCCAACCAAATAGCGCGGCAATTTCCATGATCTGATTGGCCGTTAATCCTGCTTTATCTGCGGCACTCCAAAAACTGGTTTTAATGGTGGCATGAGAGAAATTGATATGCGTTTCAATTTCCTTTTTATCCATCTCACTGCTAAAGGTGCTGCCATCGTGGCGCACAATCAAGGTTTCTAAATGATTACGAGGTTGGCGAAGCTCAACTAATTTTCCTTCTTTATTAAAGCCAAATTGAAGGATATTACCTGGACGAAGTCTTTCCAATTGTTTGGTATTGGCATCGGTATTGATAAGGGAATGTAGTATTTTTCCATCTAAGCCGATGTTATCAAAAGCGATAGCTAAACTTTCACCACTTTCAATAACGTGCTTTTTCCATATAAGCTCATCTGTTTTATCTTTACCTGAAAGAGGTGTCGCTGAAGCGGTTGCAATATCAATAGGGTAAGGTTTGCCAATTTTAAATTTACGCTCAACATGAGAAGCGGTTTCTTGCTGGGAACTCGGTATCATTGCAAGCCCTAGCATAGCTATGCTGATCAATATGATAAAAAAGAGGTTCTTCCGTGGAAATCGAGGTGATGAAGTTCCTTTCATACTAAATTTTTCACATATATTCCGAAAAAATAAACGGCCTTCAGTCTAACTGGTTTCAAAAAAGCCTGCTATTCAAGTAAGATAGTCGGCTTATTATTTTTGCCAATTTTGTGGGAGCGAACAAGAATGGCCAGCATTGAACAAGCACTTATTGAGATAAAACGTGGGGTTGAAGAACTTATCCCAGAAGCAGAGCTAATAGCAAAGCTAAAAGAAAACCGTCCATTACGTATAAAATTAGGTGCCGATCCTACGGCACCAGACATCCATCTTGGACACACGGTTATTCTTAATAAGTTGCGTACTTTTCAGGAATTAGGCCATGAAGTCACTTTCTTGATTGGTGATTTTACTGGTATGGTCGGCGATCCTACCGGTAAGAACACGACACGTCCGCCACTAACGCGTGAAGATGTATTACGCAATGCGGAAACATATAAAGAGCAGGTATTTAAGATCCTTGATCCTGCCAAAACCACGATTGCGTTTAACTCGACATGGTTATCAGAGTTAGGTGCAGAAGGAATGATCCGTTTAGCGTCTAATCAAACCGTTGCTCGTATGCTAGAGCGTGACGATTTTAAAAAGCGTTACGGCGAGAATCGTCCAATCGCGATCCATGAATTTATGTATCCATTACTTCAAGGTTACGATTCAGTAGCAATGGAAACAGATGTAGAACTAGGCGGTACTGATCAGAAGTTCAACTTGCTAATGGGTCGTGAGTTACAAAAATCGCACGGTCAAAAACCACAGGTTGTACTGACGATGCCATTGCTGGTGGGTTTAGATGGCGTGAAGAAAATGTCTAAATCTGCGCATAACTACATTGGTGTTGCCGATGCGCCAAGCGATATGTTTGGTAAGATCATGTCTATCTCTGACGATCTGATGTGGAGCTACTTTGAATTGCTTTCATTCCGTCCAATGGATGAAATTGCTCACTTTAAAGCCGATGTTGATGCCGGCAAAAACCCACGTGATGTGAAGTTCTTACTAGCAAAAGAGATCATTGCACGTTTCCATTCAGAAGAAGCGGCAGAAGCGGCATTGCAAGAATTCATCAGTCGTTTCCAAAAAGGTAACCTACCTGATGAAATGCCTGAGTTTGAATTCGAAGCCGGTCTTCCTATTGCGAATTTATTAAAAGAAGCAGCACTGGTTAACTCAACGTCTGATGCAATGCGTATGATCCGTCAAGGCGCTGTGAAGCAAGATGGTGAGAAAGTAGAAGACACGAAACTGGTACTGGCTGCTGGCAATTATGTTTTCCAAGTCGGTAAACGTAAATTTGCTCGTGTGATGATTAAATAATCACATTGCTCTCGCAGCGTTATTCAAATATGAAAGGATGCATTTGCGTCCTTTTTTTATATCTGTCAAATAGTCTTAATTAATAATAACTTGGCTTTAAATCTTAATGTTTAATGGTTTATGAAAGCTTACTTTCTAGCTTTGATCATTATGCCGACGACGAGAGACAAGATACTATAAAAGATTACTCTTCATTTTTATATCGACTGGCTATGGAATCGATTCAACATATTATTACTGATCTCACCCCGCTGCTGCAGCAATACGGGTACTATATTTTAGCATTGGCAATTGCTGTTGAAGGTATGGGGATCCCAGCGCCTGGTCAGTCGTTATTGATCGTCGCGAGTTTATTGGCATCTTCAGGTAAAATGTCGTTACCTATGGTGCTATCTGTTGCTTGGGCAAGTAGCTTTATTGGTAACAGTATTGGCTACTTTATTGGACGCCAATTTGGTCATATCTTAACGAAGAAAGAATGGATTAAACCGCGAACGCTGACCAAGTTACATCAGTTTATTGACCGCTATGGCATGCTAGGGCTTGTGATCAGTCGTTTTGTTGAAGGCATTAAACAGTTCATGTGCATTGGCTGTGGTATTGCGCAAATGCCAGTGCAACTTTTCTTATTAGGTAACTTCTTAGCGGTCACGATCTGGCTATTGGTATTTGGCGTGGCTCCTGCTTATTTACATGACGAATTAGGGCCTATTTTAGCCTTCTATCATAAATATCAGATGCAATGTTGGTCTGTCGTCGTTGTACTTGCTTGTATACTTGGATGGTGGCTTATCCGTCGATTCAAACGCCGTAAAACCTCGATTGAAGAGTAAGATAACCTTGTTTGTTTCGGATTAAAAAACCGCCAGTGTTGGCGGTTTTTTTGTTAATTACGCAGTGCAAAAATAGGCAGAGACAGATTCCACTTAATGGCTGCGAGTCTTATGGTGAGTGTGGTAAAGATACCGATCACTGCAGCAACAGAAGGCAGTACACCTAAAGATAAGCCTATGGTGTGTACCATACCGCCTAGAATACAGGCTGTTGCATAAACCTCTGTACGTAATACCATTGGGATCTCACGTCCTAGTACATCTCGGATCACGCCGCCACCACAGCCTGTTATCACACCCATGATCACAGCGACCATTGGCGATGCGCCATAACGTAATGATTTTTCGACACCGATAGCCACAAAGACTGCTAATCCAATCGCATCAGCGACAGGAAGAAAATACCATGGCATCCGTTTAGGGCGTTGAGTTGCGAGCATCGTGATAATACAGGTAATAAAAATCACCCATAAGTAATTGGTATCTTTGATCCAAAACACAGGGGTAGCACCTAATGCCATATCACGAATAGTGCCGCCACCAATAGCTGTTACGCTAGCTAGCACGACAACGCCAAAAGGATCCATGCGTAATCGTCCTGCCATGAGTACTCCCGAGGCTGCAAAGATTGCAGTACCAAACATATCGAGAATATAGATGAGCATGTTTATCCCTATTTAATAGAAAAGGGGGAAAGTAGGCAGGCGATTGTACTGCCTAAATGGCTAGGTACAACTATAAAATCCATCTTTAGTGAGGTTATTCACAGCAAAGGTGAGGCTTTTCTTTCATTATCCAGTAGTTGACACACTTGCTTTACGGCTTTAAGAGTGCGAAGCGTGGGGCGGTTTAACCAATCGCTATTGAGTTGATAAAGCTGATGATTATCAACTGCAGGCAGTTTTCCTTGCCACTTTAACCATGGGCTATTTTCTTTTGACGTTGCATGACGAGAACCGAAAATGACGCTAGGTTGGCGAACAACAACTTGCTCTTGATTGACTTGTGGGTATGCCGCGGTGCTGGTGGCAAAAATATTTTCTCCACCGCAAATATCAAAGACAGGACTCGGCCAGTTGCCATCTGAAATCGTCAACATAGGGCTATCACTTAATTGATAAAAGTAACGTACAGGAGACTTGTTCTGATAACGTGCTTTAATTTTGGCGAGCTGTGTTCTAAATGTTGCTGCTGCAGTAATCGATTGACTTGGATTATCAGCAAATTTACCCAGTTTGATAATCGTGTCTGCAATATCGGTTAATTGCGTTGGATTTGAATAAAAGATCTTAATCCCAAGTTGCTGTAAACGAGCCATTTCACGACTAGGATTCCCGCCTTTCCATGCCAAAATTAAATCAGGCTTTAAAGTAAGAATTCGTTCCATTTTGATGCCGCGATAATTGGCAACACGTTCCAACTTTTTCGCTTGCTCTGGGTAATCACTGTAGTCGCTAGCAGCGATGAGTTTATTGCCCAAGCCTGCACTGTAAGCCAGCTCCGTCATGTGTGGTGATAAGCTAATGATGCGTTGAACAGACCGTGATTGTTCAGCAAAGGCAGAGGTGAATGGGAATAGAACCACAATGAGAAGTAGGAAACGCATTAAGCTAGCCCGTGAAAAATAATCAGTAAGCCACTTTCTATAATGATCCAACACCATAAACGGCTTGTCATTAATTGCTGAAGTTGTGCAAGGTGCAGCGATGCAGGGGCAATTTTCCCTCCGATACGCGGTCGTTCCATTTTTACTTGGTTGTACATCGCAGGACCGCCAAGGGATAAAGAGAGTTTGTGTCCAGTTGCGGCTAATAACCAACCCGGCCCTGGTAGCTGCCAATTCTCACCTTGCTGCATTAAACCATGAAAAGCATTTTTGGCATTTTGACCAAGGGTAATTAATAGCGCAAATAAGCGCAGCGGCACAATATCTAAAATAAGTGCGATGCGAATCGCGGGCAGGCCAAAAAAGCGGAACTGCTCACGGCTTGGTGACCAAGAGCGCGCAAGGCTAATGGCTAAGCGATACATAATCGCCGCAATACCACCACCAATGGCATACCAGAATAAGACGCCAATGACATTTCGACCATAGCCAAGTAATAGGGTTTCAGCCCCCGCTTTGCCTAATCCAAGCAGGGATAAATTTTCAGTATTACGATTAACGTGATCGGCTAATAACTCACGGCACCTGCCTTTATGTTCAAGGTTATAGGCCTGATTAAATTGTTTGCCTAATTTAGCTGATGTTTGCCAGTCTATTGCCATCCACAATAGAGTCATTTGGAAAATCGTTTGGTACCAAACCAGTTGGCTAAAAGCGAACAATAAGATCAGGACCGTGCCTGACATTAAAAACCAAGCAAGTGAGCCTGCAAGAATACGTTGAGAAGGATTTTCTTTCGGGTGATTAACACGCTCTGCAATAAGCAGTGCGAGACGTTGCCAAATAACAATGGGGTGAAGCGGGTAGGGAATGGGTAAAACCCAGTGCAATAATAATGCTCCCCACAAAGCGAGTAGGGAGCTATTGGTTGTGAGTAACGCAACAAGTGATTCCATCATCCGTGACAGCTATTCTCGTTTTTGGCTAGATGCTAAGCAAGGCCACTTAAATTAGTTACTACAATGAAGTTACTTAAGTAACTCAACCATTTTCTCAACCATGATTGATGAGCTTTTCGCTGCAAGTGGCAGGAACTCATCAAAGCTCATTGGCGATTCTTTATCAGCAACATCAGAAATGGCACGAACCACAACAAAGGGGACTTTGAATTGGTGACAAGCTTGAGCAATGGCCGCTGCTTCCATTTCAACTGCAACGACGGATGGGAAGTTGGTGCGAATGAAGTTTTGTTTTTCAGCGCTACATACAAATGCATCGCCAGTACAGATCAGACCGCGAACAGCGTGTGGCTTTTCAGGTAAAGCAGCCAGTGCTTGCTCTGCTACATCCATTAGTTTTTCGTCAGATAGGAAAGCGGCTGGTTGCTGTGCCATTTGACCGATCTCATAACCAAATGCGGTTACGTCTGCGTCGTGGTAGCGAACTTCCGTTGAGATCACAACATCACCAACGTTAAGGCTTGATTCAAAACCGCCAGCAGAGCCTGTATTGATCACAACATCAGGTTGGAAGGTTTCAAGTAGTACTGCAGTACCTACTGCTGCGGCTACTTTACCAATACCTGATTGTAACAAGACAACATCCGCACCATTTAGCGTACCAGTGTAGAGAGTACAACCTGCTTTGTTGTGTGTTTCGCAGTTTTCTAGTTGTGCTTTTAGGATCGCAACTTCTTGCTCCATTGCGCCAATAATGCCGATTTTCATTGATTCGTTCTCTTGTTGTTCAAGCGGTGCACCCAAGGTGCTGTCGTGTAATCAGTGTACCATGAGCGAGAGAATTTATACCAAAAGTTATCGAGCGCTAATTTTTAATAAATAAAAAAGCGGAAGGTTGCCCATCCGCTTTAGTTTGTTTAATTAACGTCTTTAGACGTTGAGATAATCCAGTATGCCATCAGCAGCTTTACGGCCTTCATCAATGGCTGTTACCACTAAATCTGAACCACGAACCGCATCACCGCCGGCAAAGATTTTCGGATTTGTGGTTTGATAGGCAAAGTGTGCATCGAATGAAGTTTTGATCCGTCCCCATTGATCTAGCTCTACATCATACGGTGTCAGCCATGGCATCGCGTGAGGTTGGAAACCAAACGCCATGATCACAGCGTCTGCACCTAATACGTGCTCACTACCTGCGACAGGTTCAGGGCGACGACGTCCAGCGCTGTCTGGTTCACCTAACGCTGTTTTCACAACTTTAACGCCAGTGACTTTGCCTGAATCATCCACTTCAATACCTAATGGCTGAAGGTTAAACATAAAGTTGACGCCTTCCTCGCGGGCATTTTTCACCTCACGTTTTGAACCTGGCATATTGGCTTCATCACGACGATAAGCACACACCACATCTTTTGCACCTTGGCGGATAGAAGTACGGACACAGTCCATCGCGGTATCACCACCACCGAGTACGACCACGCGTTGATCTTTCATATCTAAGAATGTCGATGGACTTTCTAGTTCCATGACTTTGTAGGTATTAGAAATCAAAAATGGCAGTGCGTCATAGACGCCAGTTGCGTCTTCATTTTCCAATCCTGCACGCATGTTTTTATAGGTGCCGACACCTAAGAACACCGCATCGTAGTCAGCCAGTAGCGATTCCATCGTGACGTCTTTACCGATTTCAGTATTGAGCTGAAACTCAACCCCCATTTCAGTAAAGATTTTACGACGATTAACCATTACATCTTTTTCAAGCTTGAATGATGGGATACCAAAGGTCAGCAAGCCACCAATTTCAGGGTAGCGGTCAAATACCACAGGTTTTACGCCGTTACGAACAAGAATATCAGCACAAGATAATCCGGCAGGGCCTGCGCCGATGATCGCAACTTTTTTATCTGTCCACTCGACCCCTGACATGTCTGGTTTCCAGCCCATCTCAAAGGCTTTGTCGGTAATGTATTTTTCAACATTACCAATTGTCACCGCACCAAAGTCTTCGTTTAAGGTACACGAACCTTCACATAGCCTGTCCTGAGGACAAACACGGCCACATACTTCCGGTAAGGTATTCGTCTGGTGAGATAGCTCAACCGCTTCAATAATTCGCCCCTCATTGGCCAATTTTAGCCATTGAGGAATGTAGTTATGAACAGGACATTTCCATTCACAATAAGGGTTACCACAATCTAAACAACGATCCGCCTGTGCACCTGCTTGCTGTTTGGTAAACGGTTCGTATATTTCAACGAACTCGATTTTACGTACATTTAGCGGTTTCTTTGGTGGGTCGATACGTTCGACGTCAATAAATTGGTAAACATTCTGGCTCATTCGGTTTCCCTCCCTTATTGCGCCTGAAGACGTAGTTCAGAAGCTGAACGACTTTGGTGACCCAGCAGGGTATTAATGTCTGCTGACTTCGGCTTCGCAAGATAGAATTTCGGGATCCATTGATCAAAGTTCGCCAAAATTTCTTGTGCTCGACTTGAACCTGTTTCTTGTAGGTGACGGTCGATTAAACCACGTAAATGTTCTTGGTGGATCTGTAGCTCGTCAAGAGGTAATGCTTCAACTAGCTCTGGGTTCACGCGTCCTGCGAAATCGCCATCTTCGTCAAGAATATAAGCAAAACCGCCTGTCATACCTGCGCCAAAGTTAACGCCTGTTTTACCTAAAATAGCAACGATACCGCCGGTCATATATTCACATGCGTTATCACCAGCACCTTCTACTACGGTAATGGTGCCTGAGTTACGCACAGCAAAACGCTCACCCGCTTTACCTGCAGCAAACAACTTACCGCCCGTTGCGCCATACAAACAGGTGTTACCAATGATGGTCGCTTCACTTGATTTAAATGCAGAACCTTGTGGTGGACGAATAGTAATAATACCGCCCGTCATGCCTTTACCTACATAGTCGTTTGCATCACCTGTTAATTTCAGGTTTAGACCGCCTGCATTCCACACCCCGAAAGACTGACCTGCAGTACCGGTTAAGTGCAGTGTTACTGGGCTTGCAGACATACCTTGGTTGCCATAACGTTGGGCGATTTCACCAGATAAACGTGCGCCAATAGAGCGGTCGGTATTGCAGATATCAAAGTAGAAATCACCACCACTACGACTTTCAATCGCAGGTAAGATTTGATCGACTAAAGTCTGGCTTAGCTCTGCGTTATCAAATGGTGTATTAGGCTCGCTGCAGTACAGTGTTTTACCTTCTTTTGGTGTAGCAGCAACCAAAATTGGGCTTAAATCAAGCTTGGCTTGTTTCGCTGTAAAGCCTTCCAATGTTTCAAGAAGATCAGTACGACCAATCAGATCAGTGAGCTTTTCTACGCCTAATTGTGCTAATAGTTCACGTACTTCTTGACCAACGCCGATGAAGTAATTCATCACTTGTTCAGGCAAGCCTTTAAAGAAATCACGACGCAGTTTTTCATCTTGGGTCGCAACACCTGTCGCACAGTTATTAAGGTGACAAATACGCAGGTATTTACAACCTAGAGCAACCATAGGTGCGGTACCGAAACCGAAGCTTTCTGCACCTAAAATAGCGGCTTTTACAACATCAAGGCCGGTCTTCAAACCACCATCGACTTGCAGGCGGATTTTATGACGCAAGCCATTGCTCACGAGCGCCTGTTGAGTCTCAGCAAGGCCAAGCTCCCATGGGCTACCGGCATATTTCACCGATGTTAATGGACTTGCACCTGTACCGCCGTCATAACCTGAAATGGTGATCAAATCAGCATAGGCTTTAGCCACACCCGTTGCGATGGTGCCAACCCCAGGCTCAGATACCAGTTTGACCGATACCATGGCACTTGGGTTAACTTGTTTTAAATCGAAGATCAGCTGAGCTAAATCTTCAATCGAATAAATATCATGGTGAGGTGGTGGTGAGATCAGGGTAACCCCCGGTACCGCATAACGCAGCTTCGCGATTTCGGTTGTCACTTTATGGCCGGGTAGTTGACCACCTTCCCCAGGTTTTGCTCCTTGTGCGACTTTGATTTGAATCACATCCGCATTCACAAGGTAGTGTGGCGTTACGCCAAATCGACCTGATGCGACCTGCTTAATCCGTGAGTTACGTTCGTTACCAAAGCGACGAGGATCTTCACCGCCTTCACCGGAGTTCGAACAACCGCCTAAACGGTTCATGGCGATAGCTAATGCTTCGTGCGCCTCAGGGCTTAATGCACCAATCGACATGGCGGCTGAGTCAAAACGCTTATAAAGCTCAGTCGCCGCTTCAACCTGTTCAACCGGAATCGATGTTGTGCCATCTTTTAGCTTAAATAAGTCGCGAATAGCAGCGACAGGGCGCTCATTCACTTCTTTAGCAAAAGCTAAGTAATCTTGATAATCGCCTGATTTCACAGCTTTTTGCAGTGTACCGACAACATCAGGGTTATAAGCATGGAATTCACCACCGTGAACGTATTTCAGTACACCGCCATGTTCGATCGGTTTACGTTTCAACCATGCTTTACGTGATAAATTAAAGAGATCTTGTTGGAAGTCACTAAAGTCAGCGCCTGCAATACGGCTCGAAACACCTTTAAAGCAAAGCTCCACGACTTCATCACTTAAACCGACAGCTTCAAATAGCATTGAGCAGCGGTATGAAGCAATGGTCGAGATCCCCATCTTCGACATGATCTTAAATAGACCTTTATTCATGCCGTTTTGGTAATTACTCATCACTTCACGGTAAGACTTATTAATTGCTCCCGCATCGATCAACTTACCGAGTGATTCATAAGCAAGGTAAGGGTAGATAGCGGTAGCACCAAAGCCGAGAAGGACGGCAAATTGGTGAGGATCGCGGGCGGTTGCTGTTTCAACCACGATGTTAGTGTCACAACGTAGGTTATTATCAACCAAACGTTTTTGCACCGCACCTACAGCCATTGCTGCTGGAATTGGCAACTTATCTTTATTGATCCCGCGATCTGATAAAACAACCAGCACTGCGCCATCTTTTACGACACGTTCAGCTTCATCGCAGAGATCTATGAGTGCTTGCTTGAGATCTTTTTCATTTGGATTGTAGTTAATATCAATAATGCTGTTGGCATAATATTGATCATCTAACTCAAGTAGTTGAACAAGATCAGAATACACTAACACTGGCGATCCAAACGCGACACGTTGTGCATGGCTATCGGTTTCACAGAACACGTTAATTTCACGACCGATACAGGTAGCGAGCGACATGACATGCTTTTCACGCAGTGGATCGATAGGTGGGTTAGTGACCTGTGCAAACATTTGACGGAAGTAATCGGTGATCGGTCGTTCTTTTGATGACAATACCGCCATTGGCGCATCGTCACCCATCGAGCCTGTGGCTTCTTGACCATTTTCGCCTACAACACGCAGTACCTGATCTAACTCTTCACTGCTTACCCCAAATTGCTTGTGATAAACCGACAGTTCGTCATCAGTGAGCGAGCGGCAACCTACTTGCTCATCACCTAATTGTTCAAAGGGGGTTAAGCGTTTAACGTGACTATCCATCCATGCTTTATAAGGATGGCGTGCCATTAGCTCGTTATCGATATCTGATGAATGCCAAATTTTGCCAAACTTTGTATCAATAACTAATAATTCACCGGGACCAACACGGCCTTTTTCAGCCACTTCATCTGGGGTGTAATCCCAAATGCCGACTTCAGACGCTAGGGTGATCAATTTATCTTTGGTGATCACATAACGGGCTGGACGAAGGCCATTTCGGTCAAGGTTACAAGCAGCATAGCGTCCATCAGACATTACGATACCCGCAGGGCCATCCCATGGTTCCATGTGCATCGAGTTAAAGTCGTAGAAAGCACGCAGTGCTGGATCCATATCAGGGTGGTTTTGCCAAGCGGGTGGAACAAGCATGCGCATGGCACGGAATAGATCCATCCCACCAGATAAAAATAGCTCTAGCATGTTATCAAGGCTAGAAGAATCAGAGCCTGTTTCGTTAACAAATGGCGCTGCTGTTTTTAAATCAGGCAGCAATGGGGAGCTAAATTTATAGCCTCGTGCTCGTGCCCATTGGCGGTTACCGGTGATGGTATTGATCTCACCATTATGGGCTAGATAGCGGAAAGGCTGAGCCAACGGCCAGCGTGGCTGAGTATTGGTTGAGAAACGCTGGTGGAATAAACAAATCGACGATTCTAATCGAATGTCACCCAAATCTAAGTAGAATTTAGGTAAATCAGAAGGCATGAATAAGCCTTTGTAGACAATCACTTGAGTTGAAAGGCTACAAATGTAGAAATCACTATCTTCGGTAATACGCTTTTCAATGCGACGACGAGCGATGTAGAGGCGGCGATCAATATCGCGAGGCTTCCAACCTGCTGGGGCATTGATAAAGACTTGCTCAATGTTAGGTAGGGATTCTTGAGCAATAGGACCGAGAACGGCAGGGTTTACAGGCACTTCACGCCAACCTACTACCGATAATGTTTCTGTTGCCAGCTCTTCATTAATAATGGTTCGGGCTTGCTCGGCAAGTACCGGATCTTGGCTTAAGAAAATTTGTCCCACGGCAAATTCACGGGATAGGTTCCAGTTTTTTTCATCAGCAATAATACGATAGAAATTATCTGGTTTTTTAATCAATAGACCACAGCCATCACCTGTTTTACCGTCAGCGGCGATACCACCACGGTGAGTCATGCGATCTAGTGCGGATATAGCGGTACGAACAAGTTTGTGGCTGGTTTGGCCTTCGATATGGGCAATCAGACCAAACCCACAGTTATCTTTTTCCAGTGATGGGTCATACAGTGACATTGCAACTCTCCCTTGCACCTGTTTGGTATAAACAGGTTTACTGCATCAATATGATAATCATCCTGATCATCAGTATGCTTCCTGCGATTCATCAAAGTACCCATAATTTACAAAAAGGTCAAATAGACATAACAACTAGCGCTAAATATTATGATGTACACTAAAATAGTAATAACATCTTAAAGTTCAATTAAATATAGTGAATAGCAAGGGTTTATCCTGATTGGAAGGGCGTGATTAAAGTCTTAATATTAATAATTAAGTATAGGTTTTCAGGGGGATATGGGGAAATGTTACGGCTAACATTGAATATTGAGAGTTATAACAATAAAAAAGCCAGCTCATTTGAGCTGGCTTTAGATTAAAGATTAACTTTACGTAGAAGTTAAGAAAGCATTAATGAATCAGCTTTTGCTTCCAGGTTTGTATTCCCCATAAGGTAAGCATCAACTGCACGAGCAGACTCTCGACCTTCGTTAATACAACGTACAACCAATGATTGACCGGTACGCATATCACCTGCGGCAAATACACCAGCTTGGTTAGTTGCGAAATCTTCAGTTGCAACATTACCACGCTCGTCTAATGCGATATCAAGTTGAGCAAGAACGCCTGTTGGTTCTGGGTGTAAGAAACCCATCGCTAAGAAAGCAAGATCACAGGCAATCACACGCTCTGAACCTTCAACTTCATCAAACCCTGGGCGCTCACCTGGTTTTGCTTCTTGCCAAACGATATCAGCAATACGTAAGCCTTTCACATTACCGTTATCATCAGAGATAAACTCTTTGGTTAAGATGTTCCAGTAACGATCACAACCTTCTTCATGTGACGTTGATGTTTTCATGATCATTGGGTATGACGGCCATGGCTGATTAGCTGGACGCTTTTCAGGTGGAACAGGCATGATCTCAACTTGAGTAATACTTGCAGCGCCGTGACGATTTGATGTACCCACACAGTCAGAACCTGTATCACCGCCACCAATAACCACTACATGTTTACCTTTGGCATGGATTTCTTCGGTTTTTAAATCCATATCGTTGGCACGACGGTTATTTTGCGCAAGAAATTCCATCGCAAAGTGTACGCCATTTAGTTCACGACCTGGGATTGGCAGGTTACGAGGAACGGTTGAGCCGCCTGTAAGTAATACGACATCAAAGTCTTGGCGTAATTGCTTAGCATTGATATCGACACCAATGTGCGCATTAACTTCAAATTTAACGCCAGCTTCTGCCATTAGGTTGATCTTACGATCTATGATATCCATACCTAGCTTAAAGTCAGGAATACCAAAGCGAAGTAGACCACCGACTTTTTCATCACGCTCAAACACTGTCACGGTGTGACCAGCGCTGTTTAGCTGCTCTGCTGCTGATAAGCCCGCAGGGCCTGAACCGATAATTGCAATGGTTTTACCGGTTCGAGAACGTGGTGTTTTAGGCTTGGCATAACCTTCACGATAAGCTGTTTCAACAATCGTTTTCTCGATATTACAAATCGTGATGGGATCTTGGTTGATACCTAACACACAGCCACTTTCACAAGGGGCAGGACACACACGACCAGTAAATTCTGGGAAATTATTCGTTGAACTTAGGATGTTCCACGCTTCTTCCCAGCTATCGCGGTAAACCGCATCATTAAATTCAGGAATAATATTCCCAATTGGACAAGAGTTATGGCAGAACGGTACACCACAATCCATGCAGCGTGATGACTGTTCATTGATCTTGTCACCAAATTCATCGTTTAAAACGAATTCTTTGTTATCTTGAATACGAACACTCGGGTCCAATTTTTTTGGCAATTCACGGCCAAATTCTAAAAATCCTGTTGGCTTACCCATTGATTGCCTCCAACGCTTCCTTGTCTTGAGCTTCAGCTTCAGCTTTACGCTTTAGTAATACGGCTTTGTAATCCCTTGGCATAACTTTCACCATCTTCTTCAAGTTATCTTCGAAGTTAGATAGGAAAAGCTCTGCAACCGTACTACCTGTTAATGCAACATGTTTAGTTAGCATGTTCAGTAGCAGTGCTTGATCTTCTTTTTCGATTGGATCTAAATCGACTAACTCAGGGTTTAATTTGGTTTCAAAGTCATCGAACTGATCCCAAACATAAGCAACGCCACCACTCATACCCGCAGCAAAGTTACGACCTGTTTGACCAAGGATAACGGCAACACCACCAGTCATGTACTCACAACCGTGGTCCCCGACACCTTCAACCACAACTTGAGCGCCTGAGTTACGAACACAGAAACGCTCGCCAGCAAGACCGCGAATGTAAGATTCACCAGAGGTTGCACCGTAGAAACACACGTTACCCACAACGATGTTATCTTCAGCAACAATGTCTGATTTCGCATCAGGGTAAAGTACTAATGTACCGCCTGATAGGCCTTTACCCCAGTAATCGTTAGCATCGCCTTCAACTTCAAATTTCACGCCTTTAGCAAGGAATGCACCGAAGCTTTGACCTGCTGAACCAAAGAACTTCACGTTCATCGGCTGTGGTAAGCCGCTGTCTTTGTATACTTTCGAAATTTCATTCGACAGCATAGTACCTGCACTTCGATCGGTATTGATGATAGGCAACTCAGCATTCACTGCTTTACCTTCCGTCAGTGCTGGCTGTGCAAGTTCAATCAATTGACGGTCTAGTACGTTATCCAAACCATGATCTTGAGGACGTTGGTTGTAAATACCATCTTCAGCACGTGGCTTTTCAACGTAAAGTACAGGGCTAAGATCGAGGTTCTTGTATTTCCAGTGACTGACATTATCACGGACTTTCAGCTTGTGAGATTGCCCTACCATTTCTTCAATAGTGCGGAAGCCAAGCTCTGCCATTACTTCACGTAAACCTTCTGCCATGTATTGGAAGAAAGTCACAACGTCTTCTACGCGACCATCAAAGCGTTCACGTAATGTTTTGTTCTGTGTTGCGATACCAACAGGACAAGTATTCTTGTGACACTTACGCATCATGATACAGCCTTCAACAACCAGTGCAGCTGTTGCTACGCCCCATTCTTCAGCACCCAGAAGAGTGGCGATAGCAAGGTCACGTGGTGTTTTCATCTGACCATCAGACTGAACAACGATACGGTTACGTAAACCATTCTTCAGTAGCGTCTGGTGCGTTTCTGCTAGACCTAATTCCCACGGTAGACCTGTGTGGCGAATAGATGACATTGGTGATGCACCTGTACCGCCATCAAAACCTGCAATAAGAACAACATCGGCTTTGGCTTTAGCAACGCCTGATGCAATCGTACCTACACCGGCTTCTGATACCAGTTTAACGTTGACACGACCTGCGCGGTTAGCATTTTTCAAATCGTAGATCAGCTGGGCTAAATCTTCGATTGAGTAAATATCATGGTGAGGCGGTGGAGAAATTAAGCCAACCCCTGGTGTTGAGTGGCGTGTTGCGCCAATCCAGTCATCGACTTTATCACCTGGAAGCTGACCACCTTCACCGGGTTTTGCACCTTGAGCCATTTTGATTTGCAGCTCATCAGCGTTAGTTAGGTAGTAAGAGGTGACACCAAAACGACCTGATGCCACCTGCTTGATAGCAGAACGTTCCCAATCACCGTTATCTTTCTTCTCAAAGCGAATTGGATCTTCACCACCTTCACCTGAGTTAGATTTTGCACCGATGCGGTTCATCGCAACAGCCAGTGTTGAGTGCGCTTCGTAAGAAATCGAACCAAAGCTCATTGCACCTGTCGCAAAGCGCTTAAGGATATTCTCAATTGGCTCAACTTCCTCAAGTGGGATAGAGCCTGCAGGGTTTTTGATGAAATCAAGTTGGCTACGCAGTGTTGCAGCGTTATCACCTTGATCATCAACCGCTTTCGCATATTGCTTAAATTGCGCGTAATCTTTTTCACGGGTTGATTGTTGCAGTAGTGAAATGGTTTCAGGGTTAAACAAGTGTTTCTCACCACGTTGCTTCCACTGATATACACCACCAACATCAAGTACTTGTACTGGGATTTCACGAGTAGGGTAACCAACACGATGACGGACTAAGACTTCTTGCGCGATATCATCAATCGTTAGACCTTGAATACGCGTTACAGTACCGGTGAAGTACTTATCAACCACAGATTTACTGATACCAAGCGCTTCAAAAATTTGTGCGCCGTGGTATGACTGTAGCGTTGAAATACCCATCTTAGAGAAGATTTTAAGCAGACCACCGTTAACCCCTTTACGGTAGTTATCAAATAGAGTGTCTGTCGGTAATTCAGGATCCAGTTTACGCTTGCGTTGTAAATCAACCAGTGTTTCAGTGACTAGATATGGGTTAACTGCGTTAGCACCGTAACCAACTAGGGTTGCAAAATGGTGGGTTTCACGTGCATCACCGGTTTCAACTACGATGTCACACTTCGCACGAAGACCTTTGCGGATCAGGTGGTGGTGAACCGCACCAACAGCCAGCATTGCAGGAATAGCCGCATGGTTAGAATTAACTGCACGGTCAGTTAGAATGATGATTGAATAACCATCAACGACTGCATCTTCTGAATACTGACAAATACGTTTAAGTGCACGTTCTAGCTTGCCTGGTTCGCCACTTGCATTAAAGACAATATCCAATGTTTTCGATTGAAGATGTTCATTATCAATCTCACGGATTTTCTCAAGTTCAGCATTAGAAAGAACAGGAGATTCAAGTTCAACTTTTTGGCAATGCGCAGGTGTTTCAGCTAGCAGGTTTTGATCCTTACCGAGGTAAGTATTCAATGACATAACCATACGCTCACGAATTGGATCGATTGGCGGGTTAGTCACCTGTGCAAATAGCTGTTTAAAGTAGTTTGATAAATGCTGGGATTGATGAGAAAGCACGGCTAGCGGCCAATCTGCACCCATCGCGCTTAATGGCTCATAACCTGTTTTTGCCAGTGGAACAATAATGTCATTCACTTCTTCTGAGCTCACACCAAACGCTTGTTGATGATGCAGTAAGCGCTCAGGTGTTGGCTGATGATGCATATTATCAGCTTCAGGAAGCGTCTTTAGGCTTAATAGATTGTCTTTAACCCATTGCTCATACGGTTGTGCTGTCGCAATGCTGTCTTTTACTTCTTCATCAGAAATAATACGACCTTGCTCTAGATCAGCAACGAAGATACGACCCGGTTGTAGACGACCACGGAATTGGACGTTTTCAGGCTCAATTTCAACCACGCCTGATTCAGATGCCATCACAAGGAAGTCATCTTTAGTCACAGTATAACGTGATGGACGTAGGCCGTTACGGTCCAGTGTTGCACCTACTTGAACACCATCGGTGAAACAAACAGAGGCTGGGCCATCCCATGGTTCCATGATATTGGCGTGGTACTGGTAGAAAGCACGACGCTTAGGATCCATGTTTTTGTTTTCTTGCCACGCTTCAGGGATAAGCATCATTAAAGCGTGTGGCAAACTACGACCAGAAAGCACAAGTAACTCTAGTGCCATATCGAAGTTAGATGAATCTGAGCTACCTTCCTGACAAATCGGCAGTAGCATATCGATTTCTTGCTGACTAAATAAATCAGACTCAAGAATCGCTTCACGGGCTTTCATCCAGTTCAAGTTACCACGAACGGTATTGATTTCACCGTTGTGAGCAATGTAACGGAAAGGTTGTGCTAAGCGCCAACGTGGGAAGGTGTTGGTTGAGAAACGAGAGTGAACTAATGCAAGTGCGGTCACCATCGTTGGATTTTGTAGATCAAGGAAGTACTGAGGTACTTGCTCTGTAGTTAATTGGCCTTTGTAAACCAAAGTTTTGTATGACAGAGAGTTGATATAGAAGTCATCGCCAATGTTCGAAACACTTTCCAGACAAACACGTACAGTATAGTTACGTAAAACATAAAGTTTACGCTCTAGTACGGCTGGATCTAAGTTTGCGCCACCAGTGATGAAGACATGCTCAAATTGTGGTTCTGTGCTCAATGGATCTTCACCGATCATTGAGTTGTCAACTGGAAGTACACGGTAGCCGATCACTTCAAGATCAAGGCGTTTAGCGTTACGCTCTAAGATCTCACGACATTGCTGGCGTTTATGCTCATCTTTTGGAAATAGCACAACACCGACGCCATATTTATCGAAGGCGGGTAATTTAATACCGAGTGTCAGTGTTTCTTCTAATAAGAACTCGTGGGGCTTTTGCAGCAAAATGCCTGCACCATCACCACTGCATGGATCACAACCTTGACCGCCACGGTGCTCCATACGCGCTAGCATATCGAGAGCCTGAGTAACAATCTGGTGAGACTTACGGTTTTTTAGGTGGGCGACAAAGCCGATACCACAGGCATCGTGCTCCATTTCAGGCACATAAAGTCCCTGATCGTTCAGCTCTTGATCTGTCATAGATACATCCTTCCAGTTGCATCAAGCCATATTCCTAAGGCTTGGTTATCCCTAATTTATTGTCACAATCCTGCGGTATTGAAATGAACTATCCTGTTCTACCCAACATGATTGAGTGTCTGCACAAAGATAAAATCGTCCTGTATTGGCAAACTTAATTTTGTTGTTTCGTTTTGCTATGAACGAACACACTGTATTTCTTGAGAAAGGGCGACACAAATCACTTTACAGTAGGGTGATGGCATCGCTTTTATTGTTCAGAAATTGCACACAAGTGTAACTATCCTACAATTTTGATACATTAATTACCAATAAAAATTAACATTTAGCTATCATAATATTGCTGTTTTGTTGCATTGTTAAACATGAAAAAGGCTTTTTAACGACGATAATTATTCGCAATTGCGTTTAAATGCAAAAAACGTTTGGTGATCGATTGTTTACAAAAAGGCAACAATACGTAGTTAGGGAAACTTTTTTGTATTTTATTTACGATTAAGTGTCTTTTTTGTTGAGTAAAGGAAAGGGCTTTGTTTGTTGTAGCACAAATTTATTACTTGTAATTGATGCTATCTTGCGACTCTTTTTAATATTGCTCGCTATTCATCGCGGTGTTTACAGCTATTTATTTGCAATCAGGTAAAGCAATGCAACTGCACGAACTCGTTAATACATTTGGTCAAGACTTACAGCGCCGTTATGGTGAAAAAGTCCATAAGTTAACTTTGCATGGCGGTTTTAGCTGTCCTAATCGTGATGGAACGATTGGTCGGGGAGGGTGCACATTTTGTAATGTGGCCTCTTTTGCAGATGAAAAGACTCAGTTTTTACCTATTAAACAGCAATTAGCAGAGCGTGCCGATGAAATTCATCGTGCAAAACGTTATTTAGCTTATTTTCAGGCTTACACCAGTACTTATGCTGAAGTTCAAACGCTAAAGAAAATGTATGAAGAGGCGTTAAAAACGACGGATATTGTAGGGTTATGTGTGGGAACTCGACCTGATTGTGTGCCTGATGCGGTATTAGCACTACTGTCTGATTATGTACAACAAGGCTATGAGATTTGGTTAGAATTAGGTTTACAAACGGCAAATGAAAAGACATTAAAGCGGATTAACCGAGGTCATGATTTTGCATGTTATGCCGCTATCACTCAACGTGCACGGGCATTAGGGATCAAGGTTTGCACTCATTTAATTGTTGGGCTGCCAGGTGACACCAAACAAGATAACCTTGATACGATCAGTAAAGTGGTGGCGGTAGGCGTGGATGGGATAAAATTGCATCCACTACACATAGTTGAAGGCAGTAAAATGGGGCAAGCATATAAAGCCGAACGTTTAGACCCTATTAGCCTTGAAGAGTACACCAACATTGCGAGCGAAATGATCCGATTAACTCCTGCTGATGTGATTTATCATCGGGTTTCAGCCGCGGCACGTAGGCCAACCTTACTGGCACCAATGTGGTGTGAAAACCGCTGGTTAGCGATGACTGAAATTGGACGTAACTTAGATACTTATGGTGGGCAAGGGAGTCTAATTAATGACGCTTTTGTATATCAACGCCCACAATTAAAATAGAATACAAAACAAAGCCTACGTGATGTGGGCTTTTTTGTATGTGAAGGTTATAGTTTCAGCTTTTTATTCTGGCGCAATTGATATCAGCGCTTATGATTAACAAGCTTACACGTCGCTTTGACGGCATCTTTCTTCTTTTGGTATTCAGTGATGAAACAAGTCAAAATGTTAGCTCAGTTTTATGTCGATCTTCTGGTTAAATTAGGGATCGTTCGTTTTAGCCTACTCCTTGCATTAGCATTGGTTGCATTAGCCGTTGTTGTTCAAGTTAGTGTGACGTTAGTACTACATGGCACCGTGAATGATATTGATATCGTGCGATCGGTGACATTTGGTTTATTAATAACGCCTTGGGCTGTTTATTTTCTCTCTGTTGTCGTCGATCAGTTAGAAGACTCACGTCAACGCTTATCGAAGTTAGTCACTAAACTAGAAGAGATGCGCTCGCGAGACATGGAGTTAAATAAACAGCTTCAAAACAATATTGCGCAGTTAAATTTAGAAATAGAAGAAAGGGAAAAAGCGGAAGAAGCACGTGAAGAAGCGATGCATGATCTCGAAAATGAGGTTTATCAGCGAGAAAATGCCCAAGTAGCGGTGGCAGAGCAAAGTGCATTATTAAAGTCTTTCTTAGATGCGTCGCCTGATTTGATTTACTACCGTAATGAAAAAAACCAATTCTCAGGTTGTAATCGTGCAATGTCAGAGTTAGTGGGTAAAACAGAAAAAGAACTAGTGGGGTTAACACCCTGGGATGTTTACCCTGAAGAAGTCGCTAAAAGAATTATTAAAACAGACGAAGAGTTGTTTAACGAAAATAGTGCTATGACAGATGAGCAGTGGTTAGTTTATCCAAATGGTAAACGTGCGCTATTTGAACTTCGTAAAGTGCCATTCTATAACCGCAATGGACGTCGTCTTGGTCTAATGGGCTTTGGCCGTGATATTACCGAACGTAAAAAATATGAAGATGCGTTAGAAAAAGCCAGTAGCGACAAAACCTCATTTATTTCAACTATTAGCCATGAATTACGCACCCCACTCAATGGTATTGTTGGCTTAAGTCGTATGTTACTCGATACAGATCTTACTGATGAGCAGCGTGGTTACTTACGTACCGTACATGTTAGTGCGATCACCTTAGGAAATATATTTAATGATATTATTGATTTAGATAAATCCGATCGCCGTCGTTTAGAGTTGATGCCAAAACCATTGGATTTCAACGAGTTCATTGATGAAATGGGGAATATTTCTCAGTTAATGGCTGAGCAGAAAGGATTGCGTTTTGACCTAGAGTGCTTAACTGAACTGCCAAAAAATATTGAAGTCGACAGTACGCGATTGCGTCAAGTGTTGTGGAATCTTATCGGTAATGCGACCAAGTTTACTAAACAAGGTGGCGTGATTTTATCGGTTAGCAGTGAAATTCATGAGCACGATGCTGATGTTATCTTTGAAGTTGAAGATAGCGGTGTTGGTATTCCTAAATCTGAAATCGATAATATTTTTGCCATGTATTATCAAGTGAAACAAGGTGACGATAATATTCATGCTGTAGGAACAGGGATTGGACTTGCCGTTTCTCGCCAGCTCGTTCAGCTAATGGGGGGAGATATCACTGTTCATTCTGAAGTGGGTGAAGGTAGTACCTTTACGGTAAAAATTCGCGTTCCGCTAGTAGAAGATGTTATTGAAGAAGATATCGTGACTGAAGTAAAACCAGAGCTTACTGGTTTAAGTATCTTCATGGTGGAAGATATTGAGTTAAATATCACGGTCGCTAAATCCTTGCTTGAAAGTTTAGGTCATGAAGTCACTGTTGCAATGCGAGGTGATGAAGCCTTAGCGATGTTTAAACCAGAAGATTATGATTTGGTCTTGTTAGATATTCAATTACCAGACATGACAGGCTTTGATATTGCGCAGAAACTACGAGAAAAATACCAGGATTTGCCAGCATTGGTTGCTCTAACGGCTAATGTTATCAGTGATAAAAGCGAATACCTTGAAAAAGGGATGGATGAAGCGATTAGTAAGCCATTAAGCGTGAAAGCTATCACTAGCGTGATTGAAAACCTCGTTCTAAGTTGTAGTTATGAGGAAGATGAAATTAACGATTTAACCGATACTAACAGTGATGGAACAGGGCCTAGCGATAAAATGATCGACAAGTTGCTCGACTTGGAGATGTTGACCTCTTACGTTGATATTGTAGGGACTAAACCTGTTTATGCGAGCATCGAAATGTTTGAAAAAATGATGCCAGATTACATTGCGATTTTAGATTCGAATATGGTCGCGAAAGATCAAGATGGGATTAAGTTTGAAGCGCATAAAATTAAAGGTGCAGCAGGTTCTATCGGTTTAAAACACATTCAGCAAGTCGCACAAAAAGCACAGTCTCCTGAACTTCCTGCTTGGTGGGAAAACATTAATGACTGGGTTGATGAAATTAAAAATGGTTACCAAAACGATATTGATGTGCTGAAAACATGGTTAAAACAGTACGAGAAATAGAGTGATGGTATTGCATTTAAAATAAAAAAGGCTCCTTAGGAGCCTTTTTATTATGGTCTGAACTTCACGAATTACTCTTCGCCAAGATCACCACAGAAACGGTAACCTTCACCGTGAATTGTTGCAATGATCTCTGGTGTATCAGCAACAGATTCGAAGTGTTTACGGATACGACGAATAGTTACATCGACGGTACGGTCATGTGGCTTAAGCTCACGACCTGTCATCTTCTTAAGAAGATCTGCACGAGTTTGGATCTTGCCTGGGTTTTCACAGAAGTGAAGTAGGGCGCGGAATTCAGAACGTGGAAGCTTGAATTGATCACCGCTTGGGCTTACTAGTGAGCGACTGTTGATTTCAAGAGACCAACCGTTGAACTCGTAACGCTCAACCAATTTCTTATCTTCAGTAGGAAGACCTTGGTTCATAGCACGAGTCAATAAGTTACGTGCACGGATAGTAAGTTCACGAGGGTTGAAAGGTTTAGTGATGTAATCATCAGCACCAATTTCAAGACCTAGGATCTTATCAACTTCGTTGTCACGACCTGTTAAGAACATTAGTGCCATATCGCCTTGCTCACGAAGTTCACGAGCAAGTAGAAGACCATTTTTACCTGGTAGATTAATATCCATGATCACTAGGTGAACAGGATTGTCAGAAAGCATTTGGTGCATTTCTGCGCCATCGTTAGCTTCAAAAACTGTGTAACCTTCCGCTTCAAAAATACTTTTTAGGGTGTTACGTGTTACGTGCTCGTCTTCTACGATAAGAATGTGAGGGGTTTGCATTGGCAGTACCTAATATCAAAAAACAAATCTGCATGAACAGAGTAAGTTAAATTCTATAAAAAAAATTCACATATAGGCAAAGTATTAACAAGAATACTTATTTGTTACGAAATCGCTGCCTATGTTGGTACACCATCCTTTTCCCGATAATTAAAACTATCGGAATACCTCATATATTGAGGTGTTGGCTACACTCTCCCTAATTGATGCAGCGATTGTATTCACTTAACAGCTCTCTAACAATGTTGTGCGTTTGTTTAGTATAGCTATTTATATGTTTGTTGATTTATATCAAACAGAATGAGCAAAGATAGATTATTCACTCTTAGTTTTAACAATATCGTCGAAGCTATAGTGGGTTGATTACTTCCAAGTTAAATATTCATGAAAAACATACCGATTGTGTGTTTTTCAGGCTATAACTTACATTAACTACAACATGTTATTTACGTTATGTTTTTAATTGTAACATTGACGTCGTTATGTTGCATGTTTTATATGTGATGAATCTAAACCTGATTCGATATTAGATTGACGCTAAAAGTTGTTAATACGTCTTCTACATAGCTATTTTGTTTATAACATTACCTTGTTTCAAGTCGTGTTGATTTCTGCGTTTAACCATTAAGGGGTAGGTAACATTGTTAATTTACTTTTTGATGTTAGACAAGATGAGTATTGATGACGTTAACTGATACTAAGAAGAGTGAATGATGAAAGATTTACTACCGGATTTATGCGATCACTATGAACAAGATATCCATTTTTTGCCAATAGGATGTCATGATTATGGTGGGAAAAACATTTTTTACGGCCAATGTGTCACGCTCCGATGTTTTGAAGATAATAGCTTAGTACGTGACATATTATCTCAAGACGGCACTGGTAAAGTGTTATTTATTGACGGTCATGGTAGTTGTCGACGAGCGTTACTTGGTGATCAATTAGCATTGTTGGCGATTAAGAATCATTGGCAAGGGATCATTGTTAATGGTGCGGTTCGTGATATAGCAACATTAGCGACATTAAATTTAGGTGTAAAAGCATTAGGGGGATGTCCGATTAAGACAGTGAAGCGTCAAATGGGAGAGCTCAATGTGACATTAAATCTCAGTGAAAACCTAGTTTACCCTGGTGATTATATTTATGCCGATTTAAATGGAATTATCTTGTCTAAGCACGCGTTGGATTTATCTGTCTTAAGTGACTAATAGCTAACTTTTACTTAGAAGCTAAATCCTAATCCAAACTCAATGACTTGTTCGAGTTCTTCATAATCAACAGTCGCTCTAAGGTTTAGTTGATCTGATACATCATATTGACTACTGACCTCTATCCCTAACTTTGTATTCTCTTTAGTCGTTGCCGTATTTATTTCACTTTGTAGGCTGACTTTGGGCGTGAGATTATATTTAACACCTGATGCAATACCTCTAGACCCTCGCTGGGTTACTGTACCTGATGTTAATTGGGTACTTAAATAAAGTTGAGTATTTTTGGTAATGGTATAAGCGTATCCGCTGTCAATTTGCCAAACATCAAATGCTTGTTGATGACGTGATTGTGACGAGAGAAACCACCCTGATGATTGTTCTTTATTGCGATTATAAGTGGGTTCGAAGTCATCGAATTCAGAGGCAAATACAGGCTGAATCCCTAATAATACAATCATCCCTAATAATAATCTCGTCATACCATTATCTCTAATTATTATTTTATGTTACTAACTTTAGGGTATTGGTAGATAAAATGCATTTCAGATTTAAGAAATAGACACCCTGTTTTACATTATATGAGCCAGTACGCTTATTTTATGTAACTAGTGTTTTAATTATTACAATGTGATGATGTTTTTTGTTGATTGTTAATGCTGATGAAATCGATATTCAGATGGATAAGGGAACACATCGGGATAATTTTCCTCCGTAATATTCTGTTGTAGCTTTTGCCAATAGCTCGCTTCAAACAAATCACTATGTAGCTCGTCAAATAATGCGCGTACTTTGGGGTTTATTAATAAAAAGGTACGAAACTCTTCAGGAAAGACATCATTGATTCCTACGCTATACCAAGGCTCTGCCGCCAGTTCATCTTCTGGGTATCGAGGTGGTGGAATTTTACGAAAATTCATCTCTGTCATGTAGGTGATTTCGTCATAATCGTAAAACACTACACGCTTATGTCGAGTCACACCAAAGTTTTTAAATAGCATATCACCTGGAAAAATGTTGGCTGCGGCTAACTGCTTTATAGCGTTGCCGTATTCATTAATAGCAAAGCGTAGATCACCATCGTCTGCTTTTTCTATATAGAGGTTAAACGGCACCATGCGTCGCTCCATATATAAATGTTCAATCATAATCGTATCATCAGTTAGCGTAATGATAGAGGGAGCGATAGACTGTAGCTCTTGGATTAATGCTTCGCTAAAACGCTCTCGAGGAAAACAGAAATTACGATACTCCTGGGTATCCGCCATTCGACCAACACGATCATGTCCTTTTACTAGCTGATACTTTTCTTTGACAGTGTTGTGGCTTATATCTTTTTGAGGTGCAAATTTGTCTTTAATGATCTTAAAGACAAAATCATAAGATGGCAGAGTAAATACCGACATCACCATGCCTTTTATGCCGGGCGCTACGACAAATTTGTCATCAGTTGTCGCCAAATGGGCTAAGAATTCACGGTAAAGCTCTGTTTTTCCATGTTTTTGGCAGCCAATCGCAGTATAAAGTTCAGCAAGGGTTTTATTGGGAATTAACTGTGAAAGGAAACGAACTAATGCAGCTGGCGCAGGGGCATAAACCATAAAATATGAGCGTGCAAAACCAAAAATAATACTGACATCGTTAGCGTCACAAATACACGCATCAAGATAAATTTCATGACTACTGTCGTTTAAAATCGGAACGACAAAGGGACAGAAATCGCCATTAGAGAATGTGAGTTTTCCGATTAAATAGGCGGCTTTATTTCGATAAAAAGGCTCACGAATAAGCTCAAGCGTTGTATCTTGATCGAACTTATTACCCAGATCCCGTTGTAAGTGTTTAAGTAATAGTTGGATATCTCTCGATTTATCTTGCCAAGTTAACGTAAAGGGCGTGTCATCAAGTATTCTTTCAAACATCGCACTCAGTGTTGTTTTAACACGATAGTGGCGCGTTAGTGATGTTGGGTAAGGGGGAACACGATCTTCTTGTGAAGTATGAACAAACAATTTATCGCGATTAATATTTCGGTGTTTGAATATACGGCAATATACCGAATTGAAGAAGCTCTCAGCAATATCGTAACGAGGATAGTCTAAGAGTAAATCTTGGTAGGCCATTTTCACAGCCATTAAAAAATCATGATTGGCGTAACGTTCACCTAGCATAATTTGAATTTGGTTTGTGACTAATTCAACATGATGATCATAAAAGCTGATGCGCTTCTTTAAAGCATTATGAACAAGTCCCCAATGCTGTTTTTCAAAACGTTCTTGTGCTTCAGCTGTTACATCGAGAAAGCGGCCGTACATGGCATCAAAGCCTTGTAAGATGGTATGGGCAATTAATGATTCCATGGCAGCGCTCATTTGGTACTCCTCCCGATGCAATATATTCACGCCTAACTATGCAACGTAGTCCGCATGACTGCAAATAGAATAGTCGCTTTTGTTAATTAAAATGGCTGATAATTGATTCATTTTGCTGTCTATTGTGTTGTGCAATTGTAAAGATATTATTGACTCTAATGTATGATTGCTGTAAACGTAAGCTATTAGCAAAAAAGAATTTGTAGACCAATGAAGAATGTATTCAGCTCTCACGCCATTACACGCATTATTATTACCATTAACATCTTCGGTGTTGGTGCGGGCTGATATACGCAAGGATTAACAATAAGCCCGCAACTCATATTGAGCTGCGGGTTTTTTTTTAACGATTTTAAATTCACATATTTGAGTATATCTAGATGCGATAACTAGATAGATCAGGATAGTCACTCGGGAGTAGGGAATGCGAGTATTTAAATTTGGCGGTTCATCATTAGCCGATGCAGAGCGATTTTTAAGAGCAGCAGATATTATTGCGAGTAATGCTCAGCAAGGTGACGTTTCTGTTGTGCTATCAGCACCAGGGAAGGTAACAAATAAATTAGTTTCAGTGATTGATAACACCGTGAAAACGGGTGAATCATCGCTACAGTTGGCCGATCTCGAACAGGTATTTACTGAATTGTTCAGTGGCTTAAAAGCCTTAGAGCCTCAGTTTGATAAAGCCGCTTTAGATGCAAAACTGGCGAGCTCTCTAGGACAACTAAAAGAGTATGTTCATGGTATTAAACTATTAGGTTTATGTCCTGATAATGTGTATGCGACGATCATCAGTAAAGGTGAACGTCTTTCTATTGCAGCGATGAAAGCTTTACTTGAAGCGAAAGGTCAGCCTGCAAGCCTTATCGATCCGGTTAAATATCTCTATGCTGAAGGTGATTACCTTGAGGCGCATGTCGATATTGAAATTTCAACGCAGAATTTCCGTCGTGATCCATTACCTGCCGGGCATGTTTGTATTATGCCTGGCTTTACCGCAGGTAACAGCAAAGGTGAGCTAGTAACACTGGGTCGTAATGGTTCTGATTATTCTGCTGCAGTGCTTGCTGCATGTCTACGTGCGGATTGTTGTGAAATTTGGACAGATGTTGATGGTGTCTATAGCTGTGATCCTCGTTTAGTCCCTGATGCACGCCTACTGAAATCTTTAAGTTATCAAGAAGCGATGGAATTATCTTATTTCGGTGCTTCTGTTCTTCACCCTAAAACTATCGCCCCTATCGCCCAATTTCAAATTCCATGCTTGATTAAAAATAGCTTTAGCCCACAAGCGCCAGGGACACTAATTGGTCAAGATACTGGTGAAGATCAATTAGCCATAAAAGGGATCACAACTCTAAAAGATCTTACGATGGTGAACGTGTCTGGCCCGGGTATGAAAGGGATGGTCGGTATGGCTGCTCGCGTATTTGGTGCGATGTCATCTGCTGGCGTATCGATTGTATTGATCACTCAATCATCATCTGAATACAGTATTAGTTTCTGTATTGAAACGGCAGATCATGTTCAAGCTGAAAAAGCGTTAAACGAAAGCTTTGAACTGGAATTAAAAGAAGGTCTGCTTGAGCCCGTTGAATTTTCAGATAACGTATCGATCGTAACTTTAGTTGGCGATGGTATGCGTACATCTCACGGCGTCGCATCGCGTTTCTTTACTTCTTTAGCGGAAGTGGATGTCAATATTGTTGCGATTGCGCAAGGATCATCTGAGCGTGCTATTTCAGCGGTTATTCCACAAAATAAAGTCCCAGAAGCTGTTAAAGCGTGTCATGAGAACTTGTTTAATAGCCAGCATTTCCTAGATGTTTTTGTGATTGGTGTTGGCGGTGTTGGTGGTGAGTTGATCGATCAGATCCAGCGTCAACAAAGTAAACTTGCCGATGACGGTATCGTGATTCGCGTCTGCGGAATGGCGAACAGCAAAGGGTTACTCCTGAGCCGTGATGGCTTTGACCTAGATAACTGGCGTGATCAAATGGGAGCGGTGAATGAGCCACTCAATCTTGCTCGTATGATCCAGCTAGTTCAGCGTAATCACATTATCAACCCTGTGATCATTGATTGTACGTCAGATCAAACCATTGCTGAGCAATATACTGATTACCTTGCTGCTGGCTTCCATGTTATTACACCGAATAAGAAAGCAAACACGGCTAGCATGGCTTATTACCAACAATTACGCCAAGCGGCACGTTTAAGCCGTCGTAAGTTTATGTATGACACTACGGTGGGTGCAGGTTTACCTGTTATTGAAAACTTGCAGAACCTATTAGCCGCAGGTGATGAACTACAGCGCTTCTCTGGCATTTTATCTGGCTCAATGTCATATATCTTCGGTAAATTGGATGAAGGCATGAGCTTTAGCGAAGCAACAACCGTTGCGCGTAATAATGGCTTTACTGAGCCCGATCCTCGTGATGATTTATCAGGTATGGATGTGGCACGTAAGCTGTTGATCCTTGCTCGTGAGTCTGGTTTGGAGCTAGAGCTTTCAGACGTGGATGTTGAACAAGCACTACCACCAGGTTTTGATGCTTCTGGCTCTGTAGATGATTTCATGGCGCGTTTATCACAAGCGGATGCATATTTTACTCAATTAGCTCAAGAAGCGGCAAAAGAGGACAAAGTACTGCGTTATGTTGGTGAAATCGATAACGGCCATTGCTCGGTGAAAATTGTTGCGGTGAACCCTGATGATCCAATGTTTAAAATTAAAGATGGTGAGAATGCCTTAGCTTTCTACAGCCGTTACTACCAACCGATCCCACTGGTATTACGTGGTTACGGTGCGGGTACGGAAGTAACTGCCGCGGGTGTCTTTGCCGATTTAATGCGTACATTAGGCTGGAAGCGAGGGGTATAAGATGAGTGTTGTTGTTTATGCTCCGGCATCGATTGGTAATGTGAGCGTTGGTTTTGATGTTTTAGGCGCGGCAGTATCGCCAATTGATGGCACCTTATTGGGCGATCGAGTAAAAGTGGCGGCGGGGCAAACATCTTTTAGTTTGCAATGCGTTGGTGCGTTTGTTGATAAACTGCCGCAGCAGGCTGAAGAGAATATTGTCTACCGTTGCTGGCAAGTATTTGCACGAGAGTTGGATAAAAAAGGGGTCACGTTACTCCCTGTTGATGTGACATTAGAAAAAAACATGCCGATTGGATCTGGCTTAGGTTCAAGTGCTTGTTCGATTGTTGCTGCATTAGATGCACTTAACCGTTTCCATGATCAACCGCTTAATGAAACAGAGCTATTAGCGCTCATGGGGGAAATGGAAGGTGAGATCTCAGGTAGCCTTCACTATGATAACGTTGCACCGTGCTTTCTTGGTGGATTGCAGTTCATGGTGGAAGAGCTTGGGATCATAAGCCAGAAAGTCCCTTGTTTTGATGATTGGTATTGGGTGATGGCTTACCCTGGAATAAAAGTACCAACGGCTGAAGCGCGTGCGATTTTACCTGCACAGTATCGTCGCCAAGATGTGATCACTCATGGTCGTCACTTAGGTGGTTTTATTCATGCCTGTCATTCAAATCAACCGCTGTTAGCTGCGAAGATGATCAAAGATGTCGTGGCTGAACCTTACCGTGAAAAGCTGTTACCGGGCTTTGCGCAAGCACGTCAATATGCGTTAGATGCAGGGGCGATTGCGAGTGGTATTTCAGGCTCTGGACCCACTATGTTTAGTGTTTGCACAGATTTAGAGGTCGCTAAACGACTTGCACGTTGGCTCGAAGAACATTATGTTCAAAATGATGAAGGATTTGTTCATGTTTGTCGATTAGACAGCTTGGGCGCGAAAGTAACAGGAAGTGAGCTATAACAATGAAATTGTATAATCTAAAAGAACATCAAGAGCAGGTTTCATTTGGTCAGGCTGTACGTCAAGGATTAGGACGTAACCAAGGTCTATTTTTTCCATCAGAACTCCCTCAATTTAGCGATATTGATGCATTGCTAGAGATGGATTTTGTCACGCGTAGTAGCAAGATCCTTTCCGCGTTTATCGGTGATGAGCTAAGTGAAGAAACTGTTAGCCAAATGGTTGATAGTGCATTTCAGTTCCCAGCACCTATTAATAAAGTAAAAGACGGCGTGTATGCGCTAGAGTTGTTCCATGGCCCAACATTAGCATTCAAAGATTTTGGTGGTCGCTTTATGGCGCAATCACTCGCAGCAGTAACGGCTGATAGTGAAAGTGATATCACGATTTTAACCGCGACATCAGGCGATACAGGTGCCGCTGTTGCTCATGCTTTCTATGGTATGGATAACATCAAGGTTGTTATTTTGTACCCGAAAGGCAAGATCAGCCCACTACAAGAAAAAATGTTTTGTACATTAGGTAAGAACATAACAACAGTTGCGGTAAATGGCACATTTGATGATTGCCAAGCATTAGTGAAACAAGCATTTGATGACGCTGAGTTGCGCAAAGAAGTGGGTTTAAACTCTGCTAATTCCATCAATATTAGCCGATTAATGGCGCAGATCTGTTACTACTTTGAAGCTGTTGCTCAACTGCCTAAAGCGGAACGTGAGCAATTAGTTATTTCAGTACCAAGTGGTAATTTTGGTAATTTAACGGCAGGCTTATTAGCTAAATCGTTAGGTTTACCTGTTAAACGCTTTATTGCAGCAACGAATGAAAATGACACTGTTCCACGTTATTTACAAACGGGTGAGTGGTCTCCAAAAGTCACTGTTCCAACTATTTCAAATGCGATGGATGTTAGCCAACCGAATAACTGGCCACGTATTGAAGAGCTTTGTCAGCTAAAAGGTTGGGGCTTAAATGAATTAGGTTATGGTGCTGTTACGGATGAGCAAACAGCTGAAACCTTAAAGCAAATGAATGAAGAAGGCTATTTATGTGAGCCTCATGGCGCGATTGCTTATCGTATTCTTAACGAGCAATTAAATGATGGAGAAACAGGTTTGTTCCTTTGTACTGCGCATCCAGCGAAATTTAAAGAAGTCGTGGATGAGATCTTAGATAAAGATATTCCATTACCTGCACCTTTAGCGAAGCATAATGCGATGGAATTATTATCTTTAGAACGTGATAATGATTTTGAAGCCGTGAAGGCGGTATTACGTTCAGTACAGTAATAACGAATAGTATTTAGCGCTAAAAAGGAGCCGAGGCTCCTTTTTTTATTACTCTGTTATTACAGATAATAAAAAACGGCACATTGATCGTGCCGTTTTTTTATTGTTACGTACTTAATAAGGCAAGCTAGCAGGAAATTATAGGCTGCTAGTGAAAGTACGTGCGATAACGTCTTGTTGCTGTTCACGAGTTAGTGAGTTGAAACGTACAGCGTAACCAGAAACACGGATTGTTAGCTGTGGGTATTTTTCTGGGTGCTTAGCAGCATCTTCTAATGTTTCACGCTTAAGAACGTTTACGTTTAGGTGCTGACCGCCTTCGATTTTTGCTGGTGCTTCGATAGCTAGCTCACGGTATTCGATGTCACCTAGATCTGATTGAGCAATAACTTGGTCAGCTTCAAAACCAGATAGTGCACATACACAACGAGCTTCGTTTGTTTCGCTGTCTAGGATCCAAATAGTGTTTAGTAGATCGTCGTTTGCAGCTTTAGTAATTTGAATACCAGTAATCATAACTTATCTCCGAGAAAGTGGTGTTAATTTAATCTTTTTGCTGAGTCTTTAACGCTATAACTCAGCACGGCTACTTGTGTATTGATCTAGATCAAATTACAACAAAAAACCTTAAATAAAGTAGGGCTGTTTTATTGAGCTAAGTCAATCTAACGCCATTTTAAGGGTTAATCAACAACAAATTTTAAGCGATAAAAAATAGTTTAGTTCAATAATGTTGTATTTTTACAACATTATTGAAGTGTAATTGTAATTATAATGTTTGTTAAATGTTTCTCTTTGGCTTGAAATGCCAAATGACATGAATAAGGTGAAAATTGTTATGAAACTGATTGGTGCTCATGTTTCTGCTGCTGGTGGTGTATTTAATGCGCCAGTAAATGCTGACAAAATTGGTGCGAATGCTTTTGCCCTGTTTACTAAAAACCAGCGTCAGTGGGTGGCTAAGCCGTTAGAGGCCGATGTGATAGCGGCATTTAAAGCGCGTTGTTCTCAATTAGAATTTAATGCCAATGCTATTTTGCCACATGACTCTTATTTGATTAATTTAGGTGCACCAGAGGCTGAAAAGTTGGAAAAATCGCGTGCTGCTTTTATTGATGAAATGTCGCGTTGTAAACAGCTTGGATTGCACCTTTTGAACTTCCATCCGGGGAGTCATTTAAAAAAAATTTCTGAAAAAGAGTGTTTAAAATTGATTGCTGAGTCCATAAATCTTGCGCATAAAGAAGTCAGTGATGTGGTTGCAGTGATCGAAAATACCGCGGGACAAGGTTCAAATTTAGGTTGGCGGTTTGAACATTTGGCAGAAATTATTGATCAAGTTGAAGATAAAACACGGGTAGGTGTCTGTATTGATACCTGTCATACCTTTGCGGCGGGATATGATTTACGCACTGAAACTGCAACTGATCGAACTTTTGCTGAATTTGATGACGTTGTTGGAATGCAATATCTCCGAGGGATGCACTTAAATGATTCCAAAGGTGATTTAGGGAGTCATTTAGATCGCCACCATAGTCTAGGTGAAGGAGCGATCGGTTGGGATTGTTTTCGTTATATCATGCAAGATGATCGTTTTAATCATATGCCTCTTATTTTAGAAACGATTAATCCTGATATTTGGCATCAAGAGATTGCGACATTGCGAGATTTTGCCGCTCAAAAATAAGTGGCTATAAATGAAGGCGTCGATTATTTATCTCGCTTGTGATCTGATTTTGATATTCTTACTGAGTAAATTCTATTGATGAGGAAGTATTTATGACCGCTAGCTGGTCTACATTTATCGAGCAACAACGAGCACAAGCGTATTTTTCTGGGATTGAACAGGCGGTTGACGCTGCTCGTGCATCAGGAAAAGTGGTATTTCCTCCTCAACAAGATATCTTTAATGCATTCACTTCTACGCCATTAGAGAACACCAAGGTCGTGATTTTAGGACAAGATCCTTACCATGGGCCAAAGCAAGCTCATGGATTAAGTTTCTCTGTACTTCCAGGGGTTAAAACGCCACCGTCATTGGCGAATATGTATAAAGAATTAGCCACTGACATTGAAGGCTTTGTAGTACCTGAACATGGTTATTTACAGCCGTGGGCAGAGCAAGGTGTTTTATTGCTTAATACCGTCCTAACAGTAGAGCAAGGGAGCGCGCATTCTCACGCTAAGATTGGTTGGGAAACATTTACCGATCGTGCGATTGAGTACATTAATGATAATACAGAGGGAGTGATCTTTTTACTGTGGGGCGCCCATGCTCAGAAAAAAGGTAAAAAGATAGATACCGAGCGTCATCATGTTTTACATTCAGCGCATCCTTCACCGTTATCTGCATACCGGGGGTTCTTTGGTTGTCAGCATTTTTCTAAAACCAATCAGTTACTCGCTGAAATGGGGAAATCAGTGATTAATTGGCAGCTATAAGTGAATTTATTTCTAAAAACAAAACGCCAGCAAAATGCTGGCGTTTTGTTTTTTTAGTCTGGAACTGTCTGTTAAAAGTCGAATTCATCGGCATTGTAACTACCGCACATATCCATATCTTGAAGTTCACGACGAAGTCGTTGACGATCTTTTAAGGCTTCGATTTCACGCCATTTACGTTTTTCAGGTTTTGCTCGAGAGCGACGAGAGACGGTTTCTGTGGTGAACATATCATCAAATGCAAAGCTATCCATAAAGCACCTCTTCCTATGATCTAGCTAAATATAAGCTACAAGGTCATTAATTATCACACTATGGGGTAGAGTAAAATTGAACTGTTTCTCATTTGTTGCTTAAAGATGAAATTTTTATGTACTAAAAGTCAAATATATCCTTTTTATGACCGAAAATGTAAGAAAACAACTCGCGATTAGGCTTTATTTATGTTTGGATTTAGTGGGGAGTTTTTAGATATTTACTTAAAAAATATACCCTTAGTGTATTTCATGTGATAATGAATGAAATTTTTTTGATATATCCCCTCATAATAGACTTACAAAAATAAGAGAGGGAATATCCATGTGTAATCACTCTGTTTGGTTACTAAATTGTAATGATTTAGTTTGCGCAGCTTGGGTGGATACCACATCCATTGCCATTATTTATTCGATACGTACGGTGTTGTAGAAGGAACCCACTTGTCTAGCCAAATTACCTTTTTAAATGACTTACTCTGGGGCTCGGTATTAATTTATTTACTGATAGGAGTCGGTATTTACTTTACCTACCGTTTGAGCTTTATCCAGTTCCGTCATTTTGGACATATGTTTAAGGTGATGAAAAACAGTCGCAAATCAGACAGTGCCGGAATTTCTTCCTTCCAAGCATTATGTACGAGCTTAGCGGCTAGAGTCGGCACAGGTAATATGGCGGGAGTCGCCGTGGCCTTAACTTTGGGTGGCCCCGGCGCGATTTTTTGGATGTGGCTGATTGCTATGCTTGGTATGGCGACTGCTTTTGCAGAAAGTGCATTAGCTCAGCTTTATAAAACCCGCGATAATGATGGTAATTATCGTGGTGGTCCTGCGTATTATATGGAAAAAGGATTAGGCATGCGCTGGATGGGCGTTATGTTCTCGGTCTTTTTGATCATTGCTTTTGGCTTAGTGTTTAACTCGGTTCAAGCTAACTCGATAAGTCAGGCGGCTCATGTCGCTTTTGGCTGGTCACCGATATATGTTGGTATTGGGCTTGTGATCATGACTGGAGTGATCATCTTTGGTGGTTTGCGTACGATTGCAAGAACCGCGGAAATTTTAGTTCCTGCAATGGCATTATGTTATCTGGTGCTTGCCCTTTATATTATGGCGATCAACATAGAAAAACTGCCTGATATTATCATGATGATTTTTCGCAGTGCTTTCGGTCTAGAAGAAGCGGCATCGGGAGCACTGGGATATACCATCGCGCAAGGAATGATTAATGGGTTAAAGCGTGGCTTATTTTCAAATGAAGCCGGCATGGGATCGGCACCGAATGCGGCAGCCTCTGCAACACCTTATCCGCCCCATCCTGCCTCGCAGGGATATGTGCAAATGCTGGGGGTATTTATGGATACAATGGTGATCTGTTCATCCACTGTCGCGATTATTTTGATGTCTGGCGAATATGTTCCCCATAGTGAAGTGACAGGGATTGAGTTAACTCAGCGTGCCTTGAGCTCGCAAGTCGGCGATTGGGGCTCTGTGTTTATTGCCGTTGCAATTTTCTTCTTTGCGTTTACATCGCTCGTTGCTAATTATTCCTATGCTGAAACCAACCTTATTTTTCTTGAGCATAACCATAAAATTGGCTTGAATATTTTTCGTGTTGTGGTGCTCTTTATGGTGATGTTTGGGGCGTTAGCTGATCTGCCAACGGTATGGGCAATGGCCGATGTCTCAATGGGAATGATGGCACTGATTAACTTAGTCGCGATTGTTTTACTGTCAGGCACTGTGGTGAAGTTGGCTACTGATTACAATAAACAGTTATCGCTGGGTAAGGTGCCGACGTTTGATAGTAATGATTACCCAGAGCTTCATGCCCAGTTAGAAGAAGGCATTTGGGATAAGAGTAAATCATAGTGAACGCCTATTACTGAAATAACCAAAGCCACTTAGTTTCTAAGTGGCTTTTTTGTTGTTTAGTGATAATCTTTTCAAGTCAGACTTTAAAGGAAAAAGCCTTATGTTAATTGTGGTTTCCCCCGCTAAAACCCTTGATTATGAATCGCCATTGGTAACATCAACCTATACTTTGCCAGAGCTAACGGATCACTCTGCTGAACTGATTGATGTATGTCGTGAGTTAACGCCAATGGATATTGCGAGCTTAATGAAAGTGAGCGATAAAATTGCAGGTTTGAATGCAGCTCGTTTTGCTGAGTGGCAGCCACAATTTACGCAAGACAATGCTCGTCAGGCAATATTGGCTTTTAAAGGTGATGTTTATACTGGTCTTGCGGCTGAAACCATGACGGAACAACAGTTTGCTTATGCTCAACAGCATTTACGTATGCTTTCGGGTTTATATGGTTTATTGCGTCCATTAGATTTGATGCAACCTTACCGCTTAGAGATGGGGACGAAATTAGCGAACCCTCGCGGTACTAATCTGTATCAATTTTGGGGTGATATCATTACCGATAAATTGAACCAAGCATTAGTAGAGCAGGGCGATGATATTCTGATCAACCTTGCATCTAACGAATATTTTAAATCGGTGAAACCGAAGAAGTTGAATGCTCAACTTATCACACCAGTTTTTAAAGATTGTAAGAACGGTAATTATAAAGTGATCAGCTTTTACGCCAAAAAAGCCCGTGGCATGATGGCGCGTTACATTCTTGATAATCAAATCACATCGATTGAAGCTTTAAAAGAATTTGATACCGCGGGTTATTATTTTGTTGAAGCAGAATCAACAGCGAAAGAATTCGTATTTAAGCGTGAAGAACAATAGTGATAAGTAATTGTTTTTAAATGAAAAAGGCCAACTCGTGAAAGTTGGCCTTGTTGTTTTATCTATGTGGTAAAAGAGAAATTACGATTTAGCTTGGCCTTTTTTTGCCGCTTGTTTGATTTTCTTTTTCGCTTTCGCTTCTTTTACTTTTTTACTCACTTTTTTCTTTTTCTTGGCAGTGCTTGCTTTTTTGGTCTGTGGACGTAGGCCATGAATAAAGCGTTCTGGCACTTCTTCTTTCATGTAGCGGCTGATACGTTCGATCATGCTTTGATCATGTGCTTCAACCAAGGAGATTGCCGTTCCTTTCTTACCCGCTCGTGCAGTACGACCAATACGGTGTACATAAACTTCAGCTGTACGAGGTAGATCAAAGTTGATCACATGGCTAACATCAGGTAAATCAATACCACGTGCAGCAACGTCTGTCGCAATTAATACGTTCACAACACCATCACGAAAACGAGTGATCATGTTTGTACGTGCAGCCTGTGCCATTTCACCTTGGATCCAGTTACAAGGGATGCCCATGGCTTCTAGTTGACCACGAAGTACAGCTAGGCGCTCACGTGTTTTGACAAAGATGATCGTGCGTTCAGCTTGCTCTTTAATGATGTTTTCTAACAGAGCAAGCTTGTGATCCATATTGTCACAACGAAGGTACATTTGGTGGATCTTTTTACGTTCGCGGCGAGAAGGATCTGCATTTACTTCAACAGGCTCATTCAAAATTGTTTCTGAAAACTCACGTACACCTTTACCTTCTAAGGTAGCGGAGAACAATAAGCTTTGACGACGCCAGCGACACTCATGGTTAAGACGCTCAACAATTTTACCAAAGCCCATGTCTAACATGCGATCGGCTTCATCAAGGATCAAACACTCGATAGCACGACAGTCAAATTTCTCAGCTTCAATGTACTCCATAAGACGACCTGGTGTTGCTACCACGATATCCTGAGTTTTACCCAGCATTTCGGCATGTTCGTCATATGAGATACCACCTGTGATGGTAAATACTTTTAGTGTTGTATATTTTGCTAATGCTCTTGCTTGATCGGCAACTTGAATGGCAAGTTCACGCGTTGGCGTTAAGATCAGAATACGTGCAGGTCCCGGTCTTTTGCGTGGGAAATCTTGCAAGTGTTGGATCATCGGTAGAAGAAAGGCTGCTGTTTTTCCGGTCCCTGTTGGCGCAGAAGCCATTACATCTTTACCGTCAAGGGCATGAGGGATAGCCTGCGCTTGAACCACTGTTGGGCGGCTATAGCCGATTTCTTCAATCGCTCGTAACAGCTCGCTATCTAACTCTAATTCGGAAAAGTCTCTCACCAGTTATCTCTCCCAAGACAAATGCTATGTGTCATTATCGTATGCCAATTACAAAGAATAACAACAAGGGTATTAATATTTAAGGGGCGGCATTATAGCCACTCTTGGCGTAAGTGACACCGATTAAAACATAAAAACTTTAATCATTGATGATTATTACAACGTTTACAGGGGATATAAATGTCGTATTCGGTTACATTTTCAGATAGAAATCTTTCGTTAATGCTTTGAATTCAATTGAATAATCACCATTGTTATGAATGCAAAGGTGAGATGAATAACAGGTTTGTTTCTTTTTACTCAATTGTAGAAGTAATCGAATCGGTGCTTTTTTCTCGGTGCTTTGGACATCACAACGTTCAATACAATGTAAATGATATTCAGCAGCGGCTTCAATTAAACGCTGTCCTTCGTAACTTGGCAAGATAATACTGGCGATCCCTTCTTCTGTAAGAAGCCATTGAAGCGTTTTAAGTAGCTGTTGATGGCTAAATGTATCGGTATGTCGAGCAGTAGCACGGTGTGATTGCTCTGCTTGCTGACCAAAATTGAAATAAGGGGGGTTACACACAATCGCATTAATACTATTAGGGGGCTGTGTATGTCGCCATTCAGTGACATCTTGTTCAATACACTGTAAGCGTGGATGCCAAGGTGAATTTGTGAAATTTTGGCGTGCTGCCGCTGCGGCTTGTGGATCGATTTCGATAGCTTCGATAGTAATAGGTAAAGCTAACGTGCTTGTCCGCTGTGCAGCCATGAGTGCTAATAAACCACTGCCTGTACCAATATCCACCACTCTACCTTGTCGAGGCATAGCTGCCCATGCTCCTAGCAATACACCATCGGTGCTGATAGGCATTCCGCAGCCTAAATCATTGACGTGAAATTGTTTAAAGCTAAAGCCGCGTGACATGGCTATTTTCCCTTTTCTTGTGTTTTGAGCTAAGTAGTTTGAGCTAAATATGGAATAAACGATTAACCGTAATGGTTATAACACTAATCATCACAACGGCTTGGTTATTGCGCTTTTATTGTTTTGACATAGTTAACTACTATGTTTGATTTTTGTTTATATTTTAATCTTTTGTGTTTAGTTGGTTTTATATTCTATTTTTATTGTCTTTGTTGGTTGTATGTTTTGGTTTTAATGCTTTGTTTATGTATTATGTGGTGTTTATTTCTACACTATTGCCAAGAATGCTGTTTTTATCCATTATGTTTTCGTTGGTTATATATGTTTAATTTTGTAATCAACGTGGATAATTATAAAAACACAACACGTAACCCATAAGAAGAGTGGAAGGTGCAGTTTGAAAAAGACACTCAAAGTAACAGACATTATAGCGTTAGGTTTTATGACTTTCGCTTTCTTTCTTGGTGCTGGGAATATTATTTTTCCACCATTAGCAGGTCAACTTGCCGGTGAAAATATGCTTTCGGCCATGTTTGGCTTTTTAGTTACAGCCGTTGGTCTACCTTTAATTGGCATTATTGCCGTTGCAATGGCAGGTGGTGGCTGGCAGGGGTTAACCCGTGATTTACCCTCAAAAATAGCAACGTTAATGGCGGTGCTGATTTTTATTATTATTGGTCCTGCTTTTGCTGCGCCGCGAACAGGTTTAGTCGCTTATGAAATGGCAGTAAAACCATTTATGGCGGCAGATGCTGGTCAAGCAAGCTTAACGACTTTTTCTGTGATCTTTTTTGCAGTCGCCCTCTTTTTTGCTTGGTCTCGTGGCCAGCTGATCGACATGATTGGTAAGTTCTTAACACCTGCACTGTTTATCGTATTGGCTATACTGGCTATTGCAGTATTTGTAAATCCACAAGGTTCGATTGTTGCAGCGCAAGGTGAGTATGTAACACAGGCGTTTACGAAAGGTTTCCTTGAAGGCTATAACACCATGGATACTTTCGCGGCCTTGATGTTTGGTATGCTGATTGTTGATGTGATCCGCAGTAAAGGTGTTAGTGATGAAAAAACAACCTGTACCTACCTGATCTACGCCGGTCTTATTGCTGCAGCAGGCTTAGCCTTTGTATATATCTCATTATTTTACTTAGGCGCGACCAGTACAGCGATTGCACCTAATGCGGCTAATGGTGGCGTTATCTTAACTGGTTATGTGATGGCGTTATTTGGTGCGCCGGGTCAGGTGATCCTATCTGCAATTGTTTTACTTGCCTGTTTAACGACAGCGATCGGTTTGATCAGTGCATGTGCAGATTACTTCAGCTCTTTAACGTCACTGTCTTACAAAAAGTGGGCGGTGATTTTGGCGGTAATTTGTGCGGTGGTAGCCAATGTGGGTTTGAACCAGTTGATCGCGTTATCTGTACCTGTGTTATTTGCTTTGTATCCAGTTGCGATTGCACTGGTCGCATTAACCTTAGTACGTAAATGGTTACCGAATCCACGTTTAGCATACCGTGTTGTGTTGTTGGTTTCTTTTATCTTTAGCATGATTGATGTGGCGAAATACTTGAAGTTTGATGTATCAATGTTCAGTGATTTACCACTATTTAACTATGGTATGGCTTGGGTATTACCGACTTTGATTGCGCTTGCGATCACGCGCTTTGTCGGTGGCAAAGCGATGGGGCCACAAGATAAGTTAGCGTAAATTCACTGTTGAGATAGACATAGAAAAGGGATGCCATGTGCATCCCTTTTTGTTGATATATGCAATGTGATTGCTCACAAGGTTTCGGCGTACTCAAGCATAATTTGCTCACACCACTGGGTGATACGTTGATCGGAATGTTCGTATTGTGAGTCTTCATCCAGCGCAAGACCGACAAAGAATTGTTTATCGTCAGTAAGGGCTTTTGATGCTTCAAATTGGTAGCTATCATCATTGGGCCAGTAGCCAATAAATTGAACGCCTGCTTCTAATAGCTTGTCATGCAGCATTCCCATCGCATCAAGGAACCACTCGGTGTAACCTTCTTGATCGCCTAAGCCAAACAATGCAATGGTTTTATTGGTTAAACGTAATCCATCAAGCTGCTGCCACACGGCTTCCCAATCTTCTTGCAGTTCACCAAAGTCCCAGGTTGAAATACCTAAAATAAGCATATCAAACTGGTTCATCTCATTGATGTCTGCTTCTTTAATATTACGCAGTTCAATCAGCTCGGGACCAATACAATCACGGATCTTTTCTGCTGCCATTTCGGTATAGCAGGTGGTTGAGCCATAAAACAAACCGATTTTCATGCTGAGTATCCTAGTATTTTTATTTATTGTTTGAGTGTACCTGTAATGACCTTACAAGCTCAATAAAGTGAATAAAAGCATCCGATATTTTTTCACTTATTGTCTGTTGTAATAAGCCTCGTTACTTTTGCTTTAAAATATCCTATGATGAATGAAAGTACTGTGTTTTTATCCATGTGTTGAAGCTTTGCTAACACAGATTTTGGAGTGAAAAATGGAAAACGATGACGTTATTATCGAACGTTTTCTGGATGCGATGTGGATGGAGCGAGGATTATCTGAAAATACCTTGTCGTCTTACCGCAATGATTTAACCAAGCTATTACGCTGGTTAAAACAAGAATCACGTAATGTCATCAGTGTTTCAGTTGATGATTTACAGCGTTATCAACAATGGTTATTTGATAAAGATTATAAGCAAACCTCACGTGCACGTATGGTTTCTGCTATTCGCCGTTTATTTCAATATTTACATCGTGAAAAGATGCGTGATGACGATCCGAGTGCGATGCTAGTGACACCTAAATTACCCAAACGCTTACCCAAAGATTTAAGTGAAGCACAAGTGGATGCGTTATTAGAAGCACCCGATGTTAATGATCCGATTGAACTGCGCGATAAAGCGATGCTTGAATTGTTGTATGCAACAGGCTTGCGTGTAACCGAGCTTGTGACATTAACTATGGAAAATATTAGCTTGCGCCAAGGTGTCGTTCGCATTACTGGTAAAGGTGATAAAGAGCGATTAGTCCCGATGGGAGAAAATGCTGTCGATTGGATTGAACAATTTATTGATACGGGGCGTCCGCAACTGCTGGGAGAAAAAAGCTCTGATGTGTTATTTCCGAGTCGTCGAGCAAGACAAATGACCCGTCAAACGTTTTGGCATCGGATTAAACACTATGCTGTTTTAGCGGGAATTGATGCAGAAACATTATCACCTCACGTGATGCGTCACGCCTTTGCAACGCACTTATTAAATTACGGTGCTGATCTTCGTGTGGTACAAATGTTGCTTGGACATAGTGACCTATCAACCACACAAATTTATACCCATGTTGCAACGGAAAGGTTAAAACAATTACACCAAACTCACCATCCTCGCGCATAATTGTGAGAGAGTGTTAGGTAAATTCGTGAATACTATTTGCGTTCCGTTAGAGTTGACTTATTCTTGCCTAGCAAATGAGAGTAGAAAGTTTGAAACTATTTTACGATGAATTAGGTCTCATAAAGATTGAGAGTATCATCATTAATTAAGGATAAATTAAATGCACTTTATCAGCCGAACAATTGTGGCAACAGCGGTTGCTTTAACGGCTTTTTCAGCGGCAGCGAAGCCAGATGAAGCGGCGATTAGTCAGCAACTTGCGAAAGTCGGCTTAACCCCTTCATCGATTGAAGCGTCTCCGATTTCAGGATTAAATGAAATTATGACAGAGCGTGGCATTGTTTATGCTTCTGATGATGGTAAGTATTTTGTCGTTGGTCACTTATACGAAAATAATGGTGCGCAGCCTGTTAACTTAACAGAGCAAAAAATGGCAAAAATGAACAAGGATAAAATTGCAGCGATGGAAAAAGACATGATTGTCTATCCTGCAAAGAACGAAAAATATGTCGTTACCGTGTTCACCGATACAAGCTGTGGCTATTGTCGTAAATTACATAATGATATCAAAGGTTATAATGATGAAGGCATTACTGTTCGTTATTTAGCCTTCCCTCGTGGTGGTGAGCGTTCTGGCAACTTTAATCAAATGAGTGCGATCTGGGGTGCTAAAGATCGTGCAAAAGCGATGGATGATGCGAAGAGTGGCAATTTTGATACAAGTAAGATCACACCTCGTCCAGATTTAGTGCGTGCACAATACGAGCTTGGTGTTGCAATGGGTGTGAACGGTACGCCTGCTATTATTCTCGCTGATGGTACGATGATCCCTGGTTATCAGCCGCCTGCAGCATTACGTCAGCTACTTGATAGCCAACCAAAAAGCTAATTTAGCGTCGTAGATGATGGAATAATAGAAAGCCTGAGCATTATGTTCAGGCTTTTTTGTTATAGGCTATTTCGTTACTATGAAAAGATAATAATACTGATAAGAAGCCTGATTATGATTGAAATTAAACGTCGCCCTTTAGCAGATACTGAGGGGTTCTCAGATCAAATCCCTCCGATCTTACAACGTATTTATGCTAGCCGTGGGATCAAAAATGATGCTGAGTTAGAGCGTAGTGCCAAGGGGCTACTTAATTACAATCAGCTTCATGGTATGACTAGCGCAGTTCAGTTGTTAGTGGATGCGCTTTTGCAAAACACACGAATTATCATTGTTGGTGATTTTGATGCTGATGGCGCAACAAGTTCAGCATTATCTGTGCTAGCGCTTCGTATGCTCGGCTGTAAAAATGTTGATTATTTAGTACCTAACCGTTTCGACGATGGATATGGCCTGAGCCCTGAAGTGGTTGAACAAGCCATTGAACGTGGCGCAGAGCTGATTATGACCGTGGATAACGGAGTTTCTTCGATTGCTGGCGTTGCGGTAGCGAAAGAAAAAGGCTTGACCGTATTAGTTACCGATCACCATTTGCCAGGCGATTGTTTACCGATCGCTGATGCGATTGTTAACCCAAATCTTAATGAGTGTGGGTTTCCATCTAAAGCGCTGTGTGGTGTCGGGGTAGCTTTCTACCTCATGCTGGCACTGCGCGCTGAATTACGTCAGAGAGGTTGGTTTGAACAGCAAGGTATCGCCATGCCTAATCTGGCTGAATTACTCGATTTAGTCGCACTGGGAACTGTTGCTGATGTCGTTGCACTTGATGGCAATAATCGTATTTTAGTGCATCAAGGCTTACAACGTATTCGTGCGGGTAAGTGTCGACCTGGTATTCAAGCGCTCATTGAGGTTGCCAATCGCGATCCGGCGCGTTTAGTGACCAGTGATTTAGGGTTTGCCTTAGGGCCTCGCATTAATGCCGCAGGACGATTAGATGATATGTCGTTTGGGGTTGAACTCCTGTTGTGTGACAACATTCAATCAGCGCGTCGTATGGCATCAGAGCTAGATGGCTTAAATCAGACTCGAAAAGAAATAGAGCTGGGCATGAAAGATGAGGCCTTAGCGATTTGTGAGCGTTTGAAGTTTAATCAGCAAGATATGCCTTATGGTTTAGTGCTCTTCCAGCGCGATTGGCACCAAGGTGTGATTGGTATTTTAGCCTCACGTATTAAAGATAAATATCATCGTCCTGTGATTGCTTTTGCCGATGCGGGGAACGGTGAAATTAAAGGCTCATGTCGCTCAATTCCTGGATTACATATGCGTGATGCGCTAGATCTGGTCGATACCCAAAATCCTGGGATGATTTTGAAATTTGGTGGTCACGCGATGGCGGCAGGACTTACTATCCCTGAAGATAAATTAGATACTTTTAGTAAAGCTTTTGATGCGGTGGTTCGTAATGTACTTGATGAAGAAGCGCTAAAAGGGGTATTGATGACAGATGGTGAGTTAGGCAGTCATGAATTAAACCTAGATGTGGCTGAAATTCTTCGTGCTGGTGGTCCTTGGGGACAACAATTTCCTGAGCCAGCCTTTGATGGTACTTTCCGATTATTGCATCAAAAGTTAGTGGGCGGGAAACACCTTAAGATGATGGTAGAGCCGCTAAGTGGCGGTAGCGTAATTGATGCGATTGCTTTTAATGTTGATGTGAAACGTTGGCCTGATGCATCGGTTCAACAAGTTGAATTGGTTTACCGTTTAGATGTTAATGAATACCGAGGCAATCGCAGTGTGCAATTGATGATTGAACATTTGAACGCGAAATAAGTATTATTTTCATTTTTTGATAACGAATATCTTAGTGGCGAGGTTTTCAAGGCTGATTAAGCCTAGAATCTCGCCATTTTATTATTAATTTTCTTATAACCTTTCTCTCCCTCTGTATATTCTATCTACAATTCGATAGAATCTTTCGGTTATGTCCATTTCGACAATGAAGAGTGGCAATGTTCGAGATTAATCCTATTAAAAACCGACTTGAGGATGTGTCAGCACGTACTGATACCCTTAGGGGGTACCTTTGACTACGATGCTAAGAAAGAGCGTCTAGAAGAGGTAAACGCAGAATTAGAGCAACCAGATGTATGGAATGAACCTGATCGCGCACAAGCGTTAGGTAAAGAGCGTGCATCACTGGAAGCGGTAGTTGAAACCATTGACTTACTAGATCAAGGCGTTGAAGACGTTGAAGGTTTATTAGAGCTGGCGGTGGAAGAAAACGATCAAGAAACATTTGATGAGATTGAACCTGAGTTAGCTGAGCTTGAAGCTAAGTTAGCTAAGTTGGAATTTCGTCGTATGTTTGCAGGCGATCACGATGCGTCTGATTGTTACCTTGACCTTCAAGCAGGTTCAGGTGGTACAGAAGCACAAGATTGGACTTCAATGATGCTACGCATGTATTTGCGTTGGGCTGATGCCAAAGGTTTTAAAACCGAAATCATTGAAATCTCTGATGGTGATGTTGCCGGTCTGAAATCGGTTACCGTTCGAATCAGTGGCGAGTATGCTTATGGCTGGTTACGTACTGAAACAGGTGTTCACCGTTTAGTGCGTAAGTCACCGTTTGATTCAGGTGGTCGTCGTCATACTTCTTTTGCTTCAGCATTCGTTTATCCTGAAATTGATGACAATATCGTGATTGATATTAACCCATCAGATCTACGTATTGACGTATACCGTGCATCAGGCGCGGGTGGTCAGCACGTTAACACCACGGAATCTGCGGTACGTATTACCCACCTTCCAACTAACATTGTGGTGCAGTGTCAGAACGATCGCTCTCAGCATAAAAACAAAGATCAGGCAATGAAGCAGTTAAAAGCGAAATTGTTTGAATATGAAATGCAGAAGCAAAATGCTGAAAAGCAAGCCAGTGAAGATACCAAATCCGACATTGGTTGGGGTAGTCAAATTCGTTCATACGTATTAGATGACTCCCGCATTAAAGATTTACGTACTGGGGTGGAAAATCGTAACACCCAAGCAGTACTGGACGGTGATTTAGACCGTTTTATAGAAGCAAGCCTGAAATCAGGTCTTTAACCGAATTCCGGTAAAAATTTAAGGGTTACCCCATGACTGATCAATTACAAGATGAGAATAAGCTGATTGCTGAGCGTCGCGCTAAATTAGATATGATCCGCGAAAACTGCAAAGCAAATGGCCACCCCAATGATTTCCGTCGCGATAGCTTAGCGGCAGATCTCAATGCAAAATACGGTGAAATGACCAAAGAAGAGCTTGAAGAAGCGGGTCATGTATTTGCAATCGCGGGTCGTATTATGGCTAAGCGTGGTCCTTTCTTAGCTATTCAAGATGTATCTGGTCGTATTCAAGCTTACGCATCAAAAGATGTGCAGAAAGAGCTAAAAGAGAAGTATTCAGGCTTAGATATCGGTGACATTATCGGTATTAAAGGTGCTCTTCATAAGTCAGGTAAAGGTGATCTTTACGTGAATATGGATGAGTACGAGCTGCTAACAAAAGCACTGCGTCCTTTACCTGAAAAATTCCATGGCTTAACTGACCAAGAAATGCGTTACCGTCAGCGTTACGTTGATCTTATCGTTAACGATGATTCACGTCATGCTTTTGTGGTTCGTTCAAAAGTGGTATCTGCGATCCGTAGCTTCATGGTAACGAAAGGCTTCATGGAAGTTGAAACACCAATGATGCATGTGATCCCAGGTGGTGCAACAGCACGCCCATTTATCACACACCATAACGCACTCGATATCGATATGTACTTACGCGTTGCACCAGAGCTTTACCTTAAGCGTCTAGTGGTTGGTGGTTTTGAGCGTGTATTCGAAATCAACCGTAACTTCCGTAACGAAGGTCTATCTCCTCGTCATAACCCTGAATTCACCATGATGGAATTCTACATGGCGTACGCAGATTACAACGATCTGATGGATCTGACAGAAGAAATGCTAAGCAGCATTGCGATTGACGTTCTTGGTTCTTCTAAAATGCCATACGGTGAGTTTGAAGTTGAATTTGCAGGTCCATACACACGTATGAGCATGCTAGATGCTATCAAGCAGTACAACCCAGAGCACGCAGAGATCCAAGCATTAACTTACGAAGGCGTTGCTGATCGTGAGCTAATGGTGAAGATTGCTAAGTCTGTACACGTTGATGTTGAAGATTTCTGGACTTGTGGTCAGTTGCTAGAAGAGATCTTCGGTGAAACCGCTGAACCTCAACTGATGCAACCGACCTTCATTACTGAGTACCCAGCAGATATTTCTCCACTTGCTCGTCGTAACGATGAAAATCCATTCATTACAGATCGTTTTGAATTCTTTATCGGTGGTCGTGAAGTAGCGAATGGTTTCTCTGAGCTTAACGATGCACAAGATCAAGATCAACGCTTCAAAGCGCAGGTTGATGCTAAAGATGCGGGTGATGATGAAGCAATGTACTACGATGCAGATTACATTACTGCGCTAGAGCACGGCTTACCACCGACAGCGGGTCAAGGTATTGGTATCGATCGCCTAGTGATGTTATTTACCAATACACACACAATCCGTGACGTGATCCTATTCCCAGCAATGCGTCCTCAAAGCAACTAGTTCTAAGCTCTGATATAAAAAACCACCGCTAAGCGGTGGTTTTTTTTGCTAAAAACAAAACTGAATAACCATTTCCTTATATTTAATGGTGCTATTTTTTAATTTGTTGCATTAAAAATGAATGTGATTTTTAGAATAATTCATTAAGATTGTGATGTATTTCGATAAAATGTAACTTTTAAGATAAAAAATAGATGCATACTTTGAATTTAATAGTAAACATGTTGCTCACTGGTGTGGCGTACATATAGTATTGTTAAGTATTTGGTGCGGTTACTATTAATACACATTAAAACAACAGTCGTGCTACGTAATAACGTTATCAAGGGCGATTAGGGATGGATAAACGAAATAAGATCGGGGCAGCGAATTCAATTGTTGTCTTTGGCGGAGTAAATCAAAAGTGGCTTCCATCAATGGAGGCGGCTGGGTGGTCATGTCACCGTTGTTATGATTTACGCGCAGCAGAATCTTTATTGTTAGAAATGGGCCCCTGTGTAGGTGTTGTAGATCTAAGTAATGATGATTTCAGTTTACATAGCTTAGCCGCACTTGTGAATCGTAATAAGCAAGTACGCTGGATAGCGATTGTGCGTGATGAACAATTAAATAATGAAGCAATAAGTCAATTAATTGTGAATTTTTGCTTAGATTATTTTTCTACTCCTGTTCCTTGTGAGCGACTAAAGCAAACCATTGGTCACCAAAGTGGAATGCTAGCATTAGAACGTCAAGTTTGGCCTCAGTTAGGCCAGTTTGGGCAACAAGGCTTGCAAGGCAATACGCCAGTGATGAAGAAACTTCGTGATCAAGTTAAGCGTGTTGCATTAAGTGATGTACCTGTTTTAATCAGTGGTGAAATTGGTACTGGAAAATTAGTAGTAGCAGAAGCCTTACATCAAGCTTCGGTTCGAGCCAAAAAGCCGCTAGTACGTGTTAATTGTGAAAATTTACAAGCCGGGTGGATAAATGAGGTTGGACAAAATTCTTATCTCGATTATGCCAATAACGGTGTGTTAGTACTTAATGAGTTTACTTTACTTGCAGATGATCGAAAAAAAGAAGTACTGAAAATACTCAGTGATGGTGTCTATTATCATCCTGATGGCAGTATTTTAACGTTAGATATCCGTTTTATAGCCACCAGTAGTCACAATTTTGAAGATCTATCAGAGTTAGATACATTAACCCGTGATCTGTATTTTAGATTAAATGTGGTGTCACTAACGGTACCTGCTTTACGTGAAAGAGGCGGGGATATTGTATTACTAGCAGAGTTTTTACTCTTAAAATATGCTAGGCAATATAATAGTGTTGTTAAGACGTTTTCTGAACAAGCCAAAGCGATGTTGCTTCAATATCAATGGCCTGGCAATGTCCGTGAATTAATTAGTCAAATCAAGCGTTCTGTATTACTGGTTGAAACTAAGTGTATAGAAGCGGAGCATTTAGACATTCCCCGAGTGACTGAAGATAAGCAAAGTTTAAAGAAAATTCGTGAAGAATCGGAACGAACGGCATTATTAACAGTATTAGAAAATAACAAAGGTCAAATCTCTGCAGCAGCGAGAGAATTAGGTGTATCTCGCGCCACTATGTATCGATTGCTGAATAAACATGATTTGATCCCACCTCCTCGTTGTTTCCGCCAAGGTTAATATCATTTAACGTTGATTGATTAATACAACAGCGACTGCAAGGTGGCTGTTTTTTTAGATCTAAATATCATTCTCTCTACCAATACTACATAAATGTTTCTGCTGATATTTCATGAAAATATTGGTTTTAAATTAGTCTATAGCGAATAAAAGTAGAGTCTTATAGCATAAAAACATGCAGTTACATTGATGGCATAAATTTACTTGTTATATGTTAATGATTCGTTAGTATTGGTTTTAAGCATATCTTTCCAATTTGAAAATGTCCGATCCTTTAGCAAAGAACAGCGACATGGTTAGAGTGTGAATCTTAATTTAAAGCCAAGGAGAATGTCATTATGCGCCAGTCTGTGTATATCCGATTTGCTATTTTTTTAATCCAACAAGATGTGAAACGAGAAGAGGCGTTATGGCGACATCAGCAACGCCGAGTCAGTGTCTATTTACCTGTTCTTTCCCCTCACTTAATGCGCGATGTGGGGGTTGAAAGTGATGGACGTATTGCATTGAGTCATCTTGTTCATGCCGAGCGTAAAGTTCGTCATCTCAGACGAACATTAAGATTTAGACACAACACGTAAGGAGTAAGGCCAGCAAGTATTTTTACTTGCTGGCCAACCGTTACGTAATACTCAAACACTAAGGGCAAGGGTTTGAGTATTGAATACCAACTCGCTCTAAATCTGTCATAACTTCTTCAGAAAGCATGAGATCAATACTGTTTATATTGTTTTCTAACTGCTCTAGTGTAGTGGCACCGATGATATTTGCCGCAACAAAAGGACGTTGGTTAACAAACGCGAGTGCCATTTGGACGGGATCAAGTCCGTGCTTATTAGCGACATCAATATAAGCTTGTGTGGCTTGAATTCCTTGCTGATTAAAATAGCGTGAAAAGCGAGGAAACTCAGTGCATCGCGCCCCTTTAGGCTTGGCATTATTTAAATATTTACCGCTTAATGCGCCAAAAGCTAACGGGGAATAGGCGAGTAGCTCTACACCTTCATGATGGCTAATTTCAGAAAGTCCTACTTCAAAACTACGGTTAAGTAAATTGTAGGGATTTTGAATGGATACGATTCTTGGTAAATTGTGTTTTTCTGCGAGCTGCAGATAAGACATGACTCCCCAAGGGGTTTCATTGGAGACGCCGATATATCTGATTTTTCCTGCTGTGACTAACTCACTTAATGCCTCTAGTGTTTCAATTAACGTAACACCACAATGATCTTCTTCATAATGGTAGTTTAACTTACCAAAACAATTGGTTTGCCGTTGAGGCCAGTGCAGCTGGTAGAGATCGATATAATCGGTTTTTAAGCGTATTAAACTATCATTCACCGCATCATGAATATGACGTCGATTAAGCGACATATTGTCACGAATATAAGGCACATTACGGGGGCCTGCCACTTTTGTTGCAATCACAACTCTATCTCGTAATTGTGTTTTTTCTAGCCAATTACCAATATAACTTTCTGTTAAACCTTGGGTATTAGCATTCGGCGGGACGGGATACATTTCCGCAGTATCAATGAAGTTGACGCCATGCTCAAAGGCGAAATCTAATTGGCTATGGGCTTCATCCTGATTATTTTGTTCACCAAAGGTCATGGTACCGAGGCAGATCTTACTGATCTCTAAACTAGAATGCGGGATCGTATGGTATTTCATTCGCTGTCCTTGCCATTAATGTCTTTTATTTGACTATAGCTTGAAGCGTTTGGACTGAGAAGTGCATTAAATATGAAATGAATATTATATTACGAACTTGATAGGAGGAGAAAACTGACACATAGTTAATGTTAGATCTTTTATTTTTTTAGTGTAGATAAACAATGAAGCTATCTCAATTAAAGCCGTGGCTTAAAGCATCACCGAATAAGATCCCACATTGTGTATTAACCTGTTATGCGGGATATTCTGATTATCTGATGGAAATTGAATATAAGCATCAGTTACAGCCACTTAAAGATGAGCAAGATAACTTACTGCATTTTAAGACGATTGAGCAGGCGCAGGTATTATTGAAATCTATTGGGATCAGTAATATGACGTTACGTTTAACTGATCCCTATGATGAATTCTTACCGGAAGGGCTCACGACTGCTTGTGAAGAAGATATGGTGTTGCATTTTTAGTCCCGCGGTTTAACGCAGCACATAGCTTAAATAAAGTATCGAGCTAAAATTTCTGCCGTGAAGTGTGTTTTTAAATAAAAACCACGAGGTAAGGTTTTGATAGGCTGTCCATTTGCGCCGTAAGCTTCTGTGAGTACTTTGCTATTTGCCGCTTTGGGTCGTAATTGCAGTACCTCGCCATGGCGTGCTGTGATGTGTTCGACTTGGCCGAGTACGATCATATCCATTAACTCTTCCCAGTCTTGTTTTAACTGCGCATCTTCGTCTATCGATGGACTCCATATTAACGGTGATCCAACATGGCGTTCTGCTAAGGGAATATCACGTTCACCTTCGACAGGGATCCATAATACCCGTGAGAGCTTATGACGAATATGACTGGTTTCCCATCGTAATCCTTGTACTCCAATTAAAGGGGCGACACAGACAAATGTGGTTTCTAATGGTTTGCCATTATAGCCAATAGGGATCGTTTTAAGTTCAATCCCAAGATCGATAAAGTCAGGAACGGGCTTACTTCCCGCTGTTGCACCTAAATGCCACTCCAACAGCTGCCCAACCCATCCTTTATCTCTTTTTAGATCTGCAGGTGGAATAATGCCAGCAAGATCGGCTAGTTCTCCAAGCGTTAACCCTGCTAGTTGTTGGGCTCGATAGAGGAGTTCGTGTTCAGTGAGAGGGGGGGATGGTTGCTCAGGCTTTGGCATAGTGCTACGCGATGATCATGATCTAAAATAAGAAGAGTCAAGATCATAACATAGCTTTTTCCTGTTTGAATGGATAAATCTAGAGAAAAGGATCATTTTAAAAGATATCCACAGATTATTTTTATTAAATATTTATTTTGATGCTAACTGTTTAAATAGACAGGCTTGAGTTGGTGTTTTATTCATCTTGATTATCTTGTGTTCGATCATTTTTATTGTATGGTGTGGATAAAGTCAGAATTGATTGATCTTTAACCGATCGTTTTTTTGAGATGTGAATATTCTATTTTTTAAAATTTATTATGTATCTTTATTGATTTTAATATTTTGATTTTTATGTGTTTTTCGTTTTATCTTTTGACGTTTCATTGCTATTTATCAAATGATAATTACATATAAAACCGAGGTTTTTTTATCTTCTGCACAAATCTATCCACAGAAAGAGTGAATAAATGTGGGGAATGTCTCATTTAGATGTTTATAACCTCTAGTAGAGAGAGGAGTTATCCCTAATTTGAGGTTTAGTTAGGAAAATATCACGATCTGATCGAATCTTTGTTTACCGATCACGTCTACTATGAAAAAATCACTATTAATAGATATTTATACTTGAGGTCGTCCAGTGATTGATGGCGATGGATACCGCCCTAATGTAGGGATCGTTATCTGCAATAGCCATGGCCAGGTATTTTGGGCTCGACGATATGGACAACATTCTTGGCAGTTTCCGCAAGGTGGTATTGATGATGGTGAAACACCAGAGCAAGCCATGTTCCGTGAATTGTACGAAGAAGTAGGATTAACCAAAAAAGATGTCAGGATAATTGCGTCAAGCCGTCATTGGCTACGTTATAAATTACCTAAACGTTTAGTGCGGTGGGATTCGAAACCTGTTTGTATCGGGCAGAAACAGAAATGGTTTTTGTTGAGCTTGGAGTGCGATGAGTCCAAGGTCAATATGCAGCGAGGTGCTACTCCTGAATTTGATGGGTGGCGATGGGTAAGTTATTGGTATCCAGTCCGACAGGTCGTTTCGTTTAAGCGTGATGTTTACCGTCGCGCACTGAAAGAATTTGCACCTGTAGCCATGCCTTTTAAAGAATGGAAAGAGCGAAAATTCAAGCGTAATAATAAAAAGTAAATAAGGTAATACAGTAATATAGAGGTTATTGGCAATATAGAAGGATAATAAGGCTCGTTATGCTGACACAGCTTAGAGATATAGTTGACAAGGTTGTCAGCGCCCAGACCTTGATTGAAGCGCTAGATCAATTAGTGATGAGCACTTGTCAGGTCATGAAAACAGACTGTTGTTCGGTCTATATTGCTAATCATGAGCGTCAGCTTTATACATTGATGGCAACGCAAGGGCTGCATAAATCGCAGCGGCGTGTAAGTTTACGCTTTAATCAAGGTCTAGTTGGCCTTGTAGGGCGTAGTGCTGAGCTTGTTAATGTTGCTGATGCTCGTGTACACCCCCATTTCAAACATCTCCCGGGGATCGGAGAAGAATCCTTTCGATCTTTTTTTGGGACTCCTATCATTCATCAGCGCCAAGTTCTTGGTGTTCTTGTTATACAGCAACGAGAAAAGCGGGAATTTAATGAAAGTGAAGAATCTTTCTTAGTTACCCTTGCCGCTCAATTATCAGGTATTTTGGCTCACGCGAAAGCACAAGGAATGTGGTTTGAGCAAGGGAATAAATTACACCTTACTGGATCTGCGGCTTCTGCTGGTGTTGCTGTTGCTAAAGCATGGTGGGACGATACCCAACCGCTATTAGAGCATGTTGCTCCCACGTCTTGCCTTGATGTGAATTTTGAGCAAGAACGTTTAGCTATTGCGATAGAAGCGGCCAGTACAGAGTTTCGACGTTTACGCAAACGTTTTGATAGTGAACTGCAAAAAGAAACCCTCGCCATTTTTGATTTATTCAGTCATTTACTCAATGATCCTATGCTGCGCAAAGATCTGAAAGCCCGGGTTGCTTGTGGTGATCAGGCTGAATGGGCAGTGCGTCAAGTGGTCGAATCTTATTCCGCTCGTTTTGCGAATATGAAAGATCAATACCTTAAAGAGCGTGCACAAGATATTCGCGAGTTAGGCCAGCGCTTATTGTTCTTTTTACGTGATGAAGAAGTCGATGAGTTGCAGTGGGATGAACCTGTGGTGCTATTAACTCGAGAGTTAACTGCAGCAATGCTTGCAACAGTCCCTTTAGGAAAGTTAGCTGCGGTTGTTGCTCAAGAAGGTGCCGCTAACTCACATGCTGCTATTTTGTCTAGAGCACTCGGTATCCCTGCTATTATGGGGGTCGACTTTGTTCCTCATATGGTACATAACAATTTAGTTATTGTTGATGGTTATCGTGGTGACTTTCTTGTTAACCCTAATCGTCATGTATTAATTGAGTATCGTCGTTTATTGCGGGAAGAGCATGAACTAGCCAAAACCGTTGAAGGTGATCAGGATAAAGAAGCCTATACCAAAGATAATCAACGGATCATGGTGCACTTAAATGCGGGTTTAAGTGCCGATACCAGTATTGCGATTAATAAAGGGGTCGACGGGGTCGGCTTATATCGCACTGAAGTGCCTTTTTTACTGCAACGTAGCTTCCCTTCAGAAGATGAACAAATTAACCAATATCGTTCTATTTTGCAGACCTATCCCGAGCAAACCGTTGTGATGCGAACGCTCGATATTGGAGGCGATAAGCCGTTACCGTATTTAACGATAGAAGAAGACAATCCTTTTTTGGGTTGGCGTGGGATCCGTTTTACCTTAGATCATCCCGAAATTTTTTTAATTCAAGTCAGAGCGATGTTACGTGCCAGTATTGGCTTGAATAATATGGACATCTTGCTCCCTATGATCTCAGGGATAGCTGAGCTTGATGAAGCCAAAATATTAATTGAGCGCGCCTATCAGGAAGTGTCAGCTCAATATGATGGTGAATTAAGAAAACCTCGCTTAGGTATCATGATTGAAGTACCGTCAATGCTTTATCAGCTCCATGCGTTAGCCGATAAAGTTGATTTTATTTCAGTGGGTAGTAATGATTTAACTCAATATTTGCTTGCCGTGGATCGTAATAACTCTCGGGTCGCCAGTGTTTATGATGCGCTTCATCCTGCTGTTTTAAATGCGTTAAAACATATTATCGATAGTGCAGAGCGGTACCAAATTCCAGTTTGCGTTTGTGGTGAATTAGCAGGAGATCCGATAGGTGCAATTTTATTAGTCGGAATGGGGTATCGATCATTGAGTATGAATACCCGTAATGTAGCCAAAATAAAATATATATTACGTCATGTGTCAGCACTTGATATGACGCAATTGGCGGATGATGTTCTCGCGGTACATTTATCTTGTGAAGTAAGAGAGAGAACAACGTTATTTGTCGAGCAGCATGGTTTAGGTGGGTTTATCCGCGCGGGTAAGTAGAACACTTTTTTATATTGGTTACGTATTATGTATGAAACAACACTTTGGCTATTTAGCATGTGTTTGCTATTGGGATCTGTCGTCGGATTATTGGCTGGTTTATTAGGCATTGGCGGAGGCTTATTGGTTGTACCTGCTCTAGTTTGGTTATTACCGAAAGCCGGCATTGCATCGCATCTTGTGATGCATATTGCGTTAGCGACCTCACTTGCCAGTATTGTTATGACGTCAATGGCCTCAGCCCGTAATCACTTTAAGCTTGGAAATATTGATTTTTCAGTGGTGAAAATATTAGCGCCAGGGATCATTGTTGGTGGATTGGGAGGGAGTGTTGTTGCTGAGATCATCCCTTCACATTACTTACCTAAAATTTTTGCTGTCATCGTATTATGCTTAGCAATTCAGATGTTGCTCTCAATGAAAGTGATAAACAAGAAGCCTCTGCCAAACTCACTCGCATGTATAGCAAGTGGTGGCATCATTGGTTTGATCTCAAGTCTTGCTGGCATTGGTGGAGGATCATTAACAGTACCGTATTTAAGTTATTATGGTATTGAGATGCGACGTGCCATCGGTACCTCTTCGCTCGTTGGTTTCTTAATTGCTGTTTCTGGAATGATTGGCTTTATTTACGCAGGTGTTGGCAGTGAAGCGTTACCAGCGTTTAGTGCAGGTTATGTATATCTACCAGCTTTATTCGGTATTGCTGCAACATCGATGATCGCAACTCGTTACGGCGCGGCGTTAGTGAGTCGACTACCGACCCCGACACTGAAAAAGCTATTTGCGGTGTTATTGTTATTGATCAGTATAAAAATGTTTTTAAGTTAACAGTAAGGCCAACAGGCTTCTGATAGAATAACGATTACTAATTTTCGCGCCTAGCTTTTGCTGGGCGTATTCAATTTACGAGTAGGACTATGAAACAATATTTAGCCTTATGCCAACGCATTGTTGATGACGGTGTATGGATTGAAAATGAACGTACAGGTAAGCGTTGTTTAACGGTTATCAATGCTGATCTGACTTATGATGTTGCTAATAATCAGTTTCCGTTGATCACTACTCGTAAAAGTTTCTGGAAAGCAGCAATTGCAGAGCTTCTCGGCTACTTACGTGGCTATGATAATGCCGCGCAATTTCGTGCGATTGGTTGTAACACTTGGAATGCTAATGCCAATGATAACCAAGCATGGCTGAACAATCCTTATCGTAAAGGTGAAGATGACATGGGGCGTGTTTATGGTGTTCAAGGTCGTCGTTGGCAAAAATCAGACGGTACGCCAATTGATCAATTAAAGATGATTGTCGATGATTTAACCAAAGGTATTGATAATCGCGGTGAAATATTAACGTTTTATAACCCAGGTGAGTTTGATATGGGGTGTCTGCGTCCTTGTATGCATACACATACATTTTCACTACTGGGTGATACGTTATATTTAACGAGCTATCAACGCTCATGTGATGTACCGCTAGGGTTAAACTTCAACCAAGTACAAGTGTTTACCTTGCTAGCGTTAATGGCGCAAATAACAGGTAATAAAGCGGGTCAGGCTTACCATAAAATTATCAACGCACATATCTACGAAGATCAACTAGAGCTTATGCGTGATGTGCAATTAAAGCGTACTCCATTTTCTTCACCACAACTTAAAATCAACCCGAAGATCAAATCATTAGAAGATTTAGAAACATGGGTAACGCTAGATGATTTTGACGTGGTGGGTTATGAGCATCACGATCCGATTCAATACCCATTCTCTGTTTGAACTCATAAAAACATATATGAAAAAGTAAATATAATCAAAGTGATAAGAAATAAATAAAAAGCCCAGCATAAGCTGGGCTTTTTTGTTGCGCAGTATTAATTAAGCAGTTAATGCTAAAATTGTACCTGGGATAGCAATGAATATTAAGACAAGGTAACCTGCGACAGCTACTTTGTTTTTAGTTGCTAAGTCACTTAAGAAGAATGCGCACTTTAACGGAATTTCACGTAAGAATGGAACACCGTAAATCAGTACTGTTGCCATTACATTGAAACATAAGTGTACCAGTGCAATCTGTAATGCAAATACTGCGTTATCACCTGATACTGCTGTTGCTGCTAATAGCGCAGTAATACATGTACCGATGTTTGCACCAAGTGTGAATGGGTATACATCACGTACTTTTAGTACACCTGTACCTACTAGCGGTACCATCAAACTTGTTGTTGTTGATGACGATTGCACTAAAATCGTTACTGCTGTACCTGACGCAATACCATGCAGTGGGCCTCGACCAATTGCACTTTTTAGAATATCACGAGCACGACCAACCATTAGGCTACGCATTAGCTTACCCATAACCGTAATCGCGAAGAAGATTAATGCGATACCAATGAAGCTAAGCGCGACACCACCCATAGAACCAAATGCTTCTAGAGGACCTTTTACTAGCTCTACTGCAGGTTTAGTTAATGGCTTCATAAAGTCCATTCCCTTCATGCTCATATCGCCAGCATTTAAGAATGGAGACACTAACCAACTAGACATTTTATCTAGCAGACCAAACATCATCTCTAGTGGCAAGAAAATTGCTACAGCTAGTAGGTTGAAGAAATCATGGACGGTTGCACTGGCAAAAGCACGACGGAATTCATCCTTACAACGCGCATGTCCTAAGCTCACTAACGTATTAGTTAGTGTAGTACCAATATTTGCACCCATTACCATTGGGATTGCTGTTTCAACAGGCAAACCACCGGCAACAAGACCAACAATGATTGACGTTACCGTACTTGATGACTGAATTAATGCTGTTGCGATTAAGCCAATCATGAGTCCTGCTACAGGGTGAGAGGCAAATTCGAATAAGGTTTTAGCTTGTTCGCCAACAGACCATTTAAAACCGCTGCTGATCATGGATACAGCAACAAGTAAAAGATAAAGCATGAACGCTAGGTTGGCCCAGCGGACCCAACGCATAGAGCTGAACTTAGATACAGCAGTAGTGGCTTGGGTTGTCATAATCATTTCTCCATGACAATAGTATGTCGTTTTGGTGTCATTTGGTTGAAATCTGTGTGGATAGTAGATGGCTTTTATTTCAGAAATATTACACTGATTGTCACAAACATAATTTGTCGCTTTTTTGTGATGGCAAGCGATTAACTGGCACTATTTTATTTTTGTTTTTATATGATTAACTATCTGTTATATATAGATTATTAAGAGGCTTTTGGTGAAAAAGGAAATTTAAGTTTTTTTTTTATATGGTATATCGAAAGGTTGTCTTTTTTTACGATAAGTCGTAAAAATCGGTCAATTATGACAGTTTGCCTATATTTAATAGGGAAGCACATGACAGGGAAATGCGCGCTAATGTCAAAGGTTCGTTAATACAGCACGGTTATTATATTGTTATAGCTCTAATTATTCGGTATTTCCGAGTTATTGTATCTAAACAAACGATTTCACAAGTGCTGATAATGACGTTTACACTGCATTTAATTGATTAATTCATATTGTTTTATAGGAGTGACGGTCGATGACCGATGCTATTCGTAAGTTTCTTAAATTAGAATCAGCTGGTGGAATTGTGCTGATTATTGCTGCGCTTATTGCGATGATCATTGCTAATTCACCGCTAGCATCAGTGTATACCGATACATTGCACAGTTATGTTGCTGGCTTATCTGTTTCTCATTGGATCAATGATGGTTTAATGGCTGTTTTCTTTTTGCTTATTGGCTTAGAAGTAAAGCGTGAGCTAATTGAAGGAGCACTAAATACTAAAGAGAAAGCGATTTTCCCTGCTATTGCGGCAGTGGGCGGTATGGTTGCACCTGCATTAATTTATGTTGCGTTTAACTATAATGATCCAATGGCTATTAAAGGTTGGGCAATCCCTGCTGCGACAGATATCGCATTTGCATTAGGTGTGATGGCACTACTGGGTAATCGTGTACCGGTAAGCTTGAAAGTATTCTTGCTTGCACTTGCGATTATTGATGATTTAGGTGTGATTATCATTATCGCGCTGTTCTATAGCTCTGATCTATCAACGGTTGCTCTTGCGGTTGCTTTTGTTGCTACTGCGACCTTGTTCATCATGAATGCGAAGAATGTTACTAAGCTTTCTTGGTACTTAATTGTCGGTGCTATTTTGTGGTTCAGTGTATTGCAATCAGGCGTTCACGCTACGTTAGCTGGTGTTATCCTTGGTTTTACTATTCCACTAACGGGCAAAGATGGTCGTTCAGATAAACACTCACCATTGAAGCATTTAGAGCATGTACTACACCCGTATGTTGCTTTCTTGATTCTGCCTATCTTTGCTTTCGCTAATGCAGGGATCTCATTAGATGGCGTGTCTTTAGAAAGTTTGTCAGCAATGTTACCTGCAGGTATCGCAGCAGGTCTGTTTATTGGTAAACCATTAGGTATCTTTACTGCATGTATTATCGCTGTGAAATGTGGTTTTGCGAAATTACCTGATGATATTAACTTTAAGCATATTTTTGCGGTATCGGTACTGTGTGGTATCGGCTTTACGATGTCGATTTTCATCTCATCATTAGCATTTGTTGGGGCAGGTGAAAGTTTTGCAACTTACTCACGATTAGGAATATTGTTAGGCTCAACAGTAGCGGCAGTTGTGGGTTACGTGTTACTGAGTCGCTCTCTTCCAAAGGAAGCACAAAAAGTAGAGGCGTAATATGTATAAATACCTATTAGCTATACTGTTTTCAACTTTCGCAACCTCAAGTGTTGCAGCTATGAACTATCAACAATGTACAACGGCTGATAGAACTGAGGTTTGTCAGGCTTATTTGCAAGGTTTAAATGATGGGAAAGAAGAGGTAAAAAAAGTAATCACCTCTAAATCATCTTTCCAAGATCGAGCACTTGAGCAGCGAAGCGGTGAGCTATATCGCAATCTTGAACGATTTAATCGTCAACCTGCGAGTTAATAGGTTTCTATTACGCGCTTATTAGAAATAATAAGATAAAGATTGAAGACCCCAGTGGCACTGCGTAAGCTTTGTCGTTGGGGTTTTTTTATGGGTTGGTAAGGGTATGTCTCACTTAAACTATAATCACTTATATTATTTTTGGATGGTGTGTAAACAAGGATCTGTGACCAAAGCAGCGGATGCTTTATTTTTGGCACCACAGACAGTTACTGGGCAGATCCGTGCTTTAGAAGATCGTTTAAAAGGGCGATTAACTAAGCGCGTAGGGCGTCAGATTGAGCCAACTGAATTAGGACAAATGGTGTTTAAGTATGCCGATAAAATGTTTGATTTAAGTTATCAAATGCTAGATCGGATCAACTATACCCAGCGAGATAATCAGCTTTTTGAAGTAGGGGTTGCTGATGCGTTGTCTAAACGGTTAGTTAGCCAAGTGTTATTAGAAGGCATGCCTGATGATCAGCGAATTCATTTTAGCTGTTTTGAATCAACCCATGAGATGTTGTTAGAACAATTATCCCAGCATAAGCTCGATATGATCCTTTCTGATTGCCCCGTAGATTCAACCCAAAGCCCTGGTTTATACAGCAAGAAATTAGGGGAGTCTGGAATGAGCTTTTTCTGCTCAGATAAACTATCAGAATCGACGTTTCCCGCATGTATTGAAGATTATAAATTGTTAGTGCCAAGCCGCCGCTCTGCGATGGGGAGAAAACTGCACCAATGGTTTGATCAACAAGGGATCACACCTAATATTTTAGGTGAATTTGATGATTCAGCTCTGATGAAAGCGTTTTCATCTTATCAACAATCTATGTTTATTGCTCCCTCTAATTATGCTGATGAGTTAAAGGAATCGTGCCAAGTGCATGAGGTTAAACGAGTGAGTGATATTTCAGAAGAGTATTATGTGATTTTTGCGGAACGGATGATTATGCATCCATCGGTCACGCGTATCTGTGAGGCGGATTTTAGTCGGTTATTTGTTTAAGTAGCCTCATACCCATTTATGAGGCTACTAAAGTTGCAGGCTGATGGATAGCGCGCTTATGAGGGGCTTATTTATCAGCTATCAGAAAGCGTGTCTGTTTCTTCTTTGGTGTTTTTATCATTTTTTCCTTTGGGTGTAGAGATCCCTGCTGTTAGATTGTAGCGCATCGCTTCTTCGAAGGACCAATCAACAAGTGTCAAGTCTTCACGCTTAACCAAGGTTGTCACTCCAGCAATTTGATAGCTTAGTGGGAATAATACAGGAACCCAATCCCCCTCAGGGAGCGCATTAGCGAGCGGTTCTGGCATGTCGTCAGACATAATAAAGCCGATTACATAACTATCATTGGCTTGATGCACTAAAACCGTCTGCTGCCCTTTATTTTTATTATCGCTGCTGATGAGTGAGGCAATGTCATTGATGCTGCTGTATACCGTTTTAAAGAACGGAAAACGCATTAATTGTCGAATAATGAAATCATACAGCCAAGCAATAGGGCTAACAGAGAAAAGAAGACCAGCAATAAATAATAAAGTCAGGATCAATAAAAATCCTGCGCCTTTGAATAACTCAGTTATATGGAATAAACCAAATAAAAAGTTACCGACTTTGTCTAATGACTCAAATAATGACCAAAATAGCCATATGCTCAAGACTAAAGGTAGGACGTTGAGCAAACCTCGTAACAACGTTTTTTTCATGTTTTGCTCTTAATGAAGATAAGAATGAGAAGACAGTGTGCCACAAAAATAGCAGCTGAGAGTCAGAGGAATATAAATTTCAGGTATAAAAAAACCGACTCGAGGTCGGTTTTTTTAAATCTAAACTCAAAAATTAAAAATTAAAGAGCTTTGATTTTAGCAGCTAGACGAGCTTTATGACGTGCAGCTTTGTTTTTGTGGATCAGGCCTTTAGTAGCCATGCGATCCATAACAGGTTGCATTTCAGCGAAAGCTTGTGTTGCAGCTTCTTTATTACCAGCTTCAATAGCGATAATTACTTTCTTGAAGAAAGTGCGCATCATAGAACGACGGCTAGCGTTGTGCTGGCGACGTTTTTCTGAAGTTAGTGCACGTTTCTTAGCAGATTTGATATTTGCCAAGGGTGTAACTCCCAAATCTTGGTACGGTGACAATTTAAGGCCGAGGACTATGCCTTGGTTCTTTGTAATTGTCAAATGATTTGTGCGAATAACCGCCAGACCAATCAAGTTGGCACTTGCGGATTAACACGGTTAATATGGCGGCAGATTTTACCAGTATTTGGAATCAGAAGTCACCTTTCTGAGTCATCTTTTATGAGGTTTTTTTGTGAGTAAGCGTCTTTTACGCTCTGGAATGATAGTTAGCGCCATGACTTTGGTCTCTCGCGTACTCGGTTTAGTCCGAGATGTGGTGGTTGCTAACCTTATGGGAGCAGGGGCTGCGGCCGATGTTTTTTTCTTTGCAAATAAAATTCCCAACTTTTTACGTCGCCTTTTTGCCGAAGGGGCTTTTTCGCAAGCATTTGTACCTGTATTGACTGAATATCATGCGGCAGGCGATGTTGATCGAACACGAGAGTTGATTGCAAAAGCGGCAGGAACGCTAGGCGGCATTGTAACGATAGTGACATTGTTTGGGGTGTTAGGCTCCGGCGCTGTGACGGCGTTATTCGGATTTGGTTGGTTCTGGGATTGGCTACATGGCGGGGCTGATGCGGAAAAATTTGAACTAGCGAGTTTACTGCTAAAAATTACTTTCCCGTATTTGTGGTTTATTACTTTTGTTGCATTATCTGGCGCGATATTAAATACGTTAGGTAAATTTGCGATATCGTCATTTACCCCTGTTTTTTTAAACATCTCTATTATTGGTTGTGCGTGGTTTGTTTCTCCACATCTGGCTCAACCAGAGATTGGTTTAGCTATCGGTGTTTTCGTTGGTGGCTTAGTGCAGTTTAGCTTCCAATTGCCATTTTTGTATCGCGAAGGATATTTAGTTCGCCCTAAATGGGGTTGGAATGATCCGGGTGTGACAAAAATTCGCAAACTGATGTTGCCAGCGCTGTTTGGTGTTTCTGTTACCCAAATTAACTTATTGCTTGATACCTTCATTGCTAGTTTCTTAATGACGGGCTCAATCAGTTGGTTGTATTACTCTGATCGTTTATTAGAATTTCCTCTGGGTTTATTTGGTATTGCAATAGCGACGGTAATATTACCCGCGCTTTCACGTAAACACGTTGATAAATCGCCAGAACAATTTGCTCAGACAATGGACTGGGGCGTAAGAATGGTGCTACTGCTTGGTATTCCAGCCATGCTGGGGATGGTCACACTGGCTAAACCAATGTTGATGGTAATGTTTATGCGTGGGGAATTTAGCGTTTATGATGTAAACCAAACCGCAGCATCGCTATGGGTTGTATCTGCCGGTTTATTAAATTACATGCTAATAAAAATCTTCGCGCCAGGTTATTACGCACGACAAGATACAAAAACACCGGTGAAAATTGGCATTATTGCGATGGTGAGCAATATGGTGTTTAACGGTATATTTGCACCATTTTATGGTTATGTTGGTTTATCTATCGCTAGTGTATTATCGGCATTTTTAAATGCTGCATTACTATACCGTGGGCTGCATGTTGGCAATATTTATCGCATTAGCCGTCAAACGTTATTTTTTGTTCTGCGACTTGCTGTGGCTGGTGTTTTAATGGTGGCAAGCTTGTTATGGTTAAGCCCTACAATTGAACAGTGGTTGGGTTTTCATTTGCTCGAACGTGTCGGCTGGTTGTTTGGTTTAATTGCAATAGGCATTGGTGTTTATCTAATAATTGCGATGATTTTAGGCATTCGCCCACGACATCTGCGTACAGATAGCTGATTGAAAGCGTTGAGTAGTATATAATCCGCCAGCTTTATTGTAGAAAGAGAACATTTTTCGCAGCAATAGCGGCGGAGTTATTAGCTTAAAGGCGGATTTTAATTGGTTGCATCTTTTTGCGTGTAAACATTGATGAGTGGTAAGTAACAGAGCACATGGAATTAATTCGAGGTATACATAATATTCAACCCCAGCATCATGGCTGTGTGTTGACTATCGGCAACTTTGATGGTGTTCATTTAGGGCATCAAGCATTGCTACGTCAAGTGGTAGCTAAAGCCCATGCGATGCAACTTTCCGCAACGGTAATGACATTTGAGCCTCAGCCGTTAGAATTGTTCGCAGGAGATAAAGCGCCAGCACGCTTAACCCGTTTTAGAGATAAATATTTACAGCTAAAAAAGGTCGGTATCGATCGTTTATTGTGCGTAAATTTTAATCATCATTTTGCTACCATGAGTGCTGAAGATTTCGTTGAGTGCTTGTTGGTTAAGCAATTGGGTGTTAAGTTTCTTGTTATTGGCGATGATTTTCGCTTTGGACAAGGTCGTAGTGGCAGTTTTGATATGTTAGTTGCCGCTGGTCTAAAACATGGCTTTGAGGTGGTAAGTACCCAAAGCTTTTGTGTTTCGGAGCAGCGTGTAAGCAGCACTGCCATTCGTCAAGCACTGGCAAATAACGAACTTGAACAAGCGGAGATGATGCTTGGTCGGCCTTACAGTATTCGCGGACGTGTCTCACACGGACGCAAGCTCGGTCGAACTATTAATTTCCCTACCGCCAATATACCTTTAAAGCGACGTGTAGCGCCGGTAGCTGGTGTTTATGCTGTTGAAGTGTATGGTGCAGATAGTCGCCCTGTGATGGGGGTGGCTAATGTTGGTCATCGACCAACCGTAAAAGGTGTACGCCAACAACTTGAAGTACACTTATTTGATTTTAATGCTGATCTCTACGGACATCAGCTAGAAGTCGTGTTACGCCATAAATTGCGTGACGAAAAGAAATTTGAATCCTTCGATGCGCTTAAACGCCAAATCGAGCGAGATGCTCAAACAGCACGGGTGTGGCTGTCTGAGCGTAATAATGTCCAACTTCGCCCAAGTAACGGAATCTAGAATCAATGAGCGACTATAAAGATACCCTGAACCTGCCTGAAACAGGGTTTCCGATGCGAGGCAACCTAGCTCAGCGTGAGCCTGCAATGCTTAAGCGTTGGTATGATGAAGATCTTTACGGTGAAATCCGTAAAGCAAAGAAAGGTAAAAAATCTTTCGTATTACACGATGGCCCTCCATACGCTAACGGTGATATTCACATTGGTCACGCACTAAACAAGATTCTTAAAGACATTATTATTAAGTCAAAGACTCTGTCTGGTTTTGACTCACCGTATATCCCTGGTTGGGACTGTCACGGTCTACCTATCGAATTGATGGTAGAGAAAAAAGTGGGTAAGCCGGGTCAAAAAGTGACAGCAGCTGAATTCCGTGAAAAGTGTCGTGAATATGCTGCAGGTCAAGTTAATGGTCAAAAAGAAAGTTTCATTCGTTTAGGTGTACTAGGTGAATGGGACAAGCCTTACCGCACAATGGACTTCGATACCGAAGCCAACATTATTCGTGCATTAGGTAAAATTGCAGATAACGATCACTTGTTGAAGGGGTTTAAACCTGTTCACTGGTGTACTGACTGTGGTTCAGCACTGGCTGAAGCTGAAGTTGAATACCAAGATAAAGTATCTCTATCTATCGATGTGAAATTTAAAGCGGTAGATGAAGCGGCTGTATTAGCTAAATTTGGTTGTGTGGCTGATCAAGGTCAAGGCGATGTATCGATTGTTATTTGGACAACAACGCCTTGGACAATGCCTGCTAACCGTGCAGTAGCTGTAAGTGCTGATCTTGATTACGCATTAGTACAAACACCAGTTACAGAAGCACATCCTCAGCCGCAACGTTTAATCGTAGCGGCAGAGCTTGTAAAAGATGTAATGGGTCGTGTTGGTTTTGAAGAATCAGAAATCCTGGGTTTCTGTAAAGGTGAAGAGCTTGAGCTACTTCGCTTTAACCACCCATTCTACAGCTTTGATGTGCCAGTAATTTTAGGTGATCACGTAACGACTGAATCAGGTACAGGTTGTGTACATACCGCCCCTGGTCACGGCCAAGAAGACTTCGTGGTAGGTCAAAAATACAATCTTGAAATTGCAAACCCTGTGGGCAGTAATGGTGTTTACCTACCAGATACTGAGATCTTTGCTGGTCAACACGTATTTAAAGCAAATGAAGCTGTTGTTGAAGTACTACGTGAGCACGGCTCACTATTGAATTTCTCAAAAATCACACACAGCTACCCACACTGCTGGCGTCATAAAACGCCTATTATCTTCCGTGCTACGCCGCAATGGTTCATTTCTATGGACAAAGCAGGTCTACGTACGAAAGCATTGGGCGAAATCAAAAATGTTCAATGGATGCCTGAGTGGGGTCAAAGCCGTATTGAAGGTATGATCGAAGGTCGTCCTGAGTGGTGTATCTCGCGTCAGCGTACGTGGGGCGTGCCAATTGCACTATTTATCCATAAAGAAACGCAAGAACTTCACCCTCAAACCTCTGAGCTAATTGAAAAAGTAGCACAGCTTGTTGAGCAAAAAGGCATTCAAGCTTGGTGGGATCTAGAATTGACTGATGTAATGAGCGCAGAAGATGCCGCAAATTACGAAAAAGTACTCGATACACTAGACGTATGGTTTGACTCAGGTGTTACGCATTTCTCAGTGGTTGATAGCCGTCCAGAATTTAACGGTCATTCAGCGGATCTTTACCTTGAAGGTTCAGACCAACACCGCGGTTGGTTCCAGTCTTCATTGATTTCATCGGTAGCGATGAAAGATAAAGCACCGTACAAGCAAGTGTTAACTCACGGCTTCGTGGTTGATGGTCAAGGCCGTAAGATGTCTAAATCTATCGGTAATGTCGTTGCACCAAAAGATGTCACGAATAAGCTTGGTGCTGATATTTTACGTCTATGGGTTGCTTCGACTGATTACACTGGCGAAGTGGCTGTATCTGATGAGATCTTAAAGCGCTCTGCCGATGCTTACCGTCGTATTCGTAACACGGCACGTTTCTTCTTAGCTAATTTAAGCGGTTTCAACCCTGAAACTGACTGTGTTCCAGCTGAAGAAATGGTAGCTCTTGATCGTTGGGCTGTTGGTCGTGCAATGGCAGCTCAAGAAGAAATTATCAAAGATTACGAAGATTACAACCTACACGCAGTAACACAACGCTTAATGCAGTTCTGTTCTATTGAGATGGGTTCATTCTACTTAGATGTAATCAAAGATCGTCAATACACAGCAAAACGTGGAAGCCATGCTCAACGTAGCTGTCAGACTGCGCTTTACTACATTGTAGAGGCATTAGTTCGTTGGATGGCACCTATCATGTCATTCACAGCAGATGAAATTTGGAACGAAATGCCAGGTCAGCGTGACAAGTTCGTGTTTACTGGTGAGTGGTTCGATGGTCTATTTGGTCTTGCTGATAACGAAGAGCTAAGCAATGAATTCTGGGCTGAAATCCAACAAGTTCGTGGCGCGGTGAACAAGTTACTTGAAACGGCGCGTAGTGAAAAAGTGATCGGTGGCTCACTACAGGCTGAGGTTATTCTTTCTGCTAATGCTAAATTGGCTGAGAAGCTGAATAAGTTAGAAGACGAACTACGTTTTGTTCTATTAACATCTAAAGCTCAAGTTGTTGTTGCTGATAGTAAGCCTGAAAATGCGCAAGAAACCGATATTGAAGGTTTATTCGTAACGGTTAAAGCATCTGAAGCAGCGAAGTGTGAGCGTTGTTGGCACCATGTTGCTGATGTTGGCACAATTGCAGGTCATGAAGAAATTTGTGGTCGCTGTGCAACTAACATCGATGGCGAAGGCGAAAAGAGAAAGTTTGCATAATGACAAGTACAGCACTGAAGCAATCGCTAACAGTTAAACAATCTGGCATCCGTTGGCTATGGTTAGCGGTTCTGGTATTTATCATCGATAATGGTACCAAACTGTTAGTGATGGACACGATGGGCTATGGCTGGCCAAACCGGATCGAAGTACTGCCGTTTTTTAATTTACTTTATGTGCACAATACCGGTGCAGCGTTTAGTTTTTTAAGTGACGCAAGTGGTTGGCAGCGTTGGTTATTTGCAGCTATTGCCTTTGGTGTTTGTGGCTTATTAATGTACTGGATGCGTCGTACACCTGCGACAAATAAAATCGCTAATATTGCTTATGCATTAATTATTGGTGGCGCATTAGGTAACTTATTTGATCGTATCTATCATGGTTTTGTGGTTGATTTTCTAGACCTTTACTATGGTAGCTACCATTGGCCTGCATTTAATATTGCTGATAGTGCAATATGTGTCGGTGCGGCTTTGTTGATACTTGATGGTTTTAAATCAGACAAGCAAGCTAAGTCGTAATTAGTTACCTTTAACTGGTATTAATAACACGTCAATATTAAACGCAGTTCATTTTATGAGCTGCGTTTTTTTATCTGTGCATATTGACGTCTTATTCTTGATTTAACAAATCAAGTGGTACAAATGTAAAACCTTAGTGCCTGTCCGTTGATACGCACGATGGTTTATTGTTAAATGGGAACATTAAAATAAAATGAGCGACTTGTTGTTAGATCAATAAGCGATCATACAAAAGGATGTGCTATGTCGGTGATTAAAGATAACAGCGAAGTGCTGATGCATTTTGCCATTAAACTTGATGATGGATCGGTTGCTGAATCTACTTATGCCGCAGGTAAACCTGCAATGTTTCGGATGGGAGATGGCAGTTTAACTGACAATTTTGAAAAGTGTTTATTAGGGTTAACTATTGGTGAAAAAGGTACATTTGAACTATCGCCAGAAGATGCATTTGGTTTACCTAACCCCGATAATATCCACCATCTTGATTTAGCTAAATTTGGTGCTGATGCTCCTGCTGAAGTGGGCAACATTATCGCCTTTGCAGGTCCCGATGGACATGATATTCCCGGAATAATTACAGCCGTTGTGGGTGACTCTGTTACTGTTGATTTCAATCATCCACTTGCAGGGCAAGCTGTCACCTTTGAGGTGGAGGTTGTCTCCATTGAAAGTTAAGAGCAATTGTTGATGAAAATCTTACTCGCAAACCCACGAGGTTTTTGTGCTGGTGTTGATCGTGCGATCAGCATTGTCGAGCGTGCGTTAGAAATGTACCAACCGCCTATTTATGTTCGCCACGAAGTCGTACATAACCGTTTTGTTGTTGAAGGGCTAAAGCAGCGAGGGGCGATTTTTGTTGAAGAGCTTAGCGAAGTGCCTGATGACAATATCGTTATATTTTCAGCTCACGGTGTCTCTCAAGCGGTGCGTAATGAATCTAAGCAACGTCAATTAACCGTGTTTGATGCAACGTGTCCATTGGTGACAAAGGTACATATGGAAGTGGCTCGTGCTAGTCGAAAAGCGATGGAAGTGGTGCTGATTGGACACGCAGGACATCCCGAAGTTGAAGGTACAATGGGGCAATATGCTAATCAAGATGGTGGTATGTACCTTGTTGAAAAACCGGAGGATGTCGATAAGCTGACCACCATCGTTAAAGATCCAACTAATCTTCACTATGTTAGCCAGACGACATTATCTGTGGATGAAACGGCAGATGTCATTGATCGCTTGCGCCAAGTGTTTCCAAAAATCCAAGGGCCACGTAAAGATGATATTTGTTACGCGACTCAGAACCGCCAAGATGCTGTGCGTGAAATGGCTGAAACGGTTGATGTAATGATTGTGGTTGGCTCAAAAAATTCTTCCAATTCTAACCGTTTACGTGAGTTAGCTGAAAAGCTTGGAACACCGGGGTATTTAACCGACTGTGTTGAAGATATACAAGCTAGCTGGTTTGAAAATAAAACCAAGGTTGGAGTGACTGCGGGGGCTTCAGCGCCAGAAGAACTCGTTAATCAAATTATCGAGCAGATCAAAAAGTTAACAGGCTCTGAAGTGGAAGAGCTTTCAGGTCGTGAAGAAAACATGTTCTTTGAAGTACCTAAAGAGTTACAAGTAAAGAATATCTAATAGCATATTGATTTGTACAGAATAAGCCTCAGTGAAAGCTGGGGCTTTTTTATCGTCTGTAAAACCGCTACAGTATTGAGATAATTATATATTCATCAAGGGAGAAGCACGCAATGGTAAGAATTGCGATAGCCGGAGCTGCTGGCCGAATGGGGCGTCAGCTATTAAAAGCAACACAACTATCAGAAAAAGCAGAATTAGGTGCCGCGACTGAGCGTGCAGGTTCTACATTAGTAGGTGCTGATGCTGGTGAGTTAGCAGGAACGGGTGTTGCCAATGTGATCATTGTTGATGATCTTAACCAGGCTCTTGATGATTTTGATGTGTTAATTGACTTTACTGCACCTGTCGCAACATTGGCGAATATTGAGTTTTGTCAGCAACATAATAAAAAAATTGTAATTGGTACAACCGGTTTTACAGAGCAAGAGCGAGAGTTAATTGATCTTGCTGCTCATGATATTTCTATCGTGATGGCGCCTAATTATAGTGTAGGGGTTAATCTGGTTTTCAAATTGTTAGAAAAAGCTGCCAAAGTGATGGGCGATTACTGCGATATTGAAATTATCGAAGCGCACCATCGTCATAAAGTGGATGCACCATCAGGAACAGCAATTGGGATGGGAGAAGCGATTGCGGGCGCGATGGGCAATAAATTAAGTGATGTTGCAGTTTATGCTCGAGAGGGGATCACGGGTGAGCGTACTCGTGATGAGATTGGTTTTGCTACGATTCGTGCTGGTGACATAGTAGGTGAACACACCGCCATGTTTGCAGATATCGGTGAGCGTGTGGAGATCACTCATAAAGCAACAGACAGAATGACATTTGCCAATGGTGCGGTGAGAGCGGCGGTATGGCTCAATGATAAATCGCCTGGTTTTTATACTATGGAAGATGTCTTAGGGCTTGATTCATTATAATCGAGACAAAAACCTGCTAATAAGCAGGTTTTTTTATATCTGAATAAAGTGAGAATAAATATTGTAAATACAAATAGAGATGAATTTATTCGTGTTATATCAGTATATTTTTGAGGTGGTTAAATATCGCACTGAGCTGGGTTTATTTACTGTATAAAATAGATAGTTGGTCGTGTTTTTTTTGTTAGATGGTTATTTGTGTTTGCTTAGTTGTCATTTTTGGCTTTTTTGATGGGTGTTTGTATTTGTTAATGGTTTGGTTTTGATTGCAAACGGTTGCGTTCTCATTTGATTTGATGTTGATACTAAAAAATACGACTAAACATGTTATTTTAGCATTTTGGATACTTAATTGTGTTGAGATAGTTATTTGTTGAATTTATTTCTGCTCTTATGTTGACAGATTGCTAACAGATCAATAGAATTTGCGCAATTTGTCAAAAATCAGTAAGACGTGGTTTTTGATATGAAAAGGAATGGGTAATTGCAAGTTTATCTGTTTTAATTGCATTTTTATTTAATTGGAGGTTGTCTTGAGCAAATCTGCGCTATTAGTCCTTGAAGATGGGACTGTGTTCCGCGGCGTGTCCATTGGAGCAGATGGTTCGGCCGTTGGTGAAGTCGTTTTTAATACTTCGATGACGGGGTATCAGGAAATTCTCACTGACCCTTCCTACTCACAACAGATCGTTACCCTTACTTATCCCCACATTGGCAATACCGGTACTAATACCGAAGACGAAGAATCCACGGCAATTCATGCACAAGGTTTGGTTATTCGTGATCTTCCTCTTATCGCTTCAAACTTCCGCTCTGAACAATCTCTTTCTGACTATCTAAAATCACAAAACATCGTTGGTATCGCTGATATCGATACTCGCAAGCTAACCCGTATTCTTCGTGAAAAAGGTGCGCAGAACGGTTGTATCGTTGCAGGTAACAATATCGATGAAGGTTTTGCACTTGAACAAGCGAAAGCGTTTCCTGGTCTGAAAGGCATGGATTTAGCGAAAGAAGTGACAACAAGCGAAACTTACAGCTGGAAGCAAGGTTCTTGGACATTAGAGAATGGTTTACCAGAAGCACAAGAAGATAAAGAACTGCCTTACCATGTAGTCGCTTATGATTTTGGTGCTAAACGTAATATTTTACGTATGTTGGTTGACCGTGGTTGTCGCTTAACAGTTGTGCCTGCACAAACGTCAGCAGAAGACGTGCTTGCGTTAAATCCAGATGGCGTATTCTTATCAAATGGTCCTGGTGACCCAGAGCCATGTACTTACGCGATTGAAGCAACCAAAACATTCCTCGATAAAAATATTCCAATCTTTGGTATTTGTTTAGGTCACCAAATTCTTGCCTTAGCAAGTGGTGCAAAAACAGTAAAAATGAAGTTTGGCCACCATGGTGCTAACCACCCTGTTAAAGATTTAGATCGTGATGTTGTGATGATCACCAGCCAGAACCACGGTTTTGCTGCTGACGAAGCAACGTTACCTGAAAATTTACGTGCGACACACAAATCCCTGTTTGATGGCTCGCTACAAGGTATTCATCGTACCGACAAGCCTGCATTCAGTTTCCAAGGCCACCCAGAAGCGAGCCCTGGTCCACATGATGCAGCACCATTATTTGATCACTTTATCGAATTAATTAAGAAACACAGCGCCTAAGCCGGGAGTAGTAAGAAATGCCAAAACGTACTGATATAAAAAGTGTACTAATTCTAGGTGCTGGACCGATCGTTATCGGTCAGGCCTGTGAGTTCGATTACTCTGGTGCACAAGCTTGTAAAGCACTTCGTGAAGAGGGTTACCGCGTTATTCTGGTAAACTCTAACCCTGCGACTATCATGACTGATCCTGAAATGGCTGATGCAACTTACATAGAGCCAATTCACTGGGAAGTGGTACGTAATATCATTGCTAAAGAGCGCCCTGATGCGGTACTACCAACCATGGGTGGTCAAACCGCACTTAACTGTGCGTTAGATCTTGAAAAATATGGCGTATTAGAAGAATTCAATGTTGAAATGATCGGTGCAACAGCGGATGCAATTGATAAAGCTGAAAACCGTTCTCGTTTTGACAAAGCAATGAAAGCCATCGGCCTTGAGTGTCCTCGTGCTGATACTGCAACAACGATGGAAGAAGCTTACAAAGTTCTCGAAATGGTTGGCTTCCCTTGTATTATTCGCCCGTCATTTACGATGGGTGGTACAGGTGGCGGTATTGCATACAACAAAGAAGAATTTGAAGAAATTTGTTCGCGCGGTATCGACCTATCACCAACCAATGAATTATTGATTGATGAATCACTGATTGGTTGGAAAGAATATGAGATGGAAGTGGTTCGTGATAAGAACGACAACTGTATCATTGTGTGTGCAATTGAAAACTTCGACCCAATGGGTATTCACACCGGTGACTCAATCACAGTCGCACCTGCGCAAACACTAACAGATAAAGAATACCAATTAATGCGTAATGCATCGCTTGCAGTACTGCGCGAAATTGGTGTTGAAACCGGTGGTTCAAACGTCCAGTTTGGTATTAACCCGAAAGATGGCCGTATGGTTATCATCGAGATGAACCCACGTGTATCTCGTTCATCGGCATTAGCATCAAAAGCAACAGGTTTCCCGATTGCAAAAATCGCGGCAAAACTGGCGATTGGTTTCACCCTTGATGAACTGATGAATGACATCACAGGCGGCGCAACACCGGCATCATTTGAACCAACTATTGATTACGTAGTAACAAAAATTCCTCGCTTTAACTTCGAGAAATTTGCTGGCGCTAACGATCGCTTAACGACACAAATGAAGTCGGTAGGTGAGGTTATGGCGATTGGCCGTAACCAACAAGAATCATTACATAAAGCACTACGTGGCCTAGAAGTTGGCGCGAACGGCTTTGATGAAATGGTTGATCTTGATGATCCAAATGCGATGAGCAAGATCCGACATGAACTGAAAGAAGCAGGTGCTGAGCGTATTTGGTACATCGGTGATGCTTTCCGTGCGGGTATGTCGGTTGACGGTATCTTCAATCTAACTAACATTGACCGTTGGTTCTTGGTTCAAATTGAAGAAATCATCAAACTTGAAGAGCAAGTGAAAGCTGGCGGTTTTGCAGGTCTTAATGCTGACGTATTACGTAAGCTTAAGCGCAAAGGTTTTGCAGATGCACGTCTTGCTAAATTATTGGGTGTTAGCGAAGGCGAAATTCGTAAACTACGTGATCAGTTTGACATTCATCCTGTCTACAAGCGTGTAGATACGTGTGCCGCTGAATTCTCATCAGATACTGCTTACATGTACTCATCATACGATGAAGAGTGTGAAGCAAATCCAACGGACAAAGATAAAATCATGGTACTGGGCGGTGGTCCAAACCGTATCGGTCAAGGTATCGAGTTTGACTACTGTTGTGTTCATGCATCACTGGCGCTACGTGAAGATGGTTATGAAACTATCATGGTTAACTGTAACCCAGAGACTGTATCAACTGACTATGACACATCAGATCGTCTGTACTTCGAACCTGTAACACTTGAAGATGTACTGGCTATCGCACGTGTTGAAAAGCCAAAAGGTGTGATTGTTCAGTATGGCGGTCAAACACCACTGAAACTCGCTCGTGCACTAGAAGCGGCAGGTGTGCCAATTATCGGTACAAGCCCAGATGCGATTGACCGCGCAGAAGATCGTGAGCGTTTCCAACAAGCCGTTGACCGTTTAGGTTTACTGCAACCAGAAAATGCAACGGTAACAACGATGGAGCAAGCGATTGAGAAGTCGCGTGACATTGGTTACCCATTAGTGGTACGTCCATCGTATGTACTCGGCGGTCGAGCAATGGAAATTGTTTACGACGAGCAAGATCTACGTCGCTACTTCAATGAAGCAGTAAGCGTTTCAAATGAATCACCAGTACTACTCGATCGTTTCTTAGATGATGCGGTGGAAGTAGACGTTGATGCAATTTGTGACGGTGAGCAAGTGGTGATTGGCGGTATCATGGAGCATATCGAGCAAGCGGGTGTTCACTCAGGTGATTCTGCATGTTCACTGCCTGCTTATACCCTAAGTCAAGAAATCCAAGATGTGATGCGTGAGCAGGTGAAGAACCTAGCGTTTGAATTAGGTGTTCGTGGATTAATGAATACCCAGTTCGCCGTAAAAGATAACGAAGTGTACCTTATCGAGGTTAACCCTCGTGCTGCACGTACCGTACCGTTCGTATCTAAAGCGACAGGTGCACCGCTGGCGAAAATTGCAGCGCGTGTAATGGCTGGTCAATCACTTGAATCACAAGGTTTTACCAAGGAAATTATTCCACCGTATTATTCAGTGAAAGAAGTCGTCCTACCGTTTAACAAGTTCCCAGGTGTTGATCCACTGTTAGGCCCTGAAATGCGCTCAACAGGTGAAGTTATGGGTATCGGTAATACGTTTGCAGAAGCATTCGCTAAAGCTGAATTAGGTTGTGGTAAAGAATACCCTGAAGGTGGTCGTGCGCTATTATCTGTTCGTGAAGGTGATAAGCAACGTGTGGTTGATTTAGCTTCTAAGCTAATTAAGCTTGGCTACCAATTAGATGCAACACACGGTACAGCAGTTATTCTTGGTGAAGCGGGTATTAACCCACGTCTAGTGAACAAAGTACATGAAGGTCGTCCTCATATTCTTGACCGTATCAAGAATAATGAATACACCTACATTGTAAATACTGCATCGGGTCGTCAAGCGATTGAAGATTCAAAAGTACTTCGTCGTGGTGCGCTAGCTGAAAAAGTTAACTACACTACAACTCTAAATGCGGGATTTGCAACATGTATGGCGCATACTGCAGATGACCGCAATACAGTGTCTTCAATTCAAGAGCTTCACGCACGTATTAAATAAGTATTACTCACTACGAAATAAAAAGCCGAACGTTAACGTTCGGCTTTTTTATTGTTAAATACATAATCACATATAACTCATTGAAATTTTATATCATTAGTTTAATCAGTTGCTGTTCAGATTTATTAACGTAAGATACTGGCGTCGCAGCAAGCGATACATTCTTCTTGGAGATTTTAATGAACAATACCGACCATCCCCCGAGTATGAAGCTGGAAAATTAGCTTAGGTAACGGTATTAAATAGTATATTCCGTGCTGCTAGGCTCGGAGTCATGTCTCGTAACCCCCTTTTTTGAAATTATTCATTTTCGACATCTCTCCTGTAATTTTCCTCTTTATTTACTTATCAATAATATGAGCTTTAAATCTATGTTTACCACAACAGCGCGACTGTATTGTTATGTGGTGCGCGAGGGTTTATTGCAAATGTTAATGTGGTGGTCGTTACCTTCTCTTTCTAGAGAGACAGCTAATCGGGAGATTCGCCATGGCGGTAATGAATTATGCAGCTTTTTCAGCAACAACCCATATTGCGCAAAAAGAGGCGTTAGCAGTACGTAATGCATTTTTAAAATATGATCTAGTTGAACAAGCGCAATTATTGGCAAAAATGCCAGTCGTAGAGGCTTTAGCTATGTTACAGGAATGCCCATTGCGGCATGTGCAAATTTTATTAGATCGTTTAGATGAATTAGAAGAGGACATACGAGCCCGCCAACTAGCCAGTGGTTTAGGGTTAATTTGCTCTGAGGTTGAACCGAGCGGGCATTATTTAGAAAATAGTGTCTTAAACCATGTTAAGGAACGCATAGGTTGGATTGTAGGGCTGGCTTTAATGGGAATTGTCTCGGGCTTAATTATCTCTCACTATGAAGATACCCTGAGTCAATTAGTCCTACTTGCGATTTATATGCCGGTGATTGCAGCTGCGGGGGGGAATGCTGGCTCGCAGGCGGCAACACTGGTTGTGCGAGCATTGGCAATGGAAGAAATACGCTCAAAAGATTGGTTATTGGTGCTTTGGAAAGAATTTAGAGTTGCGATTATTATCGCGGTGAGCCTTGCAGTAGTGATCATTGGACGGGTGATTTTTTTTAGTGGGGATGTTGTGTTACCTGCAGGAATGACACTAGACTCGATAGCATTTGCGATTGGGATAGCCATTGCTATTCAGGTGATTATTTCGACTAGTGTTGGTGGGGTTCTACCGATGCTAGCGAGATCATTAAATCTCGATCCTGCGGTATTAGTCAGCCCTGTCTTAGCTTCAATGGTCGATATCACGGGGATGGTGATTTACTTCAAGACAGTCAATTGGATGCTAGGCTTCGGTTAGTAAGATTGTTTGTATTAAAAAAGCCGCTATTGCTCGAATATTTCTAGTTGAAAGTATTTAATAGCGGCTTTTATCTCTCAGGTCTCTTATTTAGTCGTTTTTATACAGTGAGCTATAAAGTTGCTTTTCAAATTGGTAAATAGGCGGTAAGGCTGCTTTTTTACCGTCATGCATATGTGGATAGTAATTCGTCACTAGCTGTACAAAGAGTAGTGGTTTACCGTTGTGGGTCTTAATCACACCTGCAAGGTTATAAGTTCCGAATAAAGAGCCACTTTTAGCAATAACCTTACCTTTTAACGGAGCATCACGAAGACTGCGACGGTACTGTAACGTGCCACTTTTACCTGATACGGGTAAATCGTTCATTAAACCTAATTTAGGGTGGTTATAAATGTAAGTGACTACTTTCATTAAATCACTTGCTGTTAAACGGTTGTTACGCGATAAGCCTGAACCATCCACCATCACGGTATCAGAAAGATCGATACCAGCTTTATCTTTTAGTATCGCCTTAATTGCTTCAATGCCATTGGTGTAACTACCGGCTTGGTGGTAATACTTGGCACCAATGGTTTTTGCAATGTTATCGGCAAATAAGTTATCAGAGCGCTTCAGCATAATATCAAGCAGCGTTGATAATGGGGCTGAGCGATGTGTTGCAATGATTTTACCGCTGACTTTATCGTTACGAAGTACCTTACCGTTTAACTTTATCCCTGCGCGCTTAAGCTCTTGTTGAATAACTGCAGTTGAATACAAGGTTGTGTTTTGTACTGCAAATTTAAGCGGTAGAGGCTGTTTACGAGGTTGGATACAGCCACTAATTTGATACATATTACGATCATTCGATGTCATTGAAAGCTGACAGTGCTGCTCTTTTTGCTGTGCTTTTGACACCACAATCGCAGAGGTTTTTACTTGAATTGGCTGGTGGCTAGGCACATTTACGCGTGTAACGTCCCCCAAAGATTTATTGCTGTATAGCGCACCTTGAACACAGTTGTGCTCTAAGCTGATACTACTTGATGGCGCACTATAGCAAGAGCCTAAAATATCCCAAGGCCAACCAATAGCACGTTCATAGCCAGTAAAATGTCCACCGTTTAAGTACAGGTTACCTTTAATCGTAGCTATGCCTTGCTGTTTTAGTTGGCGAAGTAAATTGGCAATATCGCTGCGTTTAAGTGTTGGATCGCCATTAAATTTCAAAATGACATCATTACCTTTCGTTTCAAGGTAAGTATCAAAGCGGAAGTTATTACCGAGATATAGCTTTGCGGCAAGGGCGGTGATCGTTTTTTGGGTACTTGCAGGGGCTTGTAATTCATCTGCGCGTTTATCGTATATAACTTTGTTGGTGGCTGGGTTTACAATAAGAAGCGCGACATCACTCCCTTTGGGCAGGTGTTCGATAGCTTGCTGAGGTAAGAACGCAGCAAAAGAAGAAAAGGTCGTTGCCATTAAAGCGGAGCAAAGCAATTTTTTAAACATGTGAAGGCATAATTTTGGTTAAGAGATAGGCCTTAATCATAACGTTTATATGAGAGAGGGTAAAAAAAGAGAGGAAATAAAGACTAAAACTGACACAAAAGTAATAAAAAACGCCGACCGAAGCCGACGTTTCACTATATGTTGCTTTTAATCACAAGGATTAGAAGTCGTAACGAGCACCTAGAACGAATTGGTCAGATGCTGCAACTTTACCTACTTCGTTCTTATTAAGCATGTTGAATGTGTAAGAAGCGTAAGTACGGAAGTTGCTGTTGAAGTAGTAAGTAGCATCAACTGCAGCTGCATTTGCTAGCTCATCGTATACATTGTGAGCGTTTTCATCTTTCATGAAGCCGTAAGTAGTCGTGAATACAGTTTTACCCATAGTGTACGCTGCTGCGAATTCGTAGCCTTGAGTATCTGTTACATCGCCAGTTACTAAGTTAGTACCGTCGCGACGACCGGATTTGTATAGGCCACCGAAGTATAGATCGCCCATTGTGTAAGATGCTACTGCGAAAGTTTGCTCTGAACGTGCTTTGTGAGTATTCGCGTTACCAAGTTGGTCACGTTGCTCACCGTAACCAGCACCTAGTGCAAGACCTGTATCAGCTACTTTGTATACAGCACCTGTTGAGAAACCGTGTACGTCTGTTTTGTTACCAGCTGTATCATAATCAGCGCCAGCGAAAACGTAGTTAGCTTTGAACGTTAGATCACCAAATGTACCAGCGTATGCTAGGTTGTTAGTTGTACGGTCAGCTACTGCTAGCTTAGTACCACCAACAACAGAACCAGCGTATGCCATGATATCAGTGAAATCAGTTAGCATACCTAGAGAGCCGTCAGCCTTACCGTAAACAATTTGACCGTATTGGTCGCTGTTTACACCAGCATACATGTAACGGTTTTCGTCATCAGAATTGTCGTCTTTGAACTCACGCTCGTAGAAACCAATACCTTGAACGCCATCTGCGATTTGTGTTTTCGCATCAATGTTTACACGTACACGTGAAATATCAGTTACTTCATTTTGTGTTTTTTGTAGTGTTGGTGCTACTGCATTATTTTCAGCTTGCTCAGAAAGAAGAGCACGAGCTTCTACACGACCGCCGATAGCAAGAGAAGATGTATCATCTGAATAAACTTGTGCTGCTGATGCTGCGCCAGATAGAGTTGCTGCTGTTACTGCTAAAGCAATAAGGTGCTTGTTCATTACCGAATCCTTTTTTAAATTTTTATGTGTTGCATTTCTATGCCAAATGCATGCTGTTCTTTTTACTTGTGTCTACTGATTTATGTTAGTAAAAAAAACTGAAAAATACCTCATTAGTATGTCTTTTTTGTTTTTTTTAGTTTTTATTGTTAATTTAATCAGTGTGTTATGTCTATCGATAAAAGTTCTAAATTAATTTTATTTTTTAGTTGTATTTAGGTAATCAATGGAAAATGCCTGAGTGAATATTTGTATAAATATTGTTGAAGTGTGAGATTATAACTTTTCTCAATGAAAAAAAGGTGGTAGCGAGAGGCTTATTTCTTTGGTGAATGTTTTAACTATTGATTTGTTACTATGAATTATTGATATAGTATTTTTAGCATATTCATTGTTTTTGACTGTTATTAAAACGAAAAACAGATTAATGACGTAACGAGGATGATCTCTTGTCCATCTTTGTTTAATATGATAAACATCGTGACATATACACTGTTAGCTCAATCACGATTGGGCTAGCTTTTTTATTTCCTGAAATTGGCGTGCGCTATCAGGTTATTGAGGTAATTTATTTATGGAAAAAGTGCCAATGACTGTACGTGGCGAACAAAAGCTACGTAGTGAACTTGAAGTATTGTTGAAGCGTCGCCCTCTTATTTCTCAGGCGATCGCAGAAGCACGTGAGCTTGGCGACTTAAAAGAAAATGCGGAATACCATGCGGCTCGTGAAGAGCAAGGTATTTGTGAAGCGCAAATTCGTGATATTGAATACAAACTATCTGTTGCTCAAATTATTGATGTAACTACTATGCCAAATACAGGCAAAGTGATTTTTGGTACTACAATCACTTTGCTAGATTTAGATACCGAGAGTGAAGTGACATACTGTATCGTGGGTGATGATGAAGCGAATATTAAGGAAAACTTAATTTCAGTGAATTCACCAATTGCACGTGGTTTGATCGGTAAGATGGAAGGTGATGAGGTTGCGATTACCACGCCTGGCGGTCAAAAAGAGTTTGAAATTGTAGAAGTGAAATACATCTAATAATTTTACTGATGATTATATTCATCAGAAAATATAATCACTAAAATAGGTGATATCGATTAGTAATTAATGCATTTTTTTGTATTAATAATAGATACAAAAAAGGCCGCTAGGCGGCCTTTTTTATTTACGAGGAAGCTCGATTTTACGATCTTCACTCTGGCGGTAAAGAACTAACGTTTTACCGATAACCTGCACTTTTTCAGCTTTAGTTTCGCGAACGATAGCGTCGACGATTAAAACTTTAGTTTCACGATCTTCAGTAGCAACCTTAACTTTGATCAATTCATGATGGTTAAGTGCAATTTCAATTTCAGCCAATACAGCTTCTGTTAGGCCGTTTGCACCCATAAGTACAACTGGTTTTAGATTGTGAGCAAGACCTTTTAGGAATTGCTTTTGTTTGGTGCTTAGATTCATGATGACTCTATTTTTTTGGTTATTAGGGTTGAAAACGTGACATTCTACCGCCATCTAGACTAGAAGACTAATTTGTTTGCATTATGACAGCATGAAAATTTGTAGTGTTTGAGTTGTACTGCACATTTTGATTGTACATTTTAATGAATTAGATGCGATAAAGCCTTTGGCAGACGTATACTTAACAAGTATCTCAACTCATTAGGTTAGGCATGAGTAGAAAAAAACAATCCGGCAGTTCTGGCCGCTGGCTAAAAGAGCATTTCGACGATAAATATGTTCAGGAAGCACAAAAACGTGGTTATCGTTCACGTGCTTTCTTTAAAATTGAAGAAATTCAGAACAAAGATAAGTTATTAAAACCGGGCATGACAGTGGTTGACCTTGGTGCTGCACCAGGTGGTTGGTCACAATATGCGGCAGAAATTGTAGGTAGTGAAGGACAAGTCATTGCTTGTGATATTTTGCCAATGGATTCCCTTCCAGGTGTTAGTTTCCTGCAAGGTGATTTCCGAGAAGAGGCTGTGTTAGATGCACTATTGGACCGCATTCAACCAGATATGGTTGACGTGGTGATGTCTGATATGGCACCTAATATGAGTGGTAATCTTGCATCCGACCAACCGAGAGCGATGTATCTTGTTGAGCTTGCATTAGATATGTGTCGACAAGTACTTGCGCCGAATGGCAGTTTTACGGTAAAAGTTTTCCAAGGCGAAGGCTTTGACCAATATCTAGCTGAAATTCGTAGTATGTTCAAAGTGGTTAAAATTCGTAAACCAGATTCCTCGCGAGATCGCTCGCGTGAAGTCTATATTGTGGCTACAGGTTACAAACTGTAGTAATCTACATTCATCTTTTAGTTATCGCGAGGTTAACACCTTGAGTGACATGGCAAAAAACTTGATTTTATGGTTAGTCATTGCCGTTGTTCTTATGTCTGTATTCCAAAGCTTTGGAACCAACAGTAGTAAAGCAAGTGGTCAAGTAGACTATACGACATTTGTCCGTCAAATCGGTCAGGATCAGATAAAGGAAGTGCGATTCAATGATCGTGAAATCACTGTAACCAAACGTGATAATGCGAGCTATGTAACATACTTACCTGTCGCTAATGATCCTAAGCTGTTAGACGATCTAATTAACGCTAACGTAGCTGTTTCTGGTACACCACCTGAAGAGCCTAGCCTATTGGCTTCAATCTTCATTTCGTGGTTCCCAATGCTTCTATTAATTGGTGTTTGGATATTCTTTATGCGTCAGATGCAGGGCGGTGGTGGCAAAGGTGCCATGTCGTTCGGTAAATCTAAAGCGCGTATGATGAGCGAAGACCAAATCAAAACAACGTTCGCCGATGTGGCTGGTTGTGATGAAGCGAAAGAAGACGTTAAAGAACTGGTTGATTACTTACGTGATCCAAGCCGTTTCCAAAAGCTAGGTGGTAAAATCCCAACAGGTGTGTTGATGGTTGGTCCTCCTGGTACAGGTAAGACGTTACTTGCAAAAGCGATTGCAGGTGAGGCGAAAGTACCGTTCTTTACTATTTCTGGTTCTGACTTTGTTGAAATGTTTGTTGGTGTTGGTGCATCTCGTGTGCGTGACATGTTCGAACAAGCAAAAAAGGCTGCGCCTTGTATCATCTTTATCGATGAAATCGATGCGGTAGGTCGTCAACGTGGTGCTGGTGTAGGTGGTGGTCACGATGAGCGTGAACAAACACTGAACCAGATGCTAGTTGAGATGGATGGCTTCGAAGGCAATGAGGGTATTATCGTTATTGCTGCAACGAACCGTCCCGACGTACTAGACCCTGCATTACTGCGTCCTGGTCGTTTTGACCGTCAAGTAGTGGTAGGTCTTCCTGATGTACGCGGTCGTGAGCAGATCCTTAAAGTTCACATGCGTAAAGTGCCACTAGATGGTGATGTAAATCCATCATTGATTGCTCGTGGTACACCAGGTTTCTCTGGTGCTGATTTAGCAAACCTTGTTAACGAAGCGGCATTATTTGCTGCCCGTGGTAACAAGCGTACTGTTTCGATGGTTGAGTTCGAATTAGCGAAAGATAAGATCATGATGGGCGCAGAGCGTAAATCAATGGTTATGTCTGAAGATCAAAAAGAATCAACTGCGTATCACGAAGCAGGTCACGCAATTATTGGTCGTTTAGTACCGGATCATGATCCTGTATATAAAGTATCGATTATTCCACGTGGTCGTGCGCTAGGTGTAACGATGTACTTACCCGAGCAAGATCGTGTAAGTCACTCTCGTGAGTTCTTGGAGTCAATGATTTCAAGTCTTTACGGTGGTCGTTTAGCTGAAGAATTGATTTACGGCGTAGATAAAGTATCAACAGGTGCATCAAATGACATTGAACGCGCAACTGATATTGCACGTAAGATGGTGACTCAGTGGGGCTTCTCTGAGAAGTTAGGTCCATTACTTTATGCTGAAGATGAAGGGGAAGTCTTCCTTGGTCGTTCAGTTACACAAAGTAAGCATATGTCTGATGACACTGCAAAACTGATTGATACTGAAGTTCGCACCTTAATTGATCGTAACTATCAACGTGCTCGTCAAATTCTAGTTGATAATATGGATATCATGCATGCAATGAAAGATGCATTGATGAAATATGAAACTATTGACGCAGGTCAGATTGATGACTTGATGGAACGTAAAGCAGAAATCCGTGCACCGAAAGGTTGGTCGGATAATGACGATACAATGAAACCATCAGGTAAAGAAGCACCTGAAACTGAATTAGCACCTGATGAGCCAATTGGCGATGGTATTGATGCGTTGACGAAAGAAGACGATACCGATACAAAACCTCAGGCTTAATTTAGCGTTGAATAAAAACCCTGGCCTTGGTCAGGGTTTTTTTTATCTTAATAAAATGGAATAGCAGATGCAGTTAACCAGTCGTAATAAAAATTTAGAACTATCTACCCCACAGGTCATGGGAATTTTAAATGTTACGCCAGATTCATTTTCTGATGGTGGAAAGTTTAATCGTATTGATTATGCGCTCAATCATGTGGAAAGCATGCTGCAAGCTGGCACATCCATTATTGATATCGGTGGTGAATCAACGCGACCTGGTGCTAAAGAGGTGGCACTTAGTGAAGAGTTAGATCGCGTGGTACCGATCATTGAAGCTATTCGTCAACGTTTTGATTGTTGGATTTCAATTGATACCAGTAAAGCTCAGGTCATGAAAGAGGCGGTAAATGCAGGGGCAGATCTGATTAATGATGTACGTGCGTTGCAAGAGCCTAATGCATTAGAGGTTGCCGCAAAAGCCAATGTGCCGATTTGCTTGATGCATATGCAAGGCCAGCCTCGTACAATGCAGCACCAACCGAATTATAATCATCTTATTCAGGATGTTTCTGATTTTCTGAGTGAGCGAATTTCAGCGTGTGAAAATGTTGGAATTTCACGTCAGCAGTTGATCCTAGATCCTGGTTTTGGGTTTGGTAAAACGCTTGAACATAATTATCAAATGTTAGCGAAATTTGAACAATTTCATCAATTTGGTTTACCTGTATTAGCGGGGATGTCACGTAAATCAATGATATTCAATTTATTAGGTAAGCCACCTGCTGAATGTCTCGCGGGAAGTTTAGCTTGTGCTACCATTGCAGCAATGAAAGGTGCGCATATTATTCGAGTTCATGATGCTAGAGAAACAGCTGAAGTCATGAAAATTTATAATATGGTACTGCAACAATCGAAATAAAAGTGAATTGTGATGTGTCATTAATTTGTTCGTCACTGAAGTATTCAATATAGCTAGGAGCAAAACATGTCTGAACGTAAGTTCTTTGGTACTGATGGTATTCGTGGTTTAGTCGGTGAAGCACCAATTACACCAGACTTTGTAATGAAGTTAGGGTGGGCTGCTGGCCGCGTATTATCACAAACGGGGACAAAAAAAGTCTTAATTGGTAAAGATACCCGTATCTCTGGCTATATGTTGGAGTCAGCTTTAGAAGCAGGCTTAGCTGCAGCTGGTTTAAAGGCCGCATTCACTGGACCAATGCCAACACCAGCAGTTGCTTATCTCACTCGTACGTTCCGAGCAGAAGCTGGTATTGTTATTTCCGCTTCTCACAATCCTTATTATGATAATGGTATTAAATTCTTTTCAGCTCAAGGTACTAAATTACCTGATGATATTGAACTTGCAATTGAAGCTGAAATGGAAAAACCATTAACCTGTGTTGAATCAGCATTGCTTGGTAAAGCTTATCGTATCGATGATGCAGCTGGACGCTACATTGAATTTTGTAAAGGGACTTTTCCAACACATTTAAGCCTTGAAGGTTTTAAGGTTGTTGTTGATTGTGCTCATGGTGCAACTTATCACATTGCACCCAAAGTATTTTCAGAGTTAGGGGCCGAAGTGATTGCTATCGGTTGTGAGCCTAATGGTGTGAACATTAACGATAAAGTAGGAGCAACGGATGTTGCTGCGCTTCAGGCTAAGGTACTTGAAGAAAAAGCGGACTTTGGTATCGCATTGGATGGTGATGGCGATCGTGTGATCATGGTTGATGAGTTAGGTAATAAAGTTGATGGTGACCAAATAGCCTACATTATTGCTCGTGATGCATTACGTCGTGGCGAACTAAAAGGGGGCGTTGTTGGTACATTAATGACAAATATGGGCATGGAAGTTGCTCTTAAGAATTTAGGCATTCCATTTGTTCGCGCCAAAGTAGGCGATCGTTATGTAATGGAAGAGCTGCAGAAGCAAGATTGGTTGATTGGTGCAGAGAACTCTGGTCATGTCATTTTGCTTGATAAAGTGACAACCGGCGATGGTATTGTTGCAGGTCTTCAAGTAATGGCATCAATCGTAGCAAGTAAGATGAGCTTAAAAGAACTTTGTGATGGTATGGTTATGTTCCCTCAAGTACTTGAGAATGTACGTTTCAAAGGGACTTCTGATCCATTAAAGTCTGATGAAGTTATTACTGCAACTAAATTAGTTGAAGAAAAGTTAGGTGATAATGGTCGCGTATTGTTACGTAAGTCAGGCACTGAGCCATTAATTCGTGTTATGGTTGAAGGACAAGATGCGGCTGATGTTCAGCAATATGCTCTTGATATTGCAAAAGCAGTAAAAGAAAACTGTTAATTTGCATTTTGCGATAAATTTCAATTACGAATTTTATCGCACAAACAAGAAGGCAGGGTAGCGTGATACTCTGCCTATATTTTTATGTCGACTTCGTTTTGGCTAAATGTTGTGCAAGTGGTGTGGTGTAAAGCATTTTTCATCAAATATTACTTGTCACTACGATAGGGTTTCGCTAGTATTCAGTCGCTCCTTGGAAGATGGAGTGCGCTGGCCCTGCCTAGAGCAAAGCTGGCATAGCAATTTAACCATAGGTGGAAGCCATGTACGAAATTCTACTTGTGATTTATCTTGTCGCCGCGCTTGGTGTAATTGGCCTAGTTTTGGTTCAGCAAGGTAAAGGCGCAGATATGGGAGCCTCATTTGGGGCTGGAGCATCAGGCACATTGTTTGGCTCTAGCGGTTCCGGTAACTTTTTAACCCGAATGACAACAGTTTTGGCTGCAATTTTCTTTGTTATCAGCCTTGTTCTTGGCAACATGAGTGCAAAACAAGCAACAGAGGGAAGTAGTTGGGATAACCTAACTGCACCAGCGACAACACAACCTGTTGTTGAAAAAACAAAAACTGAGAAGGCGCCATCAACTGATGAGATCCCTCAGTAATTAAAGATTTAGCCGAGATGGTGAAATTGGTAGACACGCTAGCATGAGGTGCTAGTGCCGCAAGGTGTAGGGGTTCAAGTCCCCTTCTCGGCACCATTATACTGGTTACTTGAAAAAGTAACGCCCGAACGATATAATCGTTAGAATTCGGACGCGGGGTGGAGCAGCTTGGTAGCTCGTCGGGCTCATAACCCGAAGGTCGTTGGTTCAAATCCAGCCCCCGCAACCACTTTCCTGAAAATAAACTATTCTTAAATACGAATGTTTGTTTTCTTACTGAGGCAGATTTATAGAGTCTCGGTAATCAGGGTCCAGTAATAAAAAACCCCGTAATTCGGGGTTTTTTATTATCTGAAACATGACCATTCAGGTATCTACTGGGCTTTATGCCCTTTTTTTGTTTCCAGGGGGGTTGTTTTGACAGCTTTAGAGACACAATTAACCGAAATGCTTGAACCATCAGTATTAGCTTTAGGCTATGAACTGGTAGGTTTAGAGTTCATTCGTGCTGGTGAGCACTCCACACTTCGCGTATTTATTGACCATGAAAATGGTATCAATGTTGATGATTGCGCAGAAGTTAGTCGCCAAATAAGTGCCGTAATGGATGTTGAAGATCCAATTACTGTTGCTTATAACTTGGAAGTATCTTCCCCTGGATTGGAAAGACCACTATTCAAAGCAGCACATTATCAACAGTTTGTTGGCCACGAAGCTAACATAGTGTTAAAAATGGCGATGGGTAACCGTCGTAAGTGGAAAGGTGACATTGTCGCAGTTGAAGGCGAATTGATCACACTTAAAGTAGATGGCAATGAAGAGTCCTTTGCACTGAGCAATATCTCTAAGGCCAACCTGGTTCCAAAATTCTAACCGCTAAATTGGGGCATTAGAAATGAACAAAGAAATCTTGGCTGTCGTAGAAGCGGTATCCAACGAAAAAGCTGTTCCTCGTGAGCGTATTTTTGAAGCATTAGAAATCGCACTTGCAACGGCAACGAAAAAGAAACATGAAGCAGAAATTGATGTACGTGTTGCAATTGATCGTAAAACTGGTGAGTTTGAAACTTTCCGTCGCTGGAAAGCGGTAGAAGAAGTGACTCAGCCAACGCTTGAGATTACTCTTGAAGCGGCACAGTTTGAAGATCCAACAATTGTTGCTGGCGATTACGTTGAAGATGATATTGAATCGGTAACGTTTGACCGTATTACGACACAAACTGCAAAACAAGTTATCGTACAAAAAGTACGTGAAGCTGAGCGCGCTCAAATTGTTGAGCAATTTATCGATAATGAAGGTGAGTTAATCACTGGTATCGTTAAAAAAGTAAACCGTGATGCGGTTATTATCGATCTTGGTAATAATGCTGAAGCTGTTATCCAGCGTGATGATCAGCTTCCACGTGAAAACTTCCGTCCGGGTGACCGTGTACGTGGTCTGCTATACAAAGTTGCGCCAGAAGCGCGTGGCTTCCAGTTATTCATGACACGTTCTAAGCCTGAAATGCTTTCTGAGCTATTCCGTATTGAAGTGCCAGAAATGGGCGAAGAGCTTATTGAACTAATGGGCGCTGCTCGCGATCCTGGTTCACGTGCAAAAATTGCAGTAAAAACTAACGATAAACGTATTGACCCAGTGGGTGCGTGTGTTGGTATGCGTGGTGCACGTGTTCAAGCGGTTTCTGGTGAGCTTGGCGGCGAGCGTATTGATATCGTGCTTTGGGATGAGAATCCAGCGCAATACGTGATCAATGCGATGGCTCCGGCTGAAGTTGATTCAATCATTGTTGATGAAGATAACCATACGATGGATATCGCAGTGCAGAAAGATAATTTAGCACAAGCGATTGGTCGTAGTGGTCAGAACGTGCGTCTGGCTTCTCAACTTACTGGTTGGGAACTAAACGTAATGACGGTTGAAGATCTTCAGAAGAAGCACCAAGAAGAAGCGAAAGAGTCAATTGAAGTGTTTACTAAGCACCTAGATATTGATGAAGAATTCGCAACGGTATTGGTTGAAGAAGGTTTCACTACATTAGAAGAAATTGCTTACGTTCCAGTAAGTGAGCTAATGGATGTTGATGGTCTTGATGAAGAGACTATCGATCAACTACGTAGTCGTGCAAAAGCTGCATTAACGACACTTGCGCTTGCTAAAGAAGAATCGCTTGACGGTGCTGAGCCAGCTGAAGACCTATTAGGTCTTGAAGGCCTTGAGCGCGAGTTAGCATTTAAACTAGCAGCAAAAGGTATTTGTACGCTTGAGGATCTTGCTGATCAGGGAACTGATGACTTGACCGATATCGAAGGCGTGGACGATGCAAAAGCGGGTGAGCTAATTATGGCTGCACGTAATATTTGCTGGTTCAGCGACGAAGCGTAATCAATATAAAGCAAGGGAGGAGCATTATGTCAGAGGTTACCGTTAAAACATTGGCGGAAGAAATTGGTACGCCAATTGACCGTTTACTTCAACAGCTCTCAGAGGCAGGTATTGCTAAGAAAGCTGATGAAAATGTAAGCCAAACCGAAAAGCAGGCGTTACTTAACCATCTCCAAAAAGAGCATGGAGGTAACAGCAATACTGACGGCGCTCCAAATCGTCTTACTTTGCAACGTAAGACACGCAGTACGCTGAGCGTGTCTGGTAGCGGCGGCAAGAACAAAAATGTTCAAGTTGAAGTGCGTAAAAAGCGCACTTACGTAAAACGTTCAGCTTTGGAAGAGGAACAACGCGCAGCGGAAGAAGCTGTGAAGCGTGAAGCCGAAGAAGCCGCAAAACGTGAAGCGGAAGCTATTGCCAAAACAGCAGCGGAAGAAGCTGCAAAACGTGAAGCTGAAGTAGCAGCTAAGCGTGCCAAAGAAGAGCAGAGTAAAGCAGAAGAATCTGCAAAACGAGAAGCGGAAGAAAAAGCAAAGCGAGACGCAGAGGAAAAGGCGAATCGTACCAAACAGGAAAAGCGTAAAGCTGAAGAGAAAGCTTTACGCGCTGTTGCTGACAAACAGGCTAAACTAGATGCTGAGGCACTACAGCGTCGTCTGGAAGAGGAAGCCAAGCGAAAAGCCGAAGAAGAAAGTCAGCGCCAGCTAGAAGAGGCTCGCAAGATGGCAGAACAGAATGAAAAGAACGGGGTAAAACCTGATCAAAACGTAAGTATGGAAAAATCTGATTACCATACAACGACATCAACTTACGCACGTGCTGCGGAAGATGAACAAGACCGCAAAGAAGAAACTTCTCGCCGTCGTAAGAAGAAAAAGCCAGCTGCTAAGCAAGATGAGCGCGGTGGCCGTGGTGGCCGTAACCAACGTGGTCGCGGTAAACCTCAAATGAACAAGCCAAGCTCAATGCAACATGGCTTCGACAAAACAGCGCAAGTTGCTAAGCAAGACGTTGTTATTGGCGAAACAATAGTTGTTTCTGAACTTGCTAACAAGATGTCTGTAAAAGGCGTTGAAGTTATCAAGGTGATGATGAAGATGGGCGCTATGGCGACTATCAACCAAGTTATCGACCAAGAAACAGCAGCACTTGTTGCTGAAGAAATGGGTCACAAAGTTATTCTACGTAAAGAAAACGAGCTTGAAGAGTCAGTGCTTTCTGATCGTAACGCAGATGACCTAGCAAAAGTTTCTCGCGCGCCTGTTGTAACTATCATGGGTCACGTTGACCACGGTAAAACATCAACACTTGATTACATCCGTAAAGCGCACGTTGCTTCTGGCGAAGCCGGTGGTATTACTCAGCACATCGGTGCATACCACGTTGAAACTGACAACGGTATGATCACTTTCCTTGATACTCCTGGACACGCAGCGTTTACAGCTATGCGTGCTCGTGGTGCTCAAGCGACAGATATCGTTGTACTAGTGGTTGCAGCTGACGATGGTGTGATGCCTCAAACAATCGAAGCAATCCAGCACGCGAAAGCGGCAGGTGTTCCTTTGATCGTTGCGGTAAACAAGATCGATAAAGAAGATGCTAACCCAGATAACGTTAAAAACGAGCTTGCTCAATACGACGTTATTCCTGAGGAGTGGGGCGGTGAGAACATGTTTGTTCACATCTCTGCGAAACAGGGTACAAACATCGAAGGCTTACTAGAAGCTATTCTACTTCAGTCTGAAGTACTTGAACTAACAGCAGCCTCTGAAGGCATGGCTAAAGGTGTGGTTGTAGAATCACGTCTTGATAAAGGCCGTGGTCCTGTAGCGACTGTTCTTGTTCAAGAAGGTACGCTTCATAAGGGCGATATCGTTCTTTGTGGCTTAGAGTACGGTCGTGTTCGTGCGATGCGTAACGAACTAGGTCAAGAAATCGAAGAAGCGGGTCCATCTATCCCTGTAGAGATCTTAGGTCTTTCAGGCGTACCAGCATCTGGTGACGAAGCGACTGTTGTACGTGACGAGCGTAAAGCACGTGAAGTTGCACTTTACCGTCAAGGTAAATTCCGTGATGTTAAACTAGCTCGCCAGCAGAAAGCGAAACTAGAGAACATGTTCTCTAACATGACAGCTGGTGAAGTTGCAGAGCTTAACGTTGTGCTTAAGGCTGACGTTCAAGGTTCTGTAGAAGCTATCGCAGATTCTCTACGTAAACTTTCTACTGATGAAGTTAAAGTGAATATCGTAGGTTCTGGTGTTGGTGGTATTACTGAAACTGACGCAGTACTTGCAGCAGCTTCTAACGCTATCGTGCTTGGTTTCAACGTTCGTGCTGATGCGTCTGCGCGTCGTACTATCGAAAATGAAAACCTAGACTTACGTTACTACTCAATAATTTACCAGCTAATTGACGAAGTTAAAGCGGCAATGGGCGGTATGCTTGCTCCTGAATTCAAGCAAGAGATCATTGGTCTTGCTGAAGTTCGTGACGTATTTAAGTCACCTAAGATTGGCGCAATCGCTGGTTGTTTGGTAACTGAAGGTACTATCAAGCGTAACAACCCTATCCGTGTTCTACGTGATAACGTAGTAATCTACGAAGGTGAGCTTGAGTCACTACGTCGCTTTAAAGATGACGTTAACGAAGTTAAGAACGGCTACGAATGTGGTATCGGCGTTAAGAACTACAATGATGTTCGCGTTGGTGATCAGATCGAAGTTTACGAAATTGTTGAAATTCAGCGTACTCTTGATTAATTATCAACGTCGCTAACTGATTCAACAACATGATTATGGGGAGCTTCGGCTCCCCATTCTTTCAAGAGCCCTATTCTTAGAGAGAGCAACAAAATGGCAAAAGAATTTAGCCGTACCCAACGTGTAGCACAGCAGCTACAAAAAGAATTAGCTGTAATTCTACAGCGTGAAATCAAAGATCCAGCGATCGCAATGACAACGATTTCAAGCGTTGATGTATCACGTGATATGAATTACGCCAAAATCTATGTGACGTTTTTCCCAATCGGTGAGCAAACCGCTGAAGGTAGCCTAGAAGCATTACGTGAAATGGCGCCTTACATTCGTTCACTCTTAGGTAAAGAGATCCGTTTACGTGTAACACCTGAGCTGAACTTTATTTTTGATCAGTCTCTAACAGAAGGTATGCGTATTTCAAACCTAGTATCGAAAGCGGTACGTGACGATGAAGATCGTCGTGGTGATGAAGACGAAGAGAAAGGCGAGGAATAAGCATGGCACGTCGTCGTAAAGGTCGCCCAATTAATGGTGTCATTTTAGTTGATAAGCCTACGGGAATTAGTTCAAACGATACCTTACAGAAAGTAAAACGTATCTTTTTTGCTCAAAAGGCGGGCCATACTGGTGCGCTTGATCCTTTGGCGACGGGTATGCTGCCCATCTGTTTTGGTGAAGCAACAAAGTTCTCTCAGTTCTTGTTAGATTCAGATAAACGCTATCGTGTGATCGCAAAACTGGGCGAACGTACTGATACTTCTGATTCTGATGGCGAAGTAGTTGAAACACGTGATGTGAACGTTAATCGTGAGCAACTCGAAGCGTGTATTGATAAGTTCAGTGGTACAACAGATCAGATCCCATCAATGTATTCTGCGCTGAAGTACAAAGGGCGTAAATTATACGAATATGCACGTGAAGGCGTCGAGGTTCCTCGTGAATCACGAAAAATTACTGTTTATTCTGTTGATTTACTGCGTTTTGATAATAATGAAGTTGAAATGGAACTTCATGTATCAAAAGGTACTTATATTCGTACTATCGTTGATGATCTGGGCGAAATGTTAGGTTGTGGTGCTCACGTTATCATGTTGCGTCGTACAGGGGTTTCTAACTTCCCGTATGAGCGAATGGTTACTATTGAGCAGTTACAAGCGATGCTTGATGATGCAAAAGCCAATGAGATAGAACCTGGCTCTGTGCTGGATGCGTTATTGCTACCAACCGACACCGCAGTACAAGATTTGCCTGAAGTGAATATCAGTGCTGAGGTTGCGGTGCATGTGCTTAATGGTAATCCGGTAGAAGCTGACAATGTTCCTGCAAAAGGGACCTTAGTACGTATTTCTGTTGGTTCTGAGCGTGAGTTTATTGGTGTGGGTACTATCGATCTTAAAGGTATGCTAGCGCCAAAACGCGTCATGGCGAATGAACATCAGCAAGATTAATTGACAACGGTAGAACCACTTACTGCTTTGCTTTTAAAGAATGCAATGAAGACTTCTATTTATTGTTTATTATTGTCGTGGTTACTAATTATTCGCTTGTAGTTATCTATATCGATCAGTATAATCCGCGGCTTGGGTGCCGGCTGAATCAGAGATTGGCGGCACAAATTAAAACATCTTTGTATTAGGAATGAGTTATGTCTCTGAATGCAGAAACTAAAGCAGCAATCGTTGCAGAATACGCACAATGTGAAAATGATACTGGTTCTCCTGAAGTTCAGGTTGCACTTTTAACAGCGCAAATCAACCACCTTCAAGGTCACTTTGCTAACCACAAACACGACCACCACAGCCGTCGCGGTCTGCTACGTATGGTTTCTCGTCGTCGTAAGCTTCTAGATTACCTAAAAGGTAAGAACCTAGATCGTTACCAAGACCTAATCAAGCGTCTAGGCCTACGTCGCTAAGATTGCTTTTAGAAAGGAGCCTTATGGCTCCTTTCTTTTTGTTTTAAAAGATAATACATACCGCAGTTTATATTTTTCCTTCTGTTATTTTCCTCAATTTCGTCTACTATCTGTACCGAAGTTAATCTTATGTTTGTTGTATGCATGCTAAGGCAGGAATATGATAGATAAAAAGAGAAGCTGTAGTTAATCCCATTTTTATGTATCACGAGTCGTTTTCGTCGACCTTTAGGTCGCGGCTAATAAAATACCTCATCATGATGAGATATTTCCTTAGTCGCGATACGTGAAATTACATGAAAGTGAATATCATCACATGACGCTGTTGTTTGTCTTAGTTATAATTAGCAAGCAAATAGAAAGCGGAATATATTTAAGGAAATTCACGTGAATCCTATCGTAAAGACTTTCCAGTACGGTAACCACACGGTTACTCTAGAGACTGGTGTTATGGCACGTCAAGCGACGGCTGCAGTAATGGTTAGCATGGACGACACTTCTGTGTTCGTTTCTGTTGTTGGTAAGAAAACAGCAGTAGAAGGCCAAGACTTCTTCCCACTAACAGTGAACTACCAAGAGCGTACTTACGCTGCAGGTAAAATTCCTGGTGGTTTCTTCAAGCGCGAAGGTCGCCCTTCTGAAGGCGAAACTCTGACTGCACGTCTAATTGACCGTCCAATCCGCCCACTATTCCCTGACGATTTCAAAAACGAAGTTCAAGTTATCGCTACTGTGGTTTCTGTTAACCCAGCAGTAAGCCCTGACATCGTAACTATGATCGGTACATCTGCAGCACTTGCTATTTCTGGTATTCCATTTAATGGTCCTATCGGTGCGGCACGTGTTGGTTACATCAACGATCAATTCGTACTTAACCCAAGCAATGTTGAGCTAGAAGAAAGCCGTCTAGATCTTGTTGTTGCTGGTACAAAAGATGCTGTACTAATGGTTGAGTCAGAAGCTGATCGTCTATCTGAAGAGCAAATGCTACAAGCGGTTGTATTTGGTCATGACCAACAACAAGTTGCTATCAATGCAATCAACGAGTTTGCTGCTGAAGTGGCTACACCAGCTTGGGATTGGGTTGCTCCTCAAGAGAACACTGCACTTAAAAATAAGATCGCAGAGCTTGCTGAAGCTAAGCTTGTTGATGCTTACCAAATCACTGAGAAAATGGCGCGTTACGACCGCATTCATGAGATTGCTGGTGAAGTTAACGATGCAATTCTTGCTGAAGATGCAGAAGCAAATACAAAAGAAATCCACACTATCTTCCACGATCTAGAGAAGACAGTTGTACGTGGTCGCATCATTGCGGGCAACCCACGTATTGATGGTCGTGAAAAAGACATGGTTCGTGCGTTAGACGTACGTACTGGTGTCCTTCCACGTACTCACGGTTCTTCACTATTTACTCGTGGTGAAACTCAGGCACTTGTTACTGCAACATTGGGTACACAACGTGACGCACAGATCATTGATGGTCTAACTGGTGAGACGAAAGATCACTTCCTACTACACTACAACTTCCCTCCATACTGTGTAGGTGAGACGGGTTTTGTAGGTTCGCCTAAGCGTCGTGAAATTGGTCACGGTAAACTGGCTAAGCGTGGTATTGCTGCTGTAATGCCATCTGTAGACGAATTCCCATACACAGTACGTGTAGTATCAGAAATCACTGAATCTAACGGTTCATCTTCAATGGCTTCTGTATGTGGTACGTCTCTTGCTCTTATGGACGCTGGTGTGCCAATTAAAGCGTCTGTTGCGGGTATCGCAATGGGTCTTGTTAAAGAAGGCGACGATTTCGTTGTTCTTTCTGACATCCTTGGTGACGAAGATCACCTAGGTGATATGGACTTTAAAGTAGCAGGTACTGATGACGGTATTACTGCACTTCAAATGGATATCAAGATCGAAGGTATCACTAAAGAGATCATGCAGATTGCTCTTAACCAAGCTAAAGGCGCGCGTAAGCACATCCTTAGCGTAATGGATAACGCAATCAATACTCCACGTGAAGATATCTCTCAGTTCGCTCCTCGTATCCATACGATGAAGATCAACCCTGAGAAGATCAAAGATGTTATCGGTAAAGGTGGTGCTGTTATTCGTGCACTTACTGAAGAAACGGGTACTACAATCGAGATCGAAGATGATGGCACAGTGAAGATCGCTGCGACTGAAGGTACTGCTGCGAAAGAAGCAATCCGTCGTATCGAAGAAATCACAGCTGACGTTGAAGTAGGTCGTATCTACACAGGTAAAGTAATGCGTATCGTTGATTTCGGTGCGTTTGTATCTGTGATTGGTACTAAAGAAGGTCTAGTACACATTTCTCAAATCTCACAAGATCGTGTAGAGAAAGTGTCTGACTACCTACAAATGGGTCAAGAAGTTCAAGTTAAAGTGCTAGAAATCGACCGTCAAGGCCGTATCCGTCTAAGCATGAAAGAAGCAGTTGAAACACCTGCTGCTGAAGCGCCAGCTCAAAACGAACAGCCTCAAGGCTAAGTTTTTTGCTAAAAGCATGATATAAAGGGGCTATCTAGCCCCTTTTTGTTATCTAAAAAACATCATGCAGTGTTCTATGGTGTAGAGTAATACAATAGGATCGTGATTATTAAGCCTTAGGGAGAAGCGCTTTGATAGCAACTCGCTTTACATTTGCCGTTATGACTGTAGCGATGATGCTAACAGGCTGTTCGGCGATGCCAACCAAGTGGACTCATCCACCGATGGCTATTCCATTTCAGCCAACTTTACAGCAGCAAATTCAATTAGCTCGCATTGATCAAATTTTGCAGCGAGACGATATTCCACAGGCAACATTAGCGAAAATATATTACGAGCGTGGGCTAGTTAATGACAGCTTAGGGTTACGTGATTTAGCGCGATTAGATTTTAATAAATCCCTCAATTTAGAGCCGAACCAACCCGATTTATATAATGTGTTAGGGGTCTATTTTACCCAAATGGCACATTTTGATGCGGCTTATGAAGCGTTTGATTCTACCTTAGAGTTAGCGCCTAACCATCTTTATGCTCAACGTAATCGCGGTATTGCCCTGTACTACGGTGAGCGCTATGAATTAGCGAATCAAGATCTTTTGCCTCATTACGAACAGGATCATAATGATCCGTATCGCGTGATCTGGCTATACCTTAATGATGTTGAATTAAGCCCAGAGAAGGCGCAAGCTCAATTAAAACAGCGCTATGATGCCAGTGATAAAAAAGCGTGGGGATGGCAGTTGGTACGTCTGTTTTCAGGGCAAATTACAGAGCGAGAATTACTCAGTGATATTGCACAGCAGAGCGAAAATAACGATCAACTTGCTGAACATTTAACAGAAGCGTATTTTTATCTCGGTAAGCTACATCAGAACAATCAGGATTATTCTACTGCGGTAATGCTCTATAAATTGGCGTTAGCGGGGAATGTGTATGAGTTTATTGAACACCGGTTGTCGCTCCTGGAGCTCAGTCGATTATACTCTGCGTATCAAGATCAATCCCTTGATACACAAAATGAAGAAACCGTCCCAGTAGTCCCTGGGGGATAAAAAGAAAAGCCGCATTAGCGGCTTTTTTTATTTAAGTAATTACTCGCTGATGTTCAATCCAGCTAAGCTATGCCAATAACCATTACATTGATGGCTATCCTCTAGTTGATGACGAGTTGCACTTTGTTCATTAGCTCGGAAATCATCCACTAAAGATAATGTATCAAGACCCAGTGGGCTTAAACGCACGACATCAACGATATCAGCCATACCTTTAAGATCGTTTATTAGGTTATAGCAGTAGCCTGATTGAGTCTGAATACCATTTAGGGTAAAGACTTTTTGGTTTTCTTGGCTATTGACCGTGATCCCTTGTGGATACTTGATACAGCAGGTTTCACAGTCATCTTTGGCTCGATTTTCTGCGCGAGCGGTAAAGCAACGGGCAGAATACGCTAACGGTAGATAGCCATAGCTAAACACTTCCGTTTCAAATTGATTGCGAATGCCTAGTTTTTCACATTCAATTAAGGTGTTATTTAACCATTCACGTGATAACTCAACCGGCATACACCAACGGGTCATGCCTTGTTTTAAAAACAGGTTTAATGTTTGGGCATTATAACAGTTAACCGCAGGACCAACGACAAAAGGAATTTTTGCTTCAGAGGCTAATTGAATCGCAGAGACGTCGTTAGCTTCAATGATAAAATCACCATTATCGATGTACTTTTTCATGATGTTCACTTCGCTTGGCGCTTCGAGTAGCGCCATTGTCGATAGCACGACTTGTTTTCCACTATCGGCAATATCTTTCGCGATCTCTAACCATTGTGCAGGCTTTAGCTCACGGCGTTTTGAACATACACTTTCGCCTAAATAAATGATATCAACATTGCTGTTTTTTGCTTGTTGGTAAAACGCTTCAACATCATTTTTAGGCCAGAAGTAAAGTAATGGGCCAAGAGAATATTTCATGGTTTGGCTCCTATTGCCATTTACGGTGATAAGCACCGAGTGTGGTTTGTTTACCTTCTGATACATTACCAAGACATGCATTCCAAGCAGGATTTACTTGGTAGCCTTCTGGATTAGCTAAATAGTGATCAATCGCTGCACGCCATGTGCGGGTGACCTGTTCAACATAAGCAGGGCTACGCTGACGACCTTCAATTTTTACTGAGGCGATATTGGCCTTAAATAGCTCAGGAAGAATCTCCAGGGTATTGAGGCTCGTTGGCTCTTCAAGGGCGTGATAGCGTTTGTTCTCACCGTCAATGTTGATATCAAAGCGACCTTTACACAGTGTAGGGTAGCCAGCGTTTTCACCATGGCCATAGCGGTCAATCAGTACTTCGTTTAAGCGAGACTCTAAGCCTTGTGGCGTTTCTTGCCAACGGACAAATTTGGCTGGTGAACAAGCGCCTACAGTATTAGGGGATTCACCGGTCATGTAAGACGATAAGTAGCAACGCCCTTCAGACATAATACATAGGCTACCAAAAGCAAAGACTTCTAGCTCCATATCTGTATTACGTGCCAGTTGTTTTACTTGATGAATCGATAAAACCCGAGGCAGTACAACACGCTTTATATTGAAATTTTGTTTATAAAAATCAATCGCGGCAGTGTTAGTTGCTGAAGCTTGTACTGATAGGTGAAGTTCTAAATCTGGATACGTCGTAGCGGCATATTCAAGCACTGCAATATCCGCGACAATCAGCGCATCAACCCCCATAGCGGCTGCATTATCTACCGCTTTTGTCCAGCGGTTGAAACCATCGGGATGGGCAAAGGTGTTGAGTGCAATATGTAATTTACGGTCGTGATCTTTTACGTACTGTACGGCTTTTTCGAGTTTACGGCCTGTAAAGTTTAAACCTGCAAAATGGCGGGCGTTAGTATCATCCTTGAAACCGATATAAACGGCATCTGCACCATTATCAATTGCGGTTTTTAAGGCTGGAAGGTTACCAGCGGGGCAGAGAAGCTCCATTATTTTTTATCATCCAGTCTTTGAATAAAATTATGACCTTTGATACTAAAATTCTTTATCTTATGGCGCTTTGATTTTAGGCAGGTTTTCGTTGTTTTTATTAATAAAAAGGAGCGTTATTGCTCCTTTTTTTTGTGGTGTTTTTGACTCATTTGTTTTGCAGTAAAATGGCTTCTAATTCATGCTTTGGCATGGGACGATAGAAGTGGAAACCTTGGATATAATCACAATTTAAATTAGATAGCAGTGTGGCTTGTTGACGGGTTTCAATCCCTTCGGCGACCACACTCATTTTTAGTGATTTACCTAAGTTGATGATGTTTTCAATTAAGGTTACCTGTTTAGGAATGGTGTCGATATCTTGAATAAACGCGCGATCCACTTTAAGTTCATCTAACGGAAAACGCGCAAGATATGAGAGTGACGAATACCCAGTACCAAAGTCATCAATCGACAGTGCAAAGCCAAGTTGCTTAATGGCATTGAGCATTTGGATGGTATGTTCACCATCACTCATTACCGCACTTTCTGTCAGCTCAAAGGTAATATCGGCAGGGTTGACATCTGTTGATAAACGTAATTTATCAACAAAGTTTATTAAGCCTGAATTACCAAACTGTTGCGGCGATAAGTTAATCGCGACTCGTCCTGTTAGCAATTTACGTTTTTTCCACAGGCTGACGGTGGTGAAGACCTCACGCATGACTGCGCAGCCGAGTTGTTCAATTAAGCCAGAGCTTTCTGCGACAGGAATAAATTGGGCAGGGCTAATATAGCCTTCGACAGGGTGTTTCCAACGTACTAACGCTTCTGCGCCGTCAATCGCAAAGTCACGGGCATTAACTTTTGGTTGATACCAAACTTCGAGGCCATTATTTTGCAGCGCTTTTTGTAGCTCTATTTCCAGCCATAAACGCATTCGTGCTTCTTTGCTCATCGCATCATTAAATTCAACTAAGCGATTTCGACCTCGATGTTTTGCTTCATACATGGCGGTATCGGCATTTTGTAGCATCATGCGTGCATCATTACCATGCCCCGGGGAGGTGACCATTCCAATTGAGCAGGCTAAGTGCTTTCTAAAGTGACGCAGCTCAAACGGTTGATTAACCAGCGCTATGATTTGCTCTGAGATAATCTCGCCAGTGCGTTCATGCTCAGGGTTTGGTAATAGGATCGCAAACTCATCACCGCTTAAATAGCCCAAAATTGCGGTTTCAGGTAGTAATCGACGTAAGCGTTGTGCAATTTCTTGCAGCACTTTATCGCCAATGTGGTGACCGAGTGAATCATTGATATTTTTAAAGTTATCAATATCAATATAGAGCATCACGACAGGCGTTTCTGCTTTCATCAGTTGGTCTAATTGACGAGTAAAGCCGTGACGATTGAGCAAACCAGTTAATGGATCCATTTGTACTAGTTGTTCAATTTGTCCTTGTTGGCGCTTATTGTCTTTTTCTTGAATGGTTTCGAGTTTCACCAGTAACGCTTCAGTCCCCATTTGTTTAACAGGAGAGATGGTCAGCTTTAAAGGCTTAGTCTGTTCGTTATGAATAATCGGGAAGTAGGTGATAGTTTCTTTATTATCATTATTTTTTAAGCGATGACTGGTGCAAGGTTGTTTCTGATTATCGTGCAGTAGTTGATCCAGTGGGCGACCCAGTAGTTCTTTTTTTGAATGACAACCAAGTTGGATCGCGGCTTGTTCATTCGCATTAATAATAATGTTATTTTCAACTAAACAAATGCCTTCAGTGATCAAGTTATTCAATTGTGTTAATTGGTGTTCTGTCTCTTCTAATGAATGGATCAGGATCTGGCGTTCAGAGGTATCAATGGAATGTAGAATAATATGTTGTACGGTGCCGTTGCTATCTAATAATGGAGCAAGACTAAAGTGTAAACTTGATTCATGTCGGCTATCGTTAAGCACGACTTCTGCCTCAATACTTTCGCCATTAAATGCACGTTCATAGTAAGGTTTAAGGGAGTGATAATAATGTTGACCGAAGACATTGGTGTCGTTATTGCCGAGTAATTCTTCTCGCTCAAGACCACTAACTTCACTAAAGCGATTATTTACCGAGTGATAGTTATGTTGGCGATCAAGGATGGCAAAAAAGAAGGGGCTATTATCCGTCAGCAAAGGAAACCAATAATCTAGTTGCTCTGTTGGCATGTCGTCACCATTCTCCATGATTTGTGCGGATATGTGCATTGCTGAATAGTAGGCAATCGTATTTTCATTTATCTATGTACTCTAACTCGAATATGTACAACATAGCGAAAATTATTATCAACTTTGCTGAAACAGAAGCATTTTTTTTGACTCAAGGCATAAAACGAAATAGCGTTCTTGCCATACAATCGAAGACTAAGTGCGATTTTAAACAGGAATAAATCATAGTGATTGCTCAACTTCGAAAACAACTCGTTCAACATGGTCCTTCATTACTGCGTGTACCGGCCAAACTGACACCTTTTTCGCTTCAGAAAAAAGTGATGTTGGATGGCTTAGCTATGGTTTTCAAAGAGGCACTAGAGGATGGTGATTTTGAGTTTTTAGAAGATCGTTGGCTTAAAGTTGAAGTGCGTGATTTAGGCTTACAGTGGTTTATAAGTTACGAAAATGAAAAGTTAGTTGTAGCGGAATCTTGTGAACAAGAAGATGTGAGTTTCAGTGGTGAGTGTAATGATTTAGTACTTATTGCTGCACGGAAAGAAGATCCTGATACACTGTTCTTCCAACGTCGTCTTCGAATTGAAGGGGATACTGAGTTAGGGCTAGAAGTTAAAAACTTGATGGATAGTATCGATCTTGATTCTTTACCTGCTCCTGTGAAATTTATTTTGCAGCAATCTGCCGATTTCATTCATCAAGGTATGCATGATCGCAGTGCTGCCCAAGAGGCCTTAAATGCTCATTAGATCCGAAGCTCCCGCTGATATCTTAACGATTGATACGCTATTAAAAGCCGTATTTCCCACTGATGCTGAAGCTAAACTTGTTATGGCGTTACGCGAAAATGGAAATCGAACCCTATCGCTGGTGGCGTGTAATGATGAAGGTGAAGTGGTGGGTTATGCCTTTTTTAGCCCTGTAACGGTTGATGGTGTTGACACCAATTGGCAAGGCCTAGCGCCTTTAGCGGTTCGTGATGATTACCAAAATCAGGGAATTGGTTTGACGTTGCTTGAAGAAGCAAAAAGTGTACTCGCTGATTTTGATTATCCCGTTATAGTGGCGGTGGGAAATTCTGAATATTATGAAAAAGCGGGTTTTACAAAAGCCGTTGATCATCAACTTACTGCTACTTTGCCTGATACAGAAAATACGTTTATGGTTTATGAAGTTTTTCCTGAATCCGTCGCACAATATCAAGGTAAAGTTGAATACTGTAACGAATTCAACGCACAATAAATACATCGTACGTATTTATTGATTAATGCTTTAATGTCTGACAATGAAAGCACAGCGATACTACGCTGTGCTTTTTATATTGAAAAATCATTAGTATTGAGAAGTAAGATATCTAATTTCTACATATAGCTAATTACTACATCGTGATAGTTTGTTATTTATATAAATATAATTAGGACTGTCACCGATGATCCCTCGCAGCATCACATCGCCAAAAAAATTCATTATTGGTCAAGATTTACTTTCTCAACTTGATGTTTTTATAAAAGACTTTGGCAATAATGCCTTATTGATTTGTGATGATTTCATTTTAGATCGTGTTCAACAAGAAGCGTTGCCTTGTTTAGAACTCGCGGGGATCAAGGCATATTGCGAGAAATTTCAATATGAATGTACTGATAATGAAATTGAACGTTTACGTAAGATAGCCATAACACAAAATGCCAATGTTGTTGTTGGTATTGGTGGTGGTAAAACCATGGATGTGGCGAAAGCCGTTGCGCATTATAGCAATGCATCAGTGGTGATCTTCCCAACAATAGCCTCAAGTGATGCACCTTGTACCGCGGTGTCTGTTATTTATAAAGAGAGCGGTGAATTTGATCGTTATTTGTTATTGCCGCAAAACCCTGATGTGGTATTAGCAGATACTCGTATTATTGCTCAAGCGCCGGAAAAATATTTTGCCGCGGGTATTGGTGATGCGATAGCAACCTTTTTTGAAACGCGTGCTTGTTGTTACGCTGCTGGACTTAATCTAGTACAAAAACGTGTGTCACGTACCGGACTCGGTATGGCTCTTATGTGTTATGAGTTGATTGTCGATAACGTTGAAATGGCGATGGAAGCTGTTCGCCGTCAGGAAGTTACACCGGCCTTAGAAGAAATGGTAGAAGCCATTGTGTATTTAAGCGGTGTGGCGGCAGAATCAGGCGGCATTGCGTGTGCACATGCGATTTGTAATGGCATGTCATCACTTGAGAAGTTTAATTATATTCAACATGGTGAAAAAGTAGCATTTGGTCTATTAGTACAATTAGTACTAGAGGAAGCCGATATTGAAGAAATAGAGAATGTAATTTACGTGATAAAAATGGCAGGGTTACCACTGACATTGGCTGATTTTGGTATTAATGAATGGGTTGAAGATGATTGGCGTCAGATTGTTGATCTTGCCTGTTCACCAAGCGGCTCAATGAGTAATATGCCTGTTGCTGTGAGTGCGGAGCAAGTGTACCAAGCGGTGATTGCAGCCAATGAATTAGCACAACGTTATCACGACTAAGTTGATTTTATGTGAGAGAAATACCGGCCTAGAGCCGGTATTTTTTTATCTCTGTTTTGAGTAAGCTTTATGAGTACAACCGATACGTAATTTGGTAGGATCTGCGCTCATTGCTCCTCATAGCGTGCTCAAGACATGCTGTGATTGATAGAAAAGATAGCAGGTGTGGAATGAAACAACGTGATATTCAGGTTCTACAAGAAATGGGACTCACTTATTGGCAGGTTAGAAGGCCTGAAATATTTCCCAATCAAGAGATCCCTGTTATCGATCTACCTGAACATTGCAAGTTACTACTGATAACCAATGATGAGCTTAATGAGCATGATGCTTGGCTCTTCGGACGGATCCTGAGCAGTATGAAACTAACGCCAGAACAAGCATTATGTTTACCTCTTGAAGCCGTTGAACAAGTCGGTGAGCATTATTTAACATGGTGTTGGTTTGCTGGTTGCCAAGGGGCTCACCCGACAGGCTGTCAGGTATTAAATTCCGTATCTTTACACTTAATGCATAATGATCCTTCATCGAAGAAAGCATTATGGCAACAGATCTGTAGTTATGACGTATAAAATTATTCCATTAGACACCCAGCATGTTGATGATGTTTGGCGTATTGAACAAGCGGCTCATGCTTTTCCATGGGCAGAGTCGATGATCCGTAAAGAGCCAAATCGTATTGCAGCAAACTATGTGTTAGTCGTTGATGATCAGGTAGTAGGTTACTGCTTTGGTCAATTAGTCGCGGGTGAAGGAACACTGTTAAATATTGCTATTGATCCTGCTCATCAACGAAAGGGATATGGCAAAGTGTTACTCAATGGTTTTATTGATGCGTTAGAAGCCAAGCAAGCGGAAGAGATTTGGTTAGAAGTCCGAGAGAGTAATACCGGTGCGTATAAACTTTATGAAGCAACAGGCTTTAATGAAACTAACCGCCGTATTGATTACTACCCAACGGAAAATGGGCGTGAAGATGCCTTGATCATGGCGTATATGTTTATGCCTTTTGGCTAGGCCAATAATCAGTGAGTAAGTGATATAAAAAAGCCGAGCGTGATGCTCGGCTTTGTTCTATCTAGCTGAGGTGATTAGTGCTCACGAGTTGCACGGAAATCAACTTCAGGGAAACGCTCTTTTGCAAGGTTTAAGTTAACCATCGTTGGGGCGATATAAGAGAGATTATCGCCACCATCTAGAGCAAGGTTAGATTGGTTCTTACGCTTAAACTCTTCGAGTTTTTTCACGTCATTACACTCAACCCAACGCGCAGTTGCTACATTAACGCCTTCATAGATTGCTTCAACGTTATATTCCGCTTTAAGACGGGCAACAACCACATCAAACTGAAGTACACCAACCGCACCAACGATCAAATCGTTGTTTTGCAGTGGGCGGAATACCTGTACCGCACCTTCTTCTGAAAGCTGTACCAGACCTTTTAATAGCTGCTTTTGCTTTAGTGGATCTTTAAGACGAATACGACGGAATAATTCTGGTGCGAAGTTAGGAATACCTGCGAACTTCAGGCTTTCACCTTGAGTGAAGGTATCACCAATTTGAATCGTACCGTGGTTATGTAGGCCGATAATATCACCAGCATAAGCCGTTTCTGCGCGAGAACGATCACCTGCCATAAATGTTACCGCATCAGAAATACTTACATTTTTGCCAGTACGAACATGGTTCATCTTCATACCTTGGGTGTAAGTACCCGATACAATACGCATAAAGGCAATACGGTCACGGTGTTTAGGATCCATGTTTGCTTGGATCTTAAATACGAAGCCAGAAAACTTCTCTTCTGTTGCTTCAACTTCACGCTCATTCGCTTGGCGAGAAAGTGGTGCAGGTGCCCATGCCGTTAAGCCATCAAGCATGTGATCAACACCAAAGTTACCCAGTGCGGTACCGAAAAATACTGGTGTTAGTTCACCGGCTAAAAATAGCTCTTCATCAAATTCATTTGATGCGCCCATTACAAGCTCTAGCTCTTCACGAAGTTGTTCCGCAAGCTCTGTACCAACAGCTTCATCAAGATCAGAATTTTCCAATCCTTTAATGATGCGTTGCTCTTGAATTGTGTGGCCTTGACCTGTGCTGTATAAGATCGTTTCATCACGGTGGATATGGTAAACACCTTTGAATTCTTTACCACAACCGATAGGCCATGAAATAGGGGCACAAGCCATACCTAATTCATTTTCTACTTCATCAAGAAGCTCCATTGGATCACGAATATCACGGTCCAATTTGTTCATGAAAGTAACAATCGGTGTATCACGTAGACGCGTCACTTCCATTAACTTACGAGTACGATCCTCGACACCTTTTGCCGCATCGATAACCATTAAACATGAGTCAACAGCGGTTAGGGTACGGTAAGTATCTTCAGAGAAATCTTCGTGTCCTGGAGTATCAAGAAGGTTTACTAGGCACTCGTTATATGGGAACTGCATTACAGATGTAGTTACCGAGATACCACGTTCTTTTTCCATCTCCATCCAGTCTGATTTGGCGTGTTGGTTTGAACCACGGCCTTTTACTGTACCGGCTTTTTGGATAGCGTTTCCGAATAACAGTACTTTTTCAGTAATGGTGGTCTTACCCGCATCGGGGTGAGAGATGATAGCGAAAGTACGACGTTTTGATACTTCGCCCTGAAACTGAGTTTGCGACATTAGCGTGTTCTTTTTTAATAAAAGTACTCCGTTGCTGCCGTATTACATCAAGCAAAGCAACAGAACAGAATGAATGGAGTGAGTTACTGCTTATTGTCGCTGATTTTAGCGCGAGACTCAATCTAGGTGTATAAGAATCATTAAGGGTAGTTAGAAATAATATTAAGATTATATTGAATCATCACTATTTACGTATTAGTTACTACAGGAATATTTATGATAGATACCCACTGCCATTTTGATTTCCCCCCCTTTAATGATGACCCAAAGCGAGCATTGGCATTGGCGCAAGAGGGAGGGGTGAACCAGATAGTGATCCCAACGGTAGGGCAATCGAATTGGGCTAAAGTACAGCTGTTATGTCAGCGCTATCCCGCACTTTATTACGGTTTAGGTATTCATCCTTTCTTTAGTGCTGAGCATACGAGTAACGTTTGTCAGCGTTTACATTTTGAGTTGAAGGAAGCACTTCAACAACCATATTCAAAATGTGTTGCCGTAGGTGAATGTGGACTAGATTTTGCCATTGAAACCCTTGATAGAGAATTACAACAAACATGGTTACAAGCACAATTACAGTTAGCGAATATCTATCGACTGCCGATTATTTTGCATTGCCGCAAAGCCTTTCCTGAATTAGTGCGAGCCATAAGAGCAGATACGCCATCTCAAGGTGGGGTCTATCATGGGTTTAGTGGCAGTTATCAGCAAGCGGTTCAATTAATAGATCTAGGCTTAAAAATTGGTGTTGGCGGCACTATCACCTATGAGCGTGCGAAAAAAACGCGAGAGACTATCGCGAAATTACCTCTCTCTGAGATTGTGTTAGAAACCGATGCGCCAGATATGCCCGTCTGTGGTTTCCAAGGTCAGCCGAACAGACCGGAAAAAATCGCTTATGTAATGAATACTGTTGCGTCTCTTAAAGGGATAAGTATCGAGTCTGTCACTGAAGCGACAACCTTAACGGCACATGAACTTTTCAAAATCCCATCGTGATCTTGGTGCAAAAGGTAAACGATTGCGTAAAACGTTTGCGTTTCATGGGTGAACTTTTTGTGATGGTGTTCACGTATCGATTAACTCTTTCATGATTGTGGCATCAAAATTGTGAACTTAGCATTACTTTGTCCGCGCATCGATGGGTATAATGCGCCCGACTCTTAATAGAGCCGAATTGTCGAGACGCCAAACTTAACTTAATAGGATATACATAAACCATGAGCATGTTTATGAGCCTGGTTGGGATGGTTGTACTGCTACTTATTGCGGTACTACTATCAGACAACCGTAAAGCAATTAATCTACGTACTGTTGGAGGCGCGTTCGCTATCCAATTTTTATTAGGTGCATTCGTTCTTTATGTACCAGTTGGTCGTGATGTGCTATATGGCATGTCTCAGGCAGTTGCTAATGTTATTGCTTATGGTAATGACGGTATCAATTTCCTATTTGGCGGTCTAACATCGGACAAAATGTTTGAAGTGTTCGGTGGTGGCGGCTTCGTATTCGCACTACGCGTTCTTCCTGTTATTGTTTTCTTTTCCGCGTTGATCAGTGTTCTTTACTACCTAGGTGTGATGCAAATTGTTATCAACATCCTTGGTGGTGGTCTACGTAAAGTATTGGGTACTTCTCACGCTGAATCTATGTCAGCGACAGCAAACATTTTTGTTGGTCAAACAGAAGCGCCACTAGTTGTTCGTCCATTCATTCCTAAAATGACTCAGTCTGAGCTATTTGCAGTAATGTGTGGTGGTTTGGCGTCAGTTGCTGGTGGTGTACTTGCAGGTTACGCATCAATGGGTGTTCCTCTAGAGTACCTAATTGCAGCATCATTCATGGCAGCCCCTGGTGGTTTATTGTTTGCTAAAATCATCAAGCCAGAAACAGAGCAGCCTGTAGAGCAGATTGCCGGTGTCGACGAAGAAGGTGTTGAAAAACCAGCTAACGTTATTGACGCAGCAGCGGCCGGTGCATCATCAGGTATGCAGCTTGCGCTAAACGTAGGTGCGATGCTACTAGCATTCATCGGTCTAATCGCACTAATCAACGGTATGCTAGGCGGCATTGGTGGTTGGTTTGGTATGCCTCAGCTGACACTAGAACTTATCCTAGGTTACATTTTCGCACCACTTGCGTACCTAATTGGTGTGCCATGGGGTGAAGCACAAGTGGCGGGTTCATTCATTGGTCAGAAGATTGTTGTTAACGAATTCGTGGCTTACTTAAACTTTGCACCGTACTTAAAAGACGTGGCAGATGGCGGTATGGTTGTAGCACAAACAGGTGTTGCAATGACTGAGAAGACGAAAGCTATCATCTCATTCGCACTATGTGGTTTCGCAAACCTATCATCGGTTGCAATCCTACTTGGTGGTCTAGGTGGCCTTGCTCCAAGTCGCCGTGCAGAGATTGCTCGCTTTGGTATGAAGGCAGTAGCAGCAGGTACATTATCTAACCTAATGTCTGCAACGATTGCTGGTCTGTTTATCTCTTTAGCAATGTAATTGCAGAGATAACTGAATAAAGAAGAACGCCTCAATGAAAATTGGGGCGTTTTTTTATGCCTGATACTTTTGGTTATCAACAGAAAAAGTAAACATTATGGCTATTGTTCTAAATTAACTTCATAAAATCGATTGCGTTCCCTTTTCTTATATTCCACTCTGCTATTCTTATGCTAAAGATTATAAGTGTGTTGAGATAGGTAGTATCAGACTCAGCAGTAAATAGTGACGTCAGAAGTGCTCATTAACTGTTTCTGATTCTCTATTTTAGTAAACACATTATCCACTGGTGGAAACATAAGTTTGATAGGCTTAAGACGGCGGTCTTGCTATTATTGAGCCTAACAAATACAGCGATTTGTAAGAGCGGGCGAGTTGTTCGGCTCTTGCGCGGGAATAGGGATAAGTCATTTGGTAAGTATTCACTTACTAAAACTTCAAGGAATCAAGTCCGCTCATTTGTTGCAGTAGTTCTTACTGCATTCGGTAGCCTAATGAATAATCATTAGCGCTTTACCTTCGTTTATACTGATATTTAGAGCCTTATAGCTAAGCGCTTTAAATGTAATATTACGACTGGAGATAGTCATGAGCGATTTAAAAACTGCTGCACTACGTGCACTTAAATTAATGGATTTAACAACACTGAATGACGACGACACTGACGCAAAAGTGATCGAGCTTTGTAAGAATGCAAAAACAGTGGTTGGTAATACTGCAGCAGTGTGTATTTACCCTCGCTTTATCCCAGTAGCGAAAAAGCAACTACGTGAGCAAGGTACGCCAGATGTACGTATTGCAACGGTAACGAACTTCCCACATGGTAATGATGATATCGAGATTGCTGTTGCAGAAACCAAAGCGGCAGTGGCTTACGGTGCTGACGAAGTAGACGTAGTATTCCCATACCGCGCACTTATGGCGGGTAATGCAGAGGTTGGCTTTGAACTTGTGAAGCAATGTAAAGCGGCATGTGGTGATAACGTACTGCTTAAAGTCATTATCGAAACGGGTGAGCTAAAAACTGAAGCGCTAATTAAGCAAGCATCTGAAATCTCAATTAAAGCTGGTGCTGATTTTATTAAAACCTCAACCGGTAAAGTGCCTGTTAATGCAACACCAGAATACGCACAAATCATGCTTAACGTGATCAAAGATATGGGCGTTGCTAAAACTGTTGGCTTTAAGCCTGCTGGTGGTGTTCGTACTGCTGAAGATGCACAGCAATACCTAGCAATGGCTGATGATATTCTTGGTGCAGAGTGGGCTGATAGCCGTCACTACCGTTTTGGTGCATCGAGCTTACTTGCTAATTTGTTACACACACTAGGTGAAGGTGAAGAAGCGGCGCAAGGCGGCTACTAATCCTTTGTAAACAAGGTGGTGATGTGCCACCTTGTTTTAACTCTTTGTCGGCATTATAAATGCCGTACTAATTCTTGAATTGGCTTTTTCCAGCACTGCATTTTCGCGGTTGTTGTCTTTTTTGCACCTAAAATTTAGAAATAAAGCAAAATAAAACACAATTTAAGCATTGGTGACCCTACTTCGCTGAATTAAAAATAAGAGGAACAGCATGTACTTACCTCAAGAAATCATTCGTAAAAAGCGTGACAATATTGAATTAAGCGCCGATGAAATTAACTTTTTCATTCAAGGTGTAGCGAAAGACACCGTCTCTGAAGGCCAAATCGCCGCATTTGCAATGGCGATTTATTTTAATGATATGACGATGGATGAGCGCGTTGCCTTAACTTGTGCGATGCGTGATTCAGGCATGGTGATTGATTGGGGATACATGCACTTTGATGGTCCTATTGTTGATAAGCACTCAACTGGCGGTGTCGGTGATGTTACTTCACTGATGCTAGGTGCAATGGTGGCAGCATGTGGTGGTTATGTACCGATGATCTCTGGTCGTGGCTTAGGTCATACAGGGGGGACATTAGATAAGTTAGAAGCTATCCCTGGTTATAACATCACACCAACCAATGACGTTTTCGGTAAAGTAACCAAAGAAGCCGGTGTGGCAATTATTGGTCAGACCGGTGATTTAGCACCTGCGGATAAACGTGTGTACGCAACTCGTGATGTAACCGCGACGGTTGATAATATCTCACTTATTACCGCTTCTATTTTATCGAAGAAATTGGCGGCGGGCTTAGATTACCTCGTCATGGATGTGAAAGTAGGCTCTGGTGCTTTCATGCCAACTTACCAAGCCTCTGAAGAGCTTGCGAAATCAATTGTAGCAGTGGCAAATGGTGCGGGTACGTGTACATCTGCATTGCTAACCGACATGAACCAAGTATTAGCATCAAGCGCGGGTAACGCAGTTGAAGTGCGTGAAGCGGTCCAGTTTCTAACTGGTGAATACCGTAACTCTCGTTTGTTTGAAGTCACCATGGCACTGTGTGCTGAAATGTTAGTGATCAGTAAATTAGCAGCTGATACCCAACAAGCGCGTGTAAAACTACAGGCCGTATTAGACAACGGTCAAGCCGCTGAGCGGTTTGGTAAAATGGTAGCAGGCTTAGGTGGCCCTACTGATTTTATCGAGAATTATGACAACTATTTAGAGAAAACTGAGATTGTAAAACCAGTATTTGCTGAAACAACAGGTTTTGCTCATGCTATGGATACGCGTGGCTTAGGTATGGCGGTTGTTGGTATGGGCGGTGGTCGTCGTGTTGCTAGCGATAATATTGACTATGCGGTTGGTTTTAGCGACATGATCCGTTTAGGTGATGAAGTTTACGCTGATACCCCTCTTGCAATGGTACATGCTCGTACTGAAGCGCAATGGGAAGAAGCAGCGAAAGCGATTCGCAGTAATATTACGGTGAATGAGAACAAACCTGAAGCGACACCTGAAGTTTACCGACGTATCACCAAACAAGATGTGTAATGGAGTAACGATGAAACGTTCAATTATTTTAGTGCTAGATTCTTTTGGTATTGGTGCCTCTGCAGACGCTGATAAATTTGGTGATGTAGGTGCAAATACCTTAGGCCATATAGCACAGGCGTGTGCGCGTGGCGAAGCCAATAATGGCGATCGCAACGGTCCATTACACTTACCTAATTTAACTAAGCTTGGTTTAGCGAAAGCGTGTGAAGAATCATGCGGTAGCTTCCCTGAAGGCATGGATCCAAATTCCGAGATCACTGGTGCTTATGGCCATGCGCAAGAACTTTCTTCTGGTAAGGACACACCGTCTGGTCACTGGGAAATTGCCGGTGTACCCGTATTGTTTGAATGGGGTTACTTTAGCGATAAAGAAAACAGTTTTCCTAAAGAACTGACCGATCGTATTCTTGCTCGTGCAGGTTTAGATAGTTTCTTAGGTAACTGCCATGCATCAGGTACACAAGTGCTTGATGATTTGGGTGAAGAGCACATGAAGACAGGGATGCCTATCTTCTATACGTCTGCTGACTCAGTATTCCAAATTGCGTGTCATGAAGAAACATTCGGTTTAGAGCGTTTATTAGAGCTTTGCCAAATTGCGCGTGAAGAGCTAGAAGATTACAACATTGGTCGTGTTATCGCGCGTCCATTTATCGGTGCGGGTAAAGGTCAATTTGAGCGTACAGGGAATCGCCGTGACTTGTCGCTTGAGCCGCCAGCAGCAACGATCTTGCAAAAGCTTGTTGATGAAAAACAAGGTGAAGTGGTATCGATTGGTAAAATTTCTGATATCTATGCCGGCTGTGGTATTTCAAGCAAAGTAAAAGCGACAGGTATTCCTGCTTTATTTGATGCAACACTTGAACAAATGAAACAAGCGGGTGACAACACTATTATATTTACCAACTTTGTTGATTTTGATTCAGCCTACGGTCACCGTCGTAATGTTGCGGGTTATGCGGCTGCGCTTGAGTATTTCGATCGCCGTCTTCCTGAGATTTTAGCGTTACTTCAAGGTGACGATGTACTGATCATTACCGCCGATCATGGTTGTGATCCAACATGGCCTGGTACTGATCATACACGTGAGCATATTCCTGTACTTGTTTCAGGACCTAAGATTAAGCCGGGCTCATTAGGTTTACGTGAAAGCTTTGCTGATATTGGTCAGAGCCTAGCTGAGTACTTCGGTACAACAGATATGGAATACGGTAAGTCGTTTCTATAACTAAAATTTAAAATAAGGGTAAATCTTATTTACCCTTATTTATTCTTTAAAAGACATGATTGTTCAGCATTTTCCACTTTATAATGTCGGGCAATCACAGCATGTTTAGCTAAACGTTAGTGATTAATTTTCAACACTGACAGCTAACTAAAATTAGGAAAAGGATACAACTATGGCTACTCCACATATTAATGCTGAAATGGGTGATTTTGCAGATGTCGTTTTAATGCCGGGCGATCCGCTACGTGCTAAATACATCGCTGAAACTTTCCTAGATGATGCAAAAGAAGTATGTAACGTACGTAGTATGTTAGGCTTCACGGGCACATACAAAGGTCGCACGATCTCAGTTATGGGCCATGGTATGGGTATTCCATCATGTTCTATCTACGCAACAGAATTAATTAAAGATTTTGGTGTGAAGAAAATCATTCGTGTGGGTAGTTGTGGTGCTGTACGTGATGACGTTAAGTTACGTGATGTTGTTATCGGTATGGGCGCATCAACAGATTCTAAAGTAAACCGTATTCGTTTTGGCGGTCATGACTTTGCAGCGATTGCTGATTTCGGCATGGTACAAAATGCGGTAGATGCAGCAAAAGCGAAAGGTATCCCAGTTAAAGTGGGTAATATCTTCTCTGCTGATCTGTTCTACAATCCTGATTTTGAATTCTTCAAAACAATGGATAAGTACGGCATCGTTGGTGTTGAGATGGAAGCGGCTGGTATCTATGGTGTTGCAGCTGAGTTTGGTGCTAAAGCATTAACTATCTGTACTGTTTCTGATCACATCCTACGTGGCGAAGCAACAACATCGGAAGAGCGTCAATTAACATTCAACGAGATGATTGAAATCGCGTTAGATTCTGTGATCCTAGGTGATGCAGAAGCATAATCTTTACTGATTGCGCACAAAAAAACGGAAACAGCGAGCTGTTTCCGTTTTTTTTATCTTGTTAATTTGCCTGCGATTAACAAACCGTATTTAGTCTTTCGCATTTGCGGTAAGAAAAAACGGAAAGTGCCAAATATCCTTTCTGCGACCGAAGGTAAAAGCAAGCAACACCCCAATCATCAATGAAGCCAGTGTTAAGCCTCGAATAATACGGGTCATATAATGAATTTGGTCTTTGGCATTGGCTAACAATTTATTGTGCTCAAGCGTAATACGAACAAAACCAATCACATGCTTATTAGCAAAAATAGGCTCAACAATTTGCTGGCGACCAATGCTGGCCATCGCAAGCGGTGTTGATAGCCCTGTCAGTTGTGTCAATGGCATTGAGTTATCAGTTTTCGCCAAGGTCACACCTTCAATATTGTAGATAGTGGCGTCCAAAATTAATGGCTCATCGGATAAGTTATTCACCAATTTTTGTAATTTATCTTGGTTATTATCCGTAATATCACTGGCTGCATTTTCTGCTGCTTGTCGTACTAACATACGTGATAATGTTTGAGTTTGCTCACTTAGCATTTGGTAGTTACGCTGGGTTAAGAGCGCGCTGTATTCCAGCATTCCAATTAATACTAAGCCACATAATAGGAGAACAGAAAGCCGTCCTAGATGTTGCCAGCGTTTCTTTTTCCACTTTATCATCGAGTTAACCTTTGCTGTGTTCTGATGGTATTTTACACGATAATAGAGTCGTTAAGAATATCCCTGTTTATTTGATTTATTAGTAATAAAAACAGATGGTTAAATGTCCGTTCTGATATTTAGTCATAAATAATTACTCTTTTTATTGTATTTATTTAAGATAAATAAGTGAAAATTAACTATGTTTCATTACAGTTTAGTAACATTTTTGGGTTGCTCTTCACTATCAGTATCGGTAGTTTGTAAAGAAGTAGCGACAAATTGCACCATTATTACGATATTGCCATTTAAATCATCGTAATATAGCAATAAGTTACTTTTAGGATAAATAATATGGATATTGAGTACGTGCTGAAAATAAAAAAACACCCCACGCTGTATAAACGTTTCCCACAATTATTAACGGTAACCAATGGTGATAAACGCCAAGCGCAATGGTTATTTTATGGGAAAAATATTAGCCATTATGATGTTGAATTATTAAATAGTGCAGTACACGGTGATCTTCAATTGCTGGCCGGCTGGAAAGTGGGATCTTATGATGTTTTCACGATCGCGAATGATCTTACTGAGCAAGCAGAGCAAACACTGGCTGAATTACAGTTAGATTACTTCCAGCTTTCCGATCTTCCTGAGTTAGCGGAGCCAGGTTTAGTTGTTTTTGATATGGACTCTACCGCGATTCAAATTGAATGTATTGATGAAATCGCTAAGTTAGCTGGTGTGGGAGAGCAAGTCGCTGAAGTGACAGAGCGAGCGATGCAAGGTGAACTCGATTTTGAGCAGAGTTTACGTCAACGTGTTGGTACACTCGAAGGTGCCGATGAAGCGATATTGGCTCAAGTAAAAGAAAACTTACCCTTTATGCCTGAGATGCGTGAAGTAGTGGCAACATTGCATGCCTATGGCTGGAAAGTCGCGATTGCGTCGGGTGGCTTTACTTATTTCTCTGATTATTTACAGCAAGAGTTAGACTTAGTTGGGGCGTTCTCAAATCAATTAGAAATCGTTGATGGTAAATTAACGGGGAATGTTCTTGGTGATGTGGTGGATGCGCAAGCAAAAGCGAATATCTTGCAAAGTCTTGCTGAGCAATATGATATCGAACCACACAATACGGTCGCTGTAGGTGATGGAGCAAATGATCTGGTGATGATGAAAGCGGCAGGTTTAGGGATTGCTTATCACGCGAAACCGAAAGTTGAACAACAAGCACCTGCCGTGATCCGCCACGCTGATCTCGGTGGTATTTTATGTATCTTATCAGCATCGCTCGTACCGCAACGACTAAGCTGGTAAGTCATTTAGAAATAGATAAAAAGCCGTTGATTGTCTCTATTTATTATAGAAACGATCAACGGCTTTTTTAATGGCTAAAGAAAAGCGTTATTAGCTGATCTCTAATCGAACTAACACTTCATCTGTTATATCAAAGATTTCGCCGCAACCGATCAAAGAAATAAATTCGGCTTCTAAGGCTCGTGCTCGATGGAGAGTTAAACGCGCCAATTCACTCAGTTTTTCACCAATTAATGCTGTTAAAGGATTAAAAATAGGTAAGGCGGTGACACGAATAGCGATAAAGCTACCGCTTTTTCGTGCAAATGAGATAAAGCGAATACGCTCTTCGACGCTTTCAAACTCATAGCTAGCTTTAACTGCTATCTTTTTTACCTTGCCATCAATTTGCTCAAAAGCGATATAGAGTTCATGGACATAAGGTTCACGTATATTCTCGATAGGACGCATTGGATACGCTAACATTTCTTTTACTCGACGCTTAAACAGTAAGCCAAGTTCAAAATGTTTTTGCTCTCCCAGTTGATAAAAAATATCAGCGAGTGGCGACAATGGAAAGTTTGATCCAACAGCTTTGACTTTTATTTTGTGATCTATCTTTTCGGCAAAATAAGGAATGCTATTTAAACGGGTTAATAGCATTTGGTGCATAGCAAGTAACATAGCAGGCGAGGGAAGTTGCTCCTCACAAAGAGCGAACCTTTCTTCATTATTTTGAATAAGTTTACGTAAAAACTTTTCACCTACACGTGATTCTTGACTATCGCGTATCGTAAGTTGGATATTTTTTCCGTCAGGGCTCGTACGAATCACTTGATAGGGCATTCGGCCTAAGATATCGAGCTTAGCTAAGCGCTGTAGTTGCTCAAATTTAATCGTAACGGGATCATCTTTTTTGCAGCGAAATGGCGTATCAAGATTAATATTGAGTCCACGGCTCGAAAAGTCGATCGAATGACCATGGCTAATTAATTGCCCTTGTTGATATAACGAGATCGTTGTTTTATAGCTAAAACGTGATTCACTGCGTTGAGGTTTTGGATCAAAATGGATCGCTTCAGCTAAACAAACCGGATTTTTCGGATGCCTAAAAGGACTGATCGCTTGGCTCGATAATGTTGATTTCTGCGTTAAACGATAATCTGATTGGGTATTTTTATGGGTGATATCTTGCAGAACCCCTACATGGGTGAGATCTTGAAATTTCTCAATCATTTCAGGGGCAACATCATTGAGCTTCTCAAGCTCTTGTTGACGTAAAGGGGAAACCGTCAACCGCATCACTCGCCAACTATCACGGTGTGAGCCTAATTGCCAAAAAATACGGCGTTGTTCTTGGTCCATTTCAGGTAAAGCGGCAGAATAAAAATAACGGTGGCCTTGATGATCGTGATGGAAGCAATAAATTAAGGTGCTAGATTGCTTTAGCCCTTTATGTCCAAGTGAAGCAATACGCTGCTCTGATAATAATTGATTGATCACGGGCTGATTACGTTCATCGTGCCAGTATTGCCATAAATAACGGTTGTGATCGGTCAGTAAAGCGTATTTAAGCTCAGTATCAGAGAAAAAGAGAGGCAGCCCGACGGTATGTTTAAGAAAGCAATGTTCATAGCCTTGGGTACGCGCCTGAATAATTTTATCTTCATGATTATTTCGATGGCGGAGTATGCCTTTATTTTGACTAGCGATGATCAGTTTTTTTAACGCTTCATTTTCACTTAGCGCAATGAGACGTAGCCATTTAAAGCTAGCGTCTTCAGGGTTATCATCAATGCCTAATACCCGATAGCGATGAGGTTGCTCTAAAAGAGGCTCATTGTGTATTTCTGCCAATTGTGGGAAGTAAGCATCAATAGTCTGTCCTAACCGATAGCTAAAGGCCGAAGGGACTTTAAATTTCGCTCCTGATGACGAAAGATCCGTTGTCATTCCCCAGATCTGTTGATTAAAAGGAATGCTGATAGTTACGGGGGTGCTAATTTGCAGTCGGTTTTCTTCTCGATGGAGATAATGACCAAAACGGATCAAATTAGCAGTAAATAACTCTGTGGTTGCTTTTTTCTCCGTCGATGTTGCACGCTCACCTTGTTGATGTAATTCTCTAAAATTATTCTGCGTATTCACCAAGGCCTCATAGAGACCAACGCAATATTGATTATTAAAGACCTTACTACGGCGGTGAAGAATATTAATAGCAACATCATCAAGCCAATGGGTTTGACCATTAAAAGTATAAGAGCGGCACTGACCTTTTACGCGGCCACGTAAATCAATGATTTTTTTGCATGGGGTCATTAACCGATTAATTTCCATTTTGATACGGAGTTTGATCGGCCCTGATTCATTACTGGTTAAACTATCAAAAACTTGGTGGAAATCTTCACTTCCATAAGCAGGTAGTAGTTGCTCTATGAGTGCTTTGTAATCGTCCAACTGCATTTTATTTTCTGTTAAAAGATTCACTGATAGTATTATCTGCTGATGGTGATAAAAGTTTAATGTAAAGTAACAAAAATTCACATTTAAGTTGAGGTTTACATTGAATAATATTGGTTTATTCGATGGATTAGACATTTAGGGTAAAGAATGGCAAAAGCAGCAAAACGAGCATATGTTTGTAGTGATTGTGGGATGGACTTTGCTCGTTGGCAAGGTCAGTGCTCTGGATGTAAATCGTGGAATACGATCACTGAATTTACGATTCCTAACACCAAGTCTGGCTTAACCAATAGCTCGGCACGTTCAAGTATTGGCGGCTATGCGGGTGTTGTGGGGGGCGGTTCTAAAAAACTCAATGAAGTTGAAACCGTTGAAGCTGAAAAAATGCTAACGGGCATTGGCGAGCTTGATCGTGTGTTATGCGGTGGTTTAACGACGGGATCAGTGAATATTATTTCTGGTGATCCAGGGGCGGGTAAAACAACGCTATTGTCAGATCTGGTTTCTCGGATGTCACAGCTGATGCCATCACTTTACTGTACAGCAGAAGAATCTCTGTCGCAGTTTAAGAACCGTGTAAACCGACTTAAGTTAAATTGCAATGAAGATAATTTATATCTGATGGCGGAAACCAGTGTTGAAGCGATCATCGCAGAGCTTGAAGTTAAGCAAATCAAGTTTGCGGTGATTGACTCCATTCAGGCGGTATCAACAGAGCTTGCCAATGGTAGTCCGGGTTCGCCATCGCAAGTAAAGGCGGCAGCGCAAGCATTAACGCAGTACTGTAAACAAAATAATGTGACGATGTTTTTGATCGCACATGTGAATAAAAACAATGAAATTGCCGGTCCTCAGACCCTTGTTCACATTGTCGATTCTCTGCTGCACATTGATACCAATGATGGGCAGGTACGTACATTGCGTGCCAATAAAAACCGTTTTGGTGATGTTGATACGGTTGGTATTTTCCGTATGACAGAGCGCGGTATGCTCAGTGTTGATAATCCAAGTGAGATCTTTTTATCTGGCTCAACAACAGAATCTTCAGGCTCTGCCATTACCTGTATTCGAAAAGGTAACCGTAACCTATTGTTAGAGATTCAGTGTTTAACCACTGAAACTGAAGGTGAGTTTCCACAGCGTGTTTGTGTGGGGTTGAATATGAACCGGATAAAGATGCTAACGGGGATCTTACGTAAACATGCGAAGACCAAGATTTATCACGATACTTTTTTCAATATTGTTGGCGGCTTGAAAATTGACGAGTCGGAAACCTGTATTGATTTGGCGCTGGTGGCGGCGTTGTTAAGTAGTCTGAATGAATTTGTGGTGCCGCGTACTACGTGCATTATGGGAGAGCTCAGTCTTAACGGTGATGTGCGCCCAATTGATAGCGGTGTACCTCGGGTAAAAGAAGCAGCGCAGCATGGTTTTACCGAAATTTTTATCCCTTACCGTAATTACCATAAATCGATGGAAGGCTTAGGGGCGAAGATCACGCCTGTCAAAACCATTCATGAGCTGTTAGATCTGATCAATTAATGAAATGCGAGAGGTGTTTCTTTTGAATAAAGAACCGTGCCTCTCGTTTTTCGTTATCGTTCACCGTTAAGGTGTGTTGGTTTGTTTGGAATTTGATTTCGGCTGACTAACGGTTTGAAATGTTGCTTCATGATTTTTAGAAGCAAGCTGTATCTGCATCTCAACCATACTACCCACCGTGTTGAGTAAGGATGCCCATTGCACATTGGGTTCTTTTTTAAAGATCGTGTCGAAGTTTTTAATATCCCAATTGACGAAGGGACGTGGATTTAACGGTTTTCCTAAAAAGTGGATCTCATAATGGAGATGAGGGCCTGTGGAAAGACCTGAATTTCCTGTCCAGCCAATCAATTCCCCTTTATTCACAAATTGCCCTGCTTTGACATTAAATTTGCTCATATGGGAGTAAGTCGATACAAATCCCATGGCGTGATTTAAGATCAGTTGATTACCATAACCATGTTTGCTGCTCTTCGCTTTTTCTATTACCGCATCGGCTGGGGCATAAATAGGCGTCCCGCTTTTTGCCGCAAAGTCTAAACCATCATGCCTTTTTCGTTGTTTAGTTATAGGGTGCACACGGGTACCAAACCCTGATGTTAATTGTACATTTGGAGTGGGTTCACCATTAGGAATAAGCTGAAACAGGGTAGCTTTTACCGCCGAATTGATCGCAGCGGTATTAACGCGTTTTTGAAGATCAAGATCTTTACTTTTTTCACCTAATCCCAGCACACTCTCCATATCATCAATACGTTGATTAAGTATTGTTAAGGCTTGTTTTTTTTGCTCTATTGTCGCGTTCAACGTTCTATTTAATGCGGTTTCTTCAGATAATGATGCACTGAGCTCTAAGGCTTGTTTTTGTAGTTTAGAGACTTGCTGGTGGGAGCTTTGGGCTGAGGTATAAAGCTCAAATATGGCATGTGTACTGTAGGTAAGCGCGCCACAAAGCAGAAAAAGGGCCCCATAACGAAAACTATTAATCAGTAATGCTTTTTTATTACTTTTATGTAGTTGGGTAGCAAGCGATTTTATATTAAATATCATGAAAGAAGACACATTGAGCAATTTCTGAAGCTAGAGTCTATGTGCTTAGATTAATTATTGCTAGTTACCTGTCTCTCATTTGTGTAATAGCCTTGCAGTTTAATGGTCTTATCTCCCTTGTTTTATTAATAAACAAAAAGAGCGACCGAAGCCGCTCTTTTTCATTTATCACGAGTGAATTGCTTATTTAGCAATACGCTTGTACTTGATACGGTGTGGTTCTGTCGCATCTGAGCCTAGCGTTTTCTTAAGCCAATCAGCGTATTCAGTGAAGTTACCTTCAAAGAAGTTCACCTGACCTTCGTCACGGTAGTCTAGGATGTGTGTTGCGATACGGTCTAGGAACCAACGGTCGTGCGAGATCACCATTGCACAGCCTGGGAACTCTAGTAGCGCTTCTTCTAGTGCACGTAGCGTTTCAACGTCAAGGTCGTTGGTTGGCTCATCGAGGAGTAATACGTTACCCCCTGCTTTAAGTAGTTTCGCAAGGTGAACACGGTTACGCTCACCACCAGATAGATCACCAATGCGTTTTTGTTGGTCACTACCTTTGAAGTTAAAGCGAGACACGTATGCACGCGCAGGGATTTCAAAGCTGTTGATCTTGATGATATCAGCGCCTTCAGAAATCTCTTGGTAAACCGTGTTGTTGTCGTTCATGCTATCGCGGAACTGCTCAACCGATGCCAGTTTCACAGTATCACCTAGCTCAATAGTACCTGAATCAGGTTGCTCTGTACCACTTAGCATCTTAAATAGGGTCGATTTACCCGCACCGTTAGCACCGATGATACCAACGATAGCACCCTTAGGCATGCTGAATGATAAGTCATCGATAAGTACGCGATCACCGAACGATTTGGTTAGGTTGTTCACTTCGATAACTTTGTCACCTAGACGCTCACCTGGTGGAATGAATAGCTCGTTAGTTTCATTACGCTTTTGGTGATCGTTGCTTTGTAGCTCTTCAAAGCGTGCCATACGTGCTTTCGATTTCGCTTGGCGACCTTTAGGGTTCTGACGTACCCACTCAAGTTCTTTCTCGATAGTCTTCTGTAACGCGCGCTCTTGAGATGCTTCTTGTTTTAGACGTGCATCTTTTTGCTCTAGCCATGAAGAGTAGTTACCTTGCCATGGAATACCTTCACCACGGTCAAGCTCTAAGATCCAACCTGCCGCATTATCTAGGAAGTAACGGTCGTGCGTGATAGCCACAACAGTACCGCTGTAATCGACGAGGAAGTGCTCAAGCCATGCCACAGATTCAGCATCTAAGTGGTTGGTTGGTTCGTCAAGTAGGAGCATGTCAGGCTTATCAAGCAGTAGACGGCAAATAGCAACACGGCGACGCTCACCACCGGATAGGTTCTTAATCACAGCATCCCATTCTGGAAGACGAAGTGCATCTGCTGCACGCTCAAGTTGCATACCTAGGTTGTGACCATCTTTGGTCTCGATTAGTGCTTCAAGCTCGCCTTGCTCTTTAGCAAGTACATCAAAATCTGCATCAGGTTCTGCGTAAGCTGCGTATACTTGGTCAAGACGGATCAGTGCTTCTTTTACATCAGACACTGATTCTTCAACGATCTCACGTACCGTTTTACTTTCGTCTAGGATTGGTTCCTGTGGTAGGTAACCAATTTTTAGGCCTGCTTGTGGACGTGCTTCACCTTCGATATCAGTATCGATACCCGCCATGATACGTAGTAATGTTGATTTACCTGCACCGTTTAGACCGAGGACACCGATCTTAGCGCCAGGGAAAAAGCTCAGTGAAATATCTTTTAGAATTTGACGCTTAGGTGGGACGATTTTTCCCACTCGCGACATGGTATAGACGTAATCAGCCATATCCGTGTGTGATCTCTACTTAAAAAATGAAAGGGAATATTTTACCTGTTCTGGACTGAAGTTTAACAGAATTGTTTATATTTGGTGGCGAGAGCAATAAAAAAACTGACTCAAAAAAGCAGGTTGATTTCGCATAAATGTAACAAAAGGCTATTCCATTATCTGAATAGGCTTATGAATTATTTGCTAATATGATTGTCTCAGATGTAGTTGCTGGTACCGTTTAGCCCAAGCAACTGGGATTCTACTTTCATCTATTTGATATGGAGCTTCTAGTGCCACGCATTCCAACTTCCCCCAATATTTTTTCGATTGCACTGTTATCACTGGGCATGATTAGCACGTTTACCGTGCAGGCAGCCTCGTTAGAGCAACAGCGTACTTGGTATGATCAGGCGCAAACAGCGTTTGATAACAATAACATGGCGGTATTTAATGCCCACAAAAGTAAATTAGGTGGGTATCCGCTATACCCTTACTTGGAATACCGTCTCTTTAATAAAGACTTAGATAATAAAACACCTAGCCAAGTAAAAACCTTTGTTAACCAATATAAGGCATTGCCTTTTAGCCAAACCATTCAGCGTAACTACCTGTCTGATCTTGCAGGGGCTGAGAAATGGCGTGACTTCCTATCGATGCAGCCAACAGAGCCAAGTAGTACTTCTCTAAAATGTTCTTACTTTTATGCTAAGAGCCAAACCGGTCATGCAAGCCAAGCATGGGCGGGAGTAGAGAAACTGTGGGAGACGGGGGGAACATTACCTGCGGTTTGTGACCCATTATTAGAAGCATGGACGGCTGCGGGTAAACGTACTAATACCTTGATTCTTGATCGTATGTTGCTAGCGTTTAAGAAAGGGAATAAGAGTTTAGCTACCTATCTTGATAAGCAACTAACAGGCAGTTCACAAGCCACGGGCGACAAAATCCTTGCGCTATTAGATAAGCCTCAAGGTGTGCCTGACTTTGCTAAACAGAGCAAAGTGACCAAGTTCAACCAAGCGTTAACTGAAGCGGCCTATTATCGCTTAGCGCGTGCTGATGTTAAGCAAGCTGTTGCTTCATATAATCAAGTGGTTGCGGGCCAGCATTTTGATAAAGCAACCAAGCAAGCATTGGCTGATGCTGTGGCATCACGACTCATGTCAACCAGTGATCCTGTGTTAGCGAAATGGCGTGATAGCAAACTGAAAACGAGCCAAAACGTGAGTATTTTAGAACGTCGTATTCGTAATTCGATCCGTGAAGCGGATTGGAGCGGCGTACAAACGTGGATCAATCGCTTGCCAAAAGAGGCGAAAGACAGCTCTCGTTGGACATTCTGGCAAGCGCAGCTACTTGCGAAAAAAGGGCAAAAGAAGCAAGCCGATAAAATTTATCAATCACTGTTAGGTGAGCGTGATTTTTATAGTGCTGCTGCTGCAACAATCTTACATAAGCCGATTGTATACCCTAATCAAAAAGGGCCAACATCGACTAAGTTAATTCAACCTTATACTAAGACCTTAAAACGTATTGGTGAGTTAATAGATACTGATAGGCTAATAACAGCAAACCGTGAATGGGGCTACTTATTATCGAGAGTACAAGGGGTACAAACTAAACGTGAGTTAGCGGTATATGCGGAAAAACATAAGTGGCATCACTTAGCGGTTCAGGCGACGATTTCAGGCAAATTATGGGATCATATGGCACTTCGTTTCCCACTCGCGCATAAATGGTGGTTTGACTTCTTTAGTAAAAAACGGGGTATACCGACATCTACCATGATGGCATTAGCTCGACAAGAAAGTGCCTTAAATATTCATGCGCAATCACACGTTGGTGCGCGTGGTTTAATGCAATTAATGCCAGCAACAGCAGCGCATACAGCGAAGAAATTAGGCCGAGATTATGCTGGTAAAGAAAGCTTATTTGATCCTGGCGTTAATATTCGCTTAGGCAGTGGCTACCTAAAAATGATGCTAGATAACAATGACGATAATCGTATTTATTCTTTTGCTTCGTATAACGCAGGGCCTGGTCGCGTAAAACAGTGGAGAAAACAGACCGACGGTAAGTTAGATGTGTATAGCTTTATTGAGCAAATTCCATTTAATGAAACCCGAGGTTATGTGCAAAATGTGCTTATGTTCGATGTGTACTACAATGAACTAATGGGTAAAAAGGCACCGTTATTAACGCAGAAAGAGTTAAAAGCCCGTTATTAATAACAGTGACTTACTATCGTGATTAACCATAAAAGCCGAGTGTTGTGACACTCGGCTTTTTCTTATTTGTAATATCGAGAATTACTGGCTGATATCTTGGTGTCGATAGATTATCAAGGTACACTGCAGCAAGATGACATACCTGATGAGGTAACTATGACAACAACTTCTGATAGCCCTGACTTCACCGAGTGGCAGAATGTACTTGATTTGATCCGCCATGCTTCTGCAGAGGAGCGAGATGCGTTGTTATTCCAAGTATTATTAACTCATGATGAGCGAGAAGCATTAATTTCACGTGTGAATATCGTCCATGAATTACTCAATGGTGAACGTAGTCAGCGTAAGATCAGTGAATTATTAGGGGTCGGTGTTGCTACAATCACCCGAGGTTCTAATGAGTTAAAACATCAGGATGATGAAACAAAAGCATGGTTAGCGAATTTTCTTGCGCAGAATAAACCAGAGCAATAATCATGTTGAAAATAGGATATTGTTATTTCAACAATATCCTATTTTTTATTAGAACAATTGCGGATTAAGGAAAGGGATCAAAGCCAAGATTAACGCTTGCTGATAAACCGAGCTTCGCGTTAATAAATCATTGGTGAGCATCGCAATCGCTCCGCCTTTTTGTTTCACATTTTGTTGGTTAAACATTTCATCCATAATGTCACCTAATTCCATGCCTTGTTGTATTTTCTCAAGGGCTAATGGCGGTAACGGTAATGATGCTGAGCGTGATTCACTATATTGCCCGTCATGCTCTATCACCATCCATGCAAAGGTAAATTTGTCGTCAATCCCCGCTTCTAATCCCACAATGTAGTTAGCATCAGGACATTGTTCACGACAGTGTTTTACCCTATTTCGAGCGCCCAACAAGGTTTCTTCACTGGTAAGGGGCTGATCTCGAACACCACTTTGGGCCGCAATACCTTCAACATTAAAACAAAGCAGAGGAAAGGCGAGAGAGAAAGCATCGCGTACAGCAGCAACTTTTGCTGGGTTGGTTGAAGCGACCATAACTGTTTGCATGAGTGAATACCTAAATCAAATCGAATGCGTCTCAGTGTACTGGAAAGATATTGAGTCGGTAAACTATTGAAATGATATCGGGAAAAGGAAAATAAAAAAGCCCGCGATTTCTCGCAGGCTTTCGTATATTCGATGTTTTCTGGTAATTACAGGCGATCGTAAGCCCAATCAGATTGGATGATGTAACCGTGAATTTGAAACTCATCGTTATTAACGAATAAGTTAGGAAAATCAGGTTGTGATGTAGAGAATACAACACCATCAGCGAGTTGCGTCATATGGTAAAAATCAGGCTCACTACCACGAACAGAAGCAAAAACAGGTTGCTTAGGACGGTAATCGGCTTTTTTTGTCGCTAGCGCATAGCTACCAACAGGCGCACATTGTGAAATATTTTCGTTATCGATTAACAGGCCTAAACACTCTTCACGCTCTAGGTGCTGGGGGATCGCGCGCTTGCTGATCACCTCGACAGAGCTACCGTCGTTATATGCTGAAAAGTCTTTACGGTGAATAACAGGGATGTAAGTGCATGTCGCTGCACTATCTAACTCAGTACTGATTGTTGTTGTTGCTTGAGTACCTGTATCGACCTGACCTGTTAAAATATAACCAATAGAGGTATTTAATGTATCTGCAATTTTTTCTAGTTCACGAACTTCAATGCCGTACTTGCCGGATAGTTTACGGCTCATCGTGCCTTGTTGAAGATCTAGAGCTTCGCCAAGTTGTTTTTGGCTAATACCTTGAACCTTAGCTAAACGCTTAATTCTCTCTAAATATTCCATAACATTAGCTTCCTGCTTTAAAATAAGGTGAATGCAAAAGGGCATTCTTAAAAGTCATAATTGAGTTTACTTATTATTGTAATAAAGGAATCCCTTAAGCAACAAAAGTGAGATTTATCTAGGTAAAGAAATATACCCTGAGGGAAATATGGGTAAAAAAAGGGACAAAATGCGCGATTAAAAAAAAGTGACTAGAAGAGAATATCGCTAATACTGTATGAAATGTCACTGTAATAGTGGTTAGTGATTATAAGGTATTGATTAAAATAATTATATTAATAAATTCGATTGGTTTTCATGATGTCTCATTAAGGATTGATATGTATTCTGGTGCATATTTTATTTGAAATGGATATTAATAACCGCATTGGTTAGTGTTTGTAGGTATTTAATCGGTATTGTGTTTATTAATAGATATTTAATATTAAAGAACTTGACTATTCTCTCTTGGAATAAGTGTAAGTGCGATTATCATCATAGAAGGAATTTTGAATATCAACAAAGACTGCCATGATAATTTAAATAAAATCAATATTTAAGTTGTAGATGAGAGGTTGAGCTAAGGAATCATCGAGTACACTATCACTTCATTATGCGCCTAGGTGCGTAGCGTGTATGCTATTGGTTGAATTGTATTGATTAAGGGAATAGTTGATGAGATATATAGTGGTTTCAATTATGCTTTTGGCTATGTTTGGTTGTAAGGAAGATAATGAAAAAAGTAATATTGGACCTTTATCTGATGTAGAGTCTTTTGCACGCCCTAATGAGCAAGACGTTGTTGACAGTAATGATGCATTACCCCCAGAAAACCCTCCCGTTATAAATGATAATGTTTCTCCTCAGCCTGAAGGTTCAACGGTTGTTGATGAAGACATGGAAGATAATGTTTTTCCTCAGCCTGAAGATTCAATAGTTGTTGATGAGAATATTGAAGGAGATGAGACGCTTCCGATACCGGATCAAAATGAAAAAAAACAAGATATTAACCTACTTGTTTCAGTTGATGGTGTAAACGTTCCTCATTCAGATTTATTAGTATTTGATAAAGAAAACCGATTTATTATAAAAGATAATACTCAATATATATTACATAAAATTTCCGGCTGTAACGGTTACCTTGATAATGAACATTATATTATTAATGATATAAGTAGCTGTAACATTAATGCTGAATTTAAGAAGAAAAAATATCACGTAACGTCTAAAATTGAGGGTGATGGTGAGTTGTTACCATCAGATTTTCATATAGAAAAAGATAAAAAAACTAATGTAACTATTTCCCCAAGTAAATTTAATAAGCTTATCTCTATAAAAGGATGTAATGGCGAGTTAAAAGGTGAATTATATGCCATTGATAGCGTAAATAATGATTGTGAAATAGAAGCTTTATTTGAAAAGGAACCGTTGACATCGATAAAATATGAAAATGTAAAATATACTGAGACAAACTTGCTGGTATCACCAAAAAAAACACCGATAGTTGATGCTGTTATCACTAATATAGAAAACAATGAACCGAGCAATAAATTTAACTTCACAGATATATATTTCAATTATATTGATGGCTACTGGCACATAGATAATAAAACATCATTACCTTTAAAAATGGTTTCTGTTAAGTTTGACGGTAATATAGTGCTAATACAATTATCACAACAATTACCACCATATAGTTCTGGTGTACTCGATTTTTATTCTGTATCTCCAGCAGATATTAAACTTGAAAGTCAAACTAAAATGTTTAATCCTCAAATGATTATGGGGCCTTATCAAGATTTATGTTCTGAAAAAGAAGGTGACGGTACAACGTGTTATTCTTTACCTGATGAAGTAGAAAGAAAAATTATTGAGGTCTATTTAGCTAATATGCACTTATTGGCGAATACATTTAATTATACAAAAGAAAAAGATGCTTTTTTTGAACGACGGTGCAGTTTAAATAATGAAAACTGTGATAATTATAGTGACGATTTACTTCCTATTTCACAAAGAAATTTAATGCGATTTGGTGCAGAAGGTCACCGATTAACATTAAAAGTGATGAGAAATGAATATAAAGCAGAAGGCGTTGGAGGGGGAAGTACGCCAAACTTATCGTTATTTGAAACAACGACAGGTGGGTGGGCTTCGATTTACTACAAGTACACTAAACCTGAGTATAGTAAGTACAGACATTTTACTAATTCAGCTTACACGACTTGGTATCATGAAATTGCTCATGGCTTTGGTTATGGGCACTCGAGTGGTATGACATATGGTTTTGCTGATTATTTTTCAGCAAGCCTCGTTTCAAATGATCTAACTGATATTGAGAGAACGCAATTACCTTTAAATCCTATTCCTGAATTATTATTAGAAACTGAATTTATAGATGATAATAAAATTAACATCGAATTTTTATCTAATACAGGCGCTGAATTAAAAAATGTAAAATTTGATGTTTTAACGTCTTGTCAATGGAACTACTCTCTTGAATATTATGACTCTTATGAAAATGACTCTGTTGTTATCCATTATGATGATGCCCCTAAGTGTCCTCTATTTTTAAGAGCTATATCGAGTGATTTAAAATTCATTGCCACTAAGAAAATAAGTAAGTTTGAACTAACAACATCGAAGCAATATAAGATAAAAAATAAAACGTTTACTATTCTCAGTGATAGGCTTTTAGATAGAGAAGCAAATGGATGGGGAATTAGAAGCCTTTGCCCTTTAAATAACCATTTAGCAACGAAAGATGAGTATAGTGAATTATGGCAATACTTATATGATGCTGATAAGTTATCATCTTTATCAAAAAAACTATATTTGGCATCAGATGGTCCCAGAGATTATGTTATTTGGCAACTTAACCTCACTATGGATGAAATGGTAGCTAAACATTATGGAATGACGAAATTGTTAAACTACCAAGGTCTGGCTTGTGTTACGGATGAACCATTAAAAGCTAATGATGAATATCAGGAACTTAATCTTGATAAAGAGTTTAATGATCCAAAGTATTGGCATACAACTGAATTAAATGATGTACTTTTTGGGAAAGTTAAAAACAAAAACTTCTGGCATGTAAGTAAAATAGAAAAAGCATTGTTTAATAAACACTATTCCCTTAAGTTAAAAAATTAATTTTCTATAATAAAAAGGCCGACTCTTTCGAGT
>NZ_PYNY01000089.1:0-583 GCF_003026135.1 Photobacterium sp. GB-36 | reverse complement strand
AGAGTCACCGGTTTTTACTACCTTCTCTGGGCTTATCGCAAGTTAATACGTCCTTCATCGCCTCTGACTGCCAAGGCATCCACCGTGTACGCTTAGTCACTTAACCATACAACCCCAAGAGGTTTCGTATGTTCAAACAACCAAGGTTTGTGTTTAACACTTCGATCAAGAAAGTATTAAACGTTGGTTTTTCGCCGGACTCATTGTTTTGTTTTCACTTTTAAAAAGTGAAAGCAAACACAGACACTTGAATGTGTATGTTTTGAGAACTCGTTCTTCTTTCGAAGAACATTTTTAAAATCAATCTATTGATTGAATTTACTAGTCAGCTTTCCAGATTGTTAAAGAGCATAACGCAAAAAAGCGTTAATCAATGCGTGAGCATTCATTAGCACTTTCGTACTTTTCTTTTAACTATTTTACCAAGCAATCTGTGTGGACACTGCATTAAACAGCAAGTCTTTAGGTAAGGAGGTGATCCAGCCCCAGGTTCCCCTAGGGCTACCTTGTTACGACTTCACCCCAGTCATGAACCACACCGTGGTAAACGCCCTCCCGAAGGTTAAGCTATCTACTTCTGGTG
>NZ_PYNY01000088.1:0-616 GCF_003026135.1 Photobacterium sp. GB-36 | reverse complement strand
GCGAGTATCTATCAGCCTGGTGATCCACTTTTTGAGGGGATTTTGAATATTCAGCGTAAGTTATGGGGAAAAGCTGAAAAAACACTTCAACCTTTAGCTGATAAAAAAAATCCAGAAGCGATGTATTGGTTAGCCACCATTACCTACGGTTCGAGCATATATGATACTCCGAAGGCCGGAAAAATGTTAATGGAAGCAGCAGAGTTAGGTAACCCCTATGCCGCTCTATTTTTTTCACCAGATAGCCGCTATTGTAATATGTATTTTAAAAAACAATGCAGTGAGAAGTGGGTAGAAAAAGCACAAAAACTGTTTGCAGAACAAGCAAAAACAGGCGACGTTCGTGCCGTATATTACAGTACAATATTGAAACCAGATTTAACCCACGAGCAATATATTAGTGCCATTATCAATGCAGCGAAAAATCACTACTACTACCCACTAGTCGAATATTCTATCACTTTACGGGAGTCAGAAAAATCTAATCATGAAATGAAGGAACTCGCTAGTGACCTTCTTAATTATGCACGCTTTTATAACTTTGTTCCTGCTATAGACGCTTTAATGAATCACGAAGGTAAACATAAGCGAATGAAAGGTCATTTTTACAAGGAAC
>NZ_PYNY01000087.1:0-620 GCF_003026135.1 Photobacterium sp. GB-36 | reverse complement strand
TAATACCATATGCTTTAGTGACTCTGACTGGATAAAATGATGGCATAGCATAAGCCACAGTCCAATTCGGAACTTCATCAGGTACGCGTTCTCTATTTATCATGCTACAACCAGCCAGTAATAGGCATAGCACACCTGTTGATATAATATTTTTCATTTACTGTCCTTGTTTACATTCGAATATTTGACGCTCATTGTATCTTTGCTCTGTCGGACTAAATATTTTAAGCTCAGAGGCCTTTCGTGATACCAGCTCTTTAATTGGCACATGATAATTGTTACGAGTAAACGGAAAATGTACACCTTTTCTGGCCATTTGAGACCAAAAGCCTTGCTGATTCCCCGGCGCTTGCAGCGGAATATGCTGTGAGTTATAAGGATGATGCTTCATGGTTATTTTCTATCTTTCTTCGGCGTTAACGATTCCCAGAGTGAGAATACACGCTAAATAGACTGGGCAATAATTGGCCTGATTATGAGATATTACCTCCATAAAAAAGCACGCCGAGATGGGCGTGCTTATTATGCGTTAGGCAGAAGCCGTGTTTGGTGTGGTTGCTATAGAATCAGTGGTAGGGATCGGTATAACTTCACCCAATGGTGGCTCTGAATTTTGCTTC
>NZ_PYNY01000086.1:0-624 GCF_003026135.1 Photobacterium sp. GB-36 | reverse complement strand
TACGATTGATGCTTATAGTCGTGCTCTACGTCGCATTACCCATCAACTGGATAAATCGCCAGACACGTTAACTACCGACGACCTGAAACGGTATTTTACACAACTGATCAAAACACATTCATGGAGTACCGTGAAAATTGATCGCAATGGCTTACAGTTTTTCTTTAAGCATGTCCTTCAACGTGATTGGGAGTGGCTGAACATTGTAAAGCCGCCACACGTGAAAACCTTACCTGACATTTTGACGCCAACCGAAGTGAGCCTATTGATCAATGCCACTTCGCAACTGCGTTACCAAGTGTTTTTTCTGACCTTATATAGCCTCGGGTTACGGCTAGGTGAAGGGTTAAATCTCACAGTGGGTGATATTGATAGCCATCGTATGTTTGTCCATATTCGACAAGGCAAAGGGGGTAAAGACAGGTTCATCCCACTACCAAGGCGAACCCTGTATGCCCTGCGATATTATTGGCAAACCCACAAAAATAGTCGTTATCTTTTTCCTTCACCGTTCAATGTTAACCATACCGTGATGGATCGCGGTGGCGTTCAAAAAGCAATGAAAGCCGTCATTAAAAGCTGTGGGATCACGAAATCTATCAGTCCTCATAATTTACGTCATAG
>NZ_PYNY01000085.1:0-633 GCF_003026135.1 Photobacterium sp. GB-36 | reverse complement strand
TTTACTGGACATCCCTTTTTGATGCGAAGTTCTATATTACTGAATTAGATGTCACCCCAAAAATGAAAGCGCTGGCCTATAAAAAGCAAAGTTACATTCGACCAGATGGAATAAAACGAGCTTGCTACCAAACGACATTTGATTTTGGTTTCCTGCCAAATGGGCAAGTGAAAGTATGGCTTAAGGGTTGTGGCAAATATACGTACGTTACTGAACTGTCGCCAACGAGCACACCCGAAACGGACTATAACGGAAGTACTTACTCTGATCATAACCAGACAAGAAACTCTGTACTTAAAAGAGCTAAAAAGGCTAACGCAACCTTAACGCCTATCCCTTGGGATAAGGTAAATAAGATATATACATCAAAGAATTATATTGTAGATCAGCTTCATTAATATTGGTTTACCGCCTCACAAAAACCTGTGAGGCGCTCAATGAAAGAGCTAGATTCAGCATTCATTACACAAGGACAGTAAATGAAAAAGATTATATCAACAGGGATGCTCTGCCTATTACTGGCTGGTTGTAGCATGGTGAATAGAGAACGCGTACCTGATGAAGTTCCAAATTGGAGAGTTGGTTATACAATGCCATCACTTTACCCTGTCAGAGTCACTAAAGCATATGGTA
>NZ_PYNY01000084.1:0-636 GCF_003026135.1 Photobacterium sp. GB-36 | reverse complement strand
ACACCAAACACGGCTTCTGCCTAACGCATAATAAGCACGCCCATCTCGGCGTGCTTTTTTGTGGAGGTCATATCTTATAATCAGGCCAATTATTGCCCAGTCTATTTAGCGTGTATTCTCACTCAGGGAATCGTTAACGCCGAAGAAAGATAGAAAATAACCATGAAACATACCCCGTACAATTCTCAGCATATTCCGCCGCAAGCGCCAGCGAATCATAAAGGCTTTTGGTCTCAAATGGCCAGAAAAGGCCGACAGAGCAAAGATACAATGAGCGTCAAATATTCGAATGTAAACAAGGACAGTAAATGAAAAAGATCATATCAACAGGAGTATTCTGCCTATTACTGGCTGGTTGTAGCATGATAAATAGAGAACGCGTACCTGATGAAGTTCCTGATTGGACGGTTGGTTACGCTATGCCATCATTTTATCCAGTCAGAGTCACTAAAGCATATGGTATTAACACGCAAGAAAATTGGACCTCTATTTTACACACTCATAGTCAGTTTATGACGGTTAGTGATTTTAAGCGTATAAAAGGCTTTTTACCTAATTATGATGGTTATGGTATGCCATTAAGAAGTTATTCTACAATTGCTTACTATGAACAGATTATGAAAACCAATCATCTAC
>NZ_PYNY01000083.1:0-639 GCF_003026135.1 Photobacterium sp. GB-36 | reverse complement strand
CAGCACTTACACACCCGACCTATCAACGTTGTAGTCTTCAACAACCCTTTAGAGACCTTAAAGGTCTAGGGATGACTCATCTTGAGGCTCGCTTCCCGCTTAGATGCTTTCAGCGGTTATCGATTCCGAACTTAGCTACCGGGCAATGCGTCTGGCGACACAACCCGAACACCAGCGGTTCGTCCACTCCGGTCCTCTCGTACTAGGAGCAGCCCCTCTCAATCATCCAACGCCCACGGCAGATAGGGACCGAACTGTCTCACGACGTTCTAAACCCAGCTCGCGTACCACTTTAAATGGCGAACAGCCATACCCTTGGGACCGACTTCAGCCCCAGGATGTGATGAGCCGACATCGAGGTGCCAAACACCGCCGTCGATATGAACTCTTGGGCGGTATCAGCCTGTTATCCCCGGAGTACCTTTTATCCGTTGAGCGATGGCCCTTCCATTCAGAACCACCGGATCACTATGACCTGCTTTCGCACCTGCTCGAATTGTCATTCTCGCAGTCAAGCGGGCTTATGCCATTGCACTAACCTCACGATGTCCGACCGTGATTAGCCCACCTTCGTGCTCCTCCGTTACTCTTTGGGAGGAGACCGCCCCAGTCAAACTACCCACCAGGCACTGTCCGTAA
>NZ_PYNY01000082.1:0-643 GCF_003026135.1 Photobacterium sp. GB-36 | reverse complement strand
AGGTTCGAATCCTTCCCCCACCACCATTATAATTCCTCCTTAGTTCAGTCGGTAGAACGGCGGACTGTTAATCCGTATGTCGCTGGTTCAAGTCCAGCAGGAGGAGCCAAATAAAAAAGCCCGCAAGCAATTGCGGGCTTTTTTACATCTTAAATTTGGAAAATCATTGCTTAGTAGCTTAGTAGCTTAGTAGCTTAGTAGCTTAGTAGCTTAGTAGCTGCTTGGTTATTGGTATCTTTCCTCTCGACCTACCTTACCATTTCTCCCCTAGTTCACTTGGTGATTACCTCTTATCTCTTGTGATCGTTAACCGCAAATTTGGTTATCTACTATGATTCTTTTGAGGTTAGGTGTTGCTATTAAATGATCTATTTTTAGCTTTAATTGTATTATTTATTGAAGATTAAGTGATCATAACCATCTAATAACTATCATATTTGCAAAAAATATTATCAAAATGTGCGTTTGTTAATCGAGTGAGCGTTTTTTCTTAAAAATAGGCTTTACAGGTTTTACATCTATCGGTAATATTCGCCGCACTTACGGAGAGATGGCTGAGTGGTTGAAAGCACCGGTCTTGAAAACCGGCATACGTTTATAGCGTATCTAGGGTTCAAATCCCTATCTCTCCGCCATATTCTAG
>NZ_PYNY01000081.1:0-648 GCF_003026135.1 Photobacterium sp. GB-36 | reverse complement strand
AAGCAACGGTTGCATTGTCTTTATGGCGAAAAGGCTCATTCATTGGAATGTCGGGCAAAGGCTGGCTCACATCCATGTATGCTTGGATCATGTTCCATAAACGCTTATATTCATCAAGATCTCTTGAGCCATTAATAAAACGGCCAATGGGAACCCCATGTTTGTAACCATTATAACGATGAACAAGAAACAGTTGATAATTAATAAAACCTTGAGGGGTTGGCGATGTTGTCAGGTAGCAATCAAACTCAACAAAAGGGTGACTAAATCGCACCTTATTACCGAAACCATAAAGTGTGACCATACCCGTTTCTCGGCTTAATGAAAATAACGTTTTAATGGGTAATTTTCCATTAAAAAAAGAGAAAGACCACCAAATGAGTAGACACACCACAGATATACAGATTAACCCAAGATATGCTGTATTAACGTCACTTTGTGGAGCTTCAGTTAGAATATTTGCCATAACACAAACCAAAAAAGCTACTGGCATCATATAGAGAGCAATAAATTTTCCGAATGTCACGGCATAAAAATAGACCAAGCCCCACCATGGCAATGTGATGTCTCTAATTTGACGTTCGTTGTAGCCGCCTTCAGATGGGTCTAACGTTCTAAGCTCAGAGGGTTTACGGGATCGCAACACTT
>NZ_PYNY01000080.1:0-659 GCF_003026135.1 Photobacterium sp. GB-36 | reverse complement strand
CGTTTGACGTTAGCAACAGAAGAAGCACCGGCTAACTCCGTGCCAGCAGCCGCGGTAATACGGAGGGTGCGAGCGTTAATCGGAATTACTGGGCGTAAAGCGCATGCAGGTGGTCTGTTAAGCAAGATGTGAAAGCCCGGGGCTCAACCTCGGAACAGCATTTTGAACTGGCAGACTAGAGTACTGTAGAGGGGGGTAGAATTTCAGGTGTAGCGGTGAAATGCGTAGAGATCTGAAGGAATACCGGTGGCGAAGGCGGCCCCCTGGACAGATACTGACACTCAGATGCGAAAGCGTGGGGAGCAAACAGGATTAGATACCCTGGTAGTCCACGCCGTAAACGATGTCTACTTGGAGGTTGTGGCCTTGAGCCGTGGCTTTCGGAGCTAACGCGTTAAGTAGACCGCCTGGGGAGTACGGTCGCAAGATTAAAACTCAAATGAATTGACGGGGGCCCGCACAAGCGGTGGAGCATGTGGTTTAATTCGATGCAACGCGAAGAACCTTACCTACTCTTGACATCCAGAGAATTTAGCAGAGATGCTTTAGTGCCTTCGGGAACTCTGAGACAGGTGCTGCATGGCTGTCGTCAGCTCGTGTTGTGAAATGTTGGGTTAAGTCCCGCAACGAGCGCAACCCTTATCCTTGTTTGCCAGCAC
>NZ_PYNY01000008.1:0-165545 GCF_003026135.1 Photobacterium sp. GB-36 | reverse complement strand
GTGCATCTTCGTAAGAAGTGGCAGTAACGATTTCGATAGTACGGCTTTCTAATTCAGCGATTAATGATTTAGTTGCACGATCGGCAAAGCTGTTTGGAGTAATGTTTTGGTGCTCAATAACGAGAGCACGCATTTTATTAGTACTATTATTGTTGTTCATAATAACGCCTGAATAGAATGATTGATGGCAGGTGTGTTTTACCACGACATAATTAATATGAAGTAATTAAACGCCTTGCCTAATACTTTTAGAAGGGAATAAATAATACTGCTTATTAATGTTTATATTAATTTTCAGTGTATTTATTATTTATTCCCATTTCATTTCTAGCTGGTTATTAATAAATTTCTTTAGTATCGAATTTATTAAATCTTAATTAGTTTGCTTTAACTTCTGGTTTAGTATCACGTGCTGCGATGAAACCGTAGAAGATGTAACCGAATAGCGTCAAGATGGTACCGCCGAATACTGCTGTCGCACCACAAGCGTATACACCGTAGATGCTGTAGATAACAGCTAATGTACCCACAACAGCGCCTAGGCGGTATTGTTTTGGTGTAACCATGTTTTTGCGAAGTAGCACTTCCAAACCTGTCATAGATAGGATGTAAGGTACCATGTTAATAAATACGGCTAGGTTCAATAGCGCGTTGAACTGACTGATCAAGTTTGGAGAGATAGTCATCACCGCTAGAATTAACTCAGCAACTAGCATGATAAGCATACCGGCAATTGGTGCACCTGCTTTGTTAGTCTTAGCAAAGATTTTAGGGAATAGACCTTCATCTGCCGCTGCTTTAGATACTTGAGCGTTAGTGAACTGCCAACCTAATAGTGAACCGATACATGCGATAACCGCTGCTAGTGTAACAATGTTACCTACTGTTGGGTTAAACATGTGGCTGAATACTAAGCCAAATGGTGCAGTAGATGCTGCTAGTTCTGCGTTAGGAATAATACCCTGGATAACACCAGTAGACGCAATGTAGATAACAGCAGCGAAACCTGTACCAAATAGTACTGCTAGTGGTACGTTACGCTCTGGATTTTCAACTGCATCAGAGTTAGCACCAGCAGATTCAATACCTAGGAACGCCCATAGAGTCAGTGCGATACCTGAAGATACAGAGTGCATTGTTGTGTCATGGTGTGGGTTCCATGCGCTCATGAATGTTTGTGGATCGAACCACCACCAACCGATAACAGATAGACCAAGTACAGGTAGAATAATACCCCAAACAGTGAATGCTGAGATTTGACCTGTGATCTTAGGACCACCAAAGTTAGCAACCATAGTAATGATAAGAATCGCACATACACCGAAGAAAGTGTGTACTGGCGTATCTAACCAAGGCATGAATGGCTTAATGTAACCAACAGCTGATACGGCAATTGCTACACAACTAATTACTAGACATACATAGTATGTGTAAGAAGAGATAAAGAAAGATGATTTGCCGTGTGCTTCTTCTGCGTAAGCTGACATACCGCCTGAACGTTTACAAAAAGCACCACATTTAGCAAACGTGTAAGCAATACACATTGCACCTAATGCTGTAACCACCCAAGATAACATTGAAATAGCACCAACTTGAGCCAAGCTCGCTGGTAGCATAATAATACCGGAACCCATCATGTTAACTGCAACAAGTACAGTTAAACCGACAAGGCCCATTTTTTTAGTGCCAGTATCTGATGACATATATTCACCTATGATTAGAAGGTAATAACTACTAAATAAGAAAGTAGTTATCGTTATATTTAATAAGACCCAATCCATGGCGAATTCATTAATAACATTAAGGTTATTATTTTATTTTTTAGTAGGGGGAACTAACTAAAAAATAACTCAGATATAAACCTTGGATATTAAGACTTATATATGAGAGTGAATTCGTTGTCCTTTCGATGAAGCGTATAATGCGACTGTTTTGCTTAAAAAAAAACGTTAATTTCGGAATGAAACGTTCCATTTTTAGTGTCAATAATGACAAACAGTATCGTTATTCGTTCAGTAACTATCGTGAATAACGTCAACTCATGAGTTGATGCTGTCAGGGCGGAGGCAAAAATAGCAATGAATAACAATGGGTTGTAAGTCTCGCGGGGTGAGGTTTATCATGTGAAATAGACTTGAAAAGTGAATAGTTAAAATATATTTATTCGCTTTTCGTGCGATTTAATGCCATTTGTATGGTGTTTATTTTTTTCTTATTCAGGGTTAATTTTTATTTAATGACAGTAAAAAGTACTTTTTTAGTGAGAAATCGACGTCACTTTGAGAGGTTTAGTAAAAACTTAAATGATACGTTCAGGATTCATTAATAATAAATGGAATATTAATAATATTTTTAATCGTTTTTTGTAATAAAAGACCGTCATTATTTTCAATAATACGCATTGATTTATTATGCCTTTAAATAATTTAGGTGTTGGCGGTGGATTAATGAAGCGTAAATTCGGTTTTACTCTTTTAGAGTTAGTCATCGTTATTGTTAGCTTAGAGAGTTTAGTTGTTGTTGCGATACCCCAACCTCGTAACCATCAATATCAAAGCGATGATTAGTGGGAAAGAAACAGCTTTATTGAGTACCGTTGATGCTATATCGATAGCAAATGATTACCCCACTGCAACGAAGAGGGGTATTGTTCAAGCGCTAGCCTCACCGAATACTTGATATCATTATCGAATGGATATGAAAACACTCACGTTAAGTGATCATTGTTGGAGTGGTTGGGCTGGCAGTATGCTGACAATAATAGATTTTAGATACGCATTATTATGTCATGTACGTTAATTTCGCAGAGGGAGCGGAAGGGGCTGGTCATACTCCTCCCTTTCATTTAGAACGCTATTTTAAGATCTGCTATCAAGCAACCGACAATACAGCTCATAACAATGAGCCTAATTTGTTAAATGCCCGATGATTACAGTCATTGATGATAAATGCTGAAGCAATATCTATTACGATCAAAGAAAAAGGCGCTAAATTAGCGCCTTTTGGGGTGTTTTTTAAGAAGAAATACTTAAGCTGGCGTGACGCGAGAAGTGCCATCGTCAGAGATGTTAATTTGAACGCGCTCACCGGCGTGGAACATGACGTTAGGGTTAACCTGCTGCACGATAGAAACGGTACGACCACTATCTAGCTTTATTGTTAGGTTTACACCATTACGCTTAGTGACTTCGTTACCTGCTTCGTTACCAAGGTAACCGCCTAATAGCGCACCACCAATTGCCGCAATTTGCGAGCCGGTACCACCGCCTACGCCTGAGCCTAAAATCCCACCAATAGCACCGCCAGCAAGTGTACCAATACCATTACCGTTACCATTTAGTGTTACCGCTTGGGTACGAGTTACGGTGCCGTAATATACTTCTTGCATCTGGCGTGCATCATTAACATTGTAAGCATTACCATAAGGATTGGTTGCACAGCCTGCGAGACCTAACGTCGATAAAATCACGGTTAAGACAAGTATCTTTGTTTTCATGTTGTTTCTTCAATAAAAATACAGTGTTTAAATATTGGGTGTAATTTGAGCTTATTCGATAAGAAAAGAAAGCACGAAAACTCATTTTACTAAAACAGTAAATATAAGGTATTGAATCTGTTAATACGTTCTCTTATGTCCACTTTTATCAGCATGAAAAGTGTTAATAAATGCCGAGAAGTATTGGTGTAATTGTGCTGCTTCTGTTGTGAATTGAAGTTGAGTCAGTAGCGCTATCCCTACTTCACAGGTACATAAATTACCGTCTTGCTGATTACGTCGTAAGGCGTAGTTTGATGTCTGTTGTGGCGTTAAAGCTAAACGCGGTAAGTCACTAAGCCAAGGGCTTTTACGTACCATTTTTTTTGCTTCTTGCCAGGTCGCATCAAGAATAATAAACAGGGGGATGGGTTGGTCAGTATCGGCTTGAGGTAGCTCAATAGGGGGATGTTGCTCATCGCTTGGGAAAACCAGATAGGCTTGGTAGTGAGGATCACGCAGTTGCGCGAGCAAGTGTGCTGGCGGCTCGGTACGTTGCCATACCTCAACGCGGCAATGAGGCAAACTGTTTACCAGCAACTTACCTGTGTTGGTATCTTTATTAAGCTCTCGAGGGTGAGTTAATAACACAAAGTGTGCGGGGCACTGAAGGTGTGGCTCAAGGTTGCAAATACAATTGTGCTGAAAGCCACAGCGAGGGCATGACATGGTTATTTCTCCTAACCTCAAATACCCTTGCAGTGTGGCATAAATCGATGTCTTAAGTCACGACAGTGATAATGGCGTTTAGTCTTGTTTTGTCAGTACTAACCCATTATTGCCGATATGATATTTCTGACCGTTGACGGTTTCTTCTGTTGCGCTGAGCTGCTTCTTACTCGGATCAAAGGTATAAATACGTTCGCTATTGAGCCCATGATGTGAGGTCATCTTTACTTGCAGTTGAGTGTCGCTGATCGCTTGCCAATTCCCGTTTTCTTTTAGACTTGGATCGCCATTGGTGTATTGATATGTGGTTGTTGCAGAGTGATCGCTTTTAAGGCTCAGTAGAGTCGTTAATCCCATTTCTGGCTGACTTTTATACTCACCCACCCAATTACTATTACTGTCATCGCCACCAAAGCTACTTGGTAACCAACTTGCACAGCCAGTTAGCGTAGATGCGGTAAAGATAAGGGCGAGGGGTAACCGTGAAACTGTCATTTTATTCTCTCTATGGTAGGCTCAAATTCATGAGGAAGTTGGCAGTAATGGTAGAACAATATGGCCTATTGGTTATTTAAAACCGAACCAGATACATTTTCTATAGACACCCTAAAATCACAAAAAGTTTCACCTTGGGAAGGCGTCCGTAATTATCAGGCGCGTAATATGTTACGTGACGAGGTGAAATTAGGCGATCAAGTCTTCATTTATCATTCATCGTGTAAAGATGTCGGTGTAGTTGGGATCGCAACGGTGGTGAAAGCCTCGTATCCCGATCACTTCCAGTTTGATCCCGAGTGCCCGTATTTTGATCCGAAATCAGATCCAGAGAATCCACGCTGGTTTATGGTTGATATTGAATACCAACGTCATTTACGGTTAGTTAGCTTAAAGCGTATGAAAGCCAATCCAGCCTTGGCTGAGATGCCATTAGTAAAAAAAGGCAGTCGCTTAAGTGTGATGCCAGTTACTGACGCGCAATGGCAGGAAATTTTAACCATGACAGGGCAGTTCTAAACTGTTTTTCAAGGGGAAAAGAAAAAGGCTGTGTTTAACAGCCTTTCTATAGGGGGGTTATGCGTGATTAAGGAGATACTTTTCTAAGTAGTGCGCTACCGCTTCATCAGCACTTGAACCGATAACCTCATTATCTGGCAGTGCTTGTTTCACTTTGTCATGAGAGGTGCCCATGATTAAGCCTTTACCTGCCATTGATAGCATTTCAACATCATTCATCCCATCACCAAAAGCAATACAATCGTCTAATGTCAGCTCGAGCGCTTTGGCGACAGCGGCTAAGGCATCGCCTTTAGAGACACCCGCATCCATTACTTCTAAGCACCAAGGTGTAGAAAATGCGATATTTGCTTTATCTTTAAACTCTTGATTAAAGGCTTGCTCCCACTTCACCATTTTCTCATGGTCAAGATCATCACGGGTGAAGAAAACTTTTAATACGTTATCTGTCGGCGGGTTCTCAACATCAAATAACTGATAGTTAAAGCTATCGTGGAAATCACGCAGTGCTTCATTTTCATGATTGAGTAGCCAATGGTCGCCTTGGTACAAGTGAATGTGTAAATCAGGATCGTGCTTTGCGAGTGCAATAACGCCACGGATCACTTCAGGGCTTAAACTTTGTTGGAACACAAGATTACCGTCGGCATCATGCACACTGGCGCCATTTGATGTGATCATGTAAGCCGGAATACCCAGTTTTTCACGCATTTCAGCGACATCTATATGGTGGCGACCTGTTGCAAATACAAAATGCTTATTGTGTTGATAAAGACGTTGTAAGACATCTTGAGTAAACGGGGCGATCTTATGCTCAGGAGTAAGCAAGGTGCCATCTAGATCTGAAGCAACAATTTTAAACATGTGAACTCTCGATAGTAAAACGGGCGGTAATGGTATGTAGCATGCCAATGAGAGATTAATTCTAGAACAAGTCAAAGAGGAAAAAAGAGGCTAAAGTTGGATAATTAGACTTCCGCTTTTCGTTCGCTTGATAAAAACGAAAGTCTGTTAGTGAAGATTAAGCAAAATGCGCCAAGAGTGCGGTAATCGCTTGGTTACGGAGCGGATCACTTTCAAATAAGATCTCATGGCGAGAACCTTCAATAATCTGAAAATCACAGTGTCCAGAGCCTTGGTTTAGCTGTTGATGAAATTGCTGCTGACAGGCGTTATCAACAATTTTATCTTCACTGCCTTGAAGTAAAAGAACAGGGATAGTGATGGTATTGGCTTGTTGAATCGCTCGACGTGCTGCTTTTATACTTTCCCATACCCAGTGATTACTTGCGCCACCAATGCGTAATTCAGGGCGGACATCATAAAGCTCGCGAAACCATTGGTAACGTGTTTGGCTGTGGGTAAGCAAGTTGCCATTGAACGGTTTTGCATAATAGGGCTTTTGACCAATAGCATAGTGAGGTTGACGACGAAATAATTCGGTGATGCCAATCAAGGCTTCGGCAAAGGGCTTTAAGTGAGGTTTAACATAGATGCCATGCATTGGCGCACTTAGTACGGCGCGATCAAAAAGAGTGGGATAACGAGCAAGTGCTAAACTGGTGATTGCCCCTCCCATTGAATGACCAAGGATGAAGTGCTGTTTATAACCTTGTGGTTTGACGATGTTTTGCATAAAAAGATGCAAGTCTTCAACGTAGTCATCAAAGTTTTCGACATACCCCAATTCATGATCGTCCACTAAGCGTTCTGACACGCCCTGACCACGATGGTCGAAGGAATAAACATGGTAGCCTTGTTTGACTAAATCATAGAACAGCTCTTGGTATTTCCAATAGGTTTCTACTCGTCCATTAACCACGATAATGACTTTATCACTGCACTTTGGGGTTAAACTGACCCATCCTAATTCACATTGTTTAACGCCCGTGAATTTTCCTTCGTGACGTTGTTGCCACATTTCACTTACCGCACTCGTCATTGTGTCTGTGAAATGTTCTTCTTGAGAAAAAGGGAGAAAAGTCGAAGGTTGACAAGTCATTAAAGCGCGTCCGAAATTTATCTGTTTAAAAATCATCACAGCAAATTATGGCGTGGCGATTACTGTGGATTAGTCAAAAATGGCATACTTAGTACAGTATACCTTATTTATCTAAGACAGAATAAGTGTATCCATATTGCTTTATTTGTTCTATTCAGGTTATAAACGCATTTTATAAATGTCATAAAAATTTCATTGAGATCACATGAGTATTGATGTTTGGTTAGCATATTTGCTCGCTGCAGTTATCTTTAGTTTTGCACCTGGCTCTGGGACCGTAAATTCAATCAGTAATGGGATGGTTTATGGCTGGCGTAAGTCATTAGCCTCTATTATCGGCTTGCAGTGTGGTATGGCTGCACACATCATTCTTGTTGGCGTAGGGCTAGGAACGATAGTCGCTGGCTCTGAGTTGGCTTTTACCATTATTAAATGGCTAGGCGCGGTGTATTTAGTGTGGCTCGGGATCCAAAAATGGCGCGAGAAGTCAGCATTAGCCTTAGATGAGCGTGATAGCTCCATATCGGCTACCACATTGTTTAAACGAGCAGTGTTTGTCAATTTAACCAATCCCAAAACGATTGTGTTCTTAGTTGCGTTATTTCCTCAGTTTATCAATCCAGTAGAACCTCAATTACCGCAGTTATTGGTACTTGGTATCACGACATTAGTCGTCGATGGTTGTGTAATGTTATTTTATGTACTGTTAGCGTCACGCTTTACCCGCTATATCCGTTCAACAACGGTGATGTCTCGTTTAAACCGTTTATTCGGATCTATGTTTATCGGATGTGGTGCTTTACTTGCTTTGGCTCGCGCGTAAATTTTGATGATAGATAAAGGAAAGGTTTGATGTATTCCTATGTTGCTCGTCAGCCAATTTTTAATCGTAAGCAACAAACGATTGGCTATGAATTATTATTTCGTGACGGAGAAAGTAATGCTTTTCCGAATATCGATGCGAGTGAAGCGACATGTCGCTTAGTTATGGAAAATTACATGGCGATTGGTGACAACCGCTCATACAAAGGTCAGCGAAATTTTATTAATTTTCCTGAGCATTGTTTGATTGAATTGATGCCATTATTACTGCCTAAAGATAAAGTTATTATTGAAATTCTTGAAAGTTGTCGTCCAAGTGATGAGCTTTTACAGGCAGTTAAACATCTCCACCAAAAAGGCTATCTCTTTGCGCTTGATGATTTTGATTGTCATCCTGAATGGCAGCGTTTCCTGCCGTATATATCCGTCATTAAGTTAGATTTACTGGCGCTAGGTCTCGATCAAGCCTGCCAATATGTCAAAGATAACCAGCACCTAAAAGCCAAGTTTTTAGCGGAAAAAGTCGAAACCTATGATGACTATTCGCAAGCATTAGCTGCGGGATTTCATTTATTCCAAGGTTATTTTTTCAGTAAACCTGAAATGCTAAAAAGCCGTAAAGTGGCACCATCAGAGCTTACAACGGTACAGCTACTGCATGAAATCTCCCATGATCCGGTCGATTTTTCGCGTATCGAAACCATTATTAGCAGTGATGTCTCTCTGTCCTATTTATTACTCCGTTACGTCAATACCGTGACCAAGCGCTTACGTTCACCGATCAGCTCATTTCGCCAAGCTTTAGTGTATTTAGGTGAAGATAACTTACGCTTATTTATTGGTGTGGTGGCGACCGCACATGCTGCGCTTGATAAGCCGAAAGAGCTTTATGCTTTATCGTTATTACGCGCCAAAATGTGTGAGTTACTGGTGACAAAAGGCGGCATTGTGCTGCGCTCAGAACAAGCTTTTTTAGCCGGGATGTTCTCGTTATTGGATGCCTTGCTTGATAATTCATTAGAGAGCTTACTGGATATGATCCAGCTTCAACCTGAAATTAAATCCGCACTTTTACAACGTAATGGGCGATTGGGCTTAGTGTTGGATGTGGTTGATGCGTTTAGTACTGCAGATTGGACACGGGTACAGATTTGTTGTCAGGTGTTGGGGATAAAAGAAAAAGTGGTGCATGAAAGTTATTTAGCTGCGGTTGAGTGGGCAGATAAATGTACCGCGGTGAATTTAAAACGATGAAAAAATGGGGGCTATGTAGTCTCGCCCCCGAATGGGAATCATAATATTGCAGTTGGAGAGCCAAAGCGGGCCGCGCCGTTGATACAGCACATATAATATGGCCCAACTAAATTCATATCTGCTTGTTTATCTATTTTCTATTGGCGGTATGCATTTAACATCCATAGCAGTTTTTCTTGTTCACGGATGTAATCACCCATCAATGCTGCCGTACCTTCATCACCCGCATCACCTGCTTGCGCTAAAATTTGACGTTCTAAACGTAGCAAGACACTAAAACCATTTACTAAGCCTTCAACACAGTCTTTACCTTGTGTTGCATTGCGATGTTCTTTGATATCACTCACGGTGAGGTAACTGCTGAAGCTATGATCTGGCGTATGACCAAGGGTTAAAATCCGCTCTGCAAGTTCATCGATTTTTAGCTGAAGATCGGTGTAGATCTCTTCAAACTTCACATGAAGTTCAAAAAACTCTTGTCCTTTAATGTTCCAGTGATAGCCACGGGTATTCATGTATAACACTTGGTAATCAGCTAATAATTTATTGAGGTCTGTAGCCAGAGCTTGCGCTTTTTGGGTATTGAGACCGATTAAATTCATTTCGCTAGTCATGCTACTTTCCTCACTTATTCGATAAATTAGCTAAAAGGTGCTGACCTCTCAGAAGATGTATTCATTATAGGGCGAACCTCATGATAGATATAACTGTTAGGTTCTATTGTACCAATAGGTTTTAGCTATCTTTATTGGCTAGATAAGCGAAAGCCACCCGATGTGATTCGGTAAACATCGAGTGGCTTTCTAAAGAGAGTGATGACTATGTACGCTGCGATTAGATCACTATGGCAGTTTTCACCATAGCAAGGGGTGATAGGAAAAACTTAACCTTTTTCTGCCTGTGTTGCGGTCACGCTTTGGCTCAGTACCTTAATGCACTCAGAAAGGGCCGGGTTTAAGGTTTTACTGGCGGGATAGCACAGCCCTAAACGGCGGAACATCCGTGGTCCTTCTAACGGTACTGCCACCAATTGATTGGCACTTTCCAGTACCCCTGTAGGGAGAAACGAAATGCCAAGCCCAGCTTGAACCAAGTGCATGACTTGAGTTTTATGCTCAGCTTTTGCAACGAGATTAACGGATAGGCCATCACAGGCGAGTAAGCTAATAGTCTGCTGATGGGCTTCGCAAGGCGGGCACTCAATAAAATCATGTTGGTGCAATTGCTCAGGCGAGACCGACGGCAAGTTTGCCAACGGGTGATCAGGCAACATGCAGAGGACGTAATCTTCATCCCATAGCGGCAAAAAGATCTCATCTTCTGCTTTGAACATATCAAGAGTTAAGCGCGCATCGGCAGGTTTTTCGTGATCAACCAGTTCGAGCGATAAATTGGCAATGTTGTGGTGTAAAGTTGCAAAGACTTTCGCCAGTTGGCTTTGGCTTAAATCAGGAAAATTTGCCAAGGTCAGTGGTAATCGCTCGGTGCGTTGCTGGAACAGTTGCGGTAGGGTATTTACATCATTAAGCAAACGGATCGCTAACGGATATAAGTAGTGAGCTTCATCGGTGACATCAACCCCTTTTTTATGACGTAAAAACAGTACAGTATTCAGCTCTTGCTCTAGTTGCTTAATACCGTTAGAGATCGACGGTTGAGAAACAAAGCAGCGCTCTGCGGCAAGGGTGATGTTTTTTTCTTCATAAACTGCAATGAAAAAGCGTAGTAGTCGTAAATCCATCGTAAGTTACCTGCATATGATGCTAAGTGAGCAGATTATCATAGGAATCGAATAAGCGGGAAAACAGGCACAAAAAAGCCGGACATGGTGCCCGGCTAAAGGAGGATTACAGGTTAACCTGCGATGTTGTAGTAAGTATTCGCACCTGGGCCGACTGGGATACCCAGTACGAACACCCAAACATAGAACATGATGCTCCAGCCAATCACGAATACAATCGAATAAGGCAGCATAGTTGCTATTAGCGTACCTAAACCAAGGTTCTTCTGGTAACGAGTGGCTACTGCTAGGATCATACCGAAGTAGCTCATCATAGGGGTGATGATGTTGGTAACAGAATCACCGATACGGTATGCCGCTTGAATGGTTTCAGGCGCATAACCTACCAGCATTAACATTGGAATAAAGATAGGTGCGGTTACCGCCCACTGCGCTGATGCCGAACCAATCATGAGGTTGATAAAACCACACATTAGGATGAAGGCGAAGAACAGCGCTGGGCCTGTTAGACCAATAGACTGTAGGAAATCTGCACCACCAACCGCGAACACTTGACCGAAGTTAGTCCACTTAAAGAACGCCACGAATTGAGCTGCGAAGAACACCAGTACAATGTACATACCCATTGATGACATTGACACAGACATTGCGTTGATCACATCACGGTCGTTCTTCATTGTGCCTACTACTTTACCGTAGACAAAACCCGGGATGGCGAAGAACACGAAGATAAATGCCACGATACCTTTAAGGAACGGAGAGCCTGCCACTAAACCTGTTTGTGGGTTACGTAAAATACCGTCAGCAGGCACAATTGTCAGTGCGAGTAGTGCTGCAACAGCTAGCGCTGCAAGACCCGCCGCTTTCAAACCTCTCTTCTCAAGCGCAGTCAGTTTGCCCATTTTATCTTGGCTTAAATCATCACTGGCTTCAGAGGCATCGTATTTGCCTAGTTTCGGCTCAACGATTTTCTCTGTAACGAACGCACCCATGATGGTGATAGCAAAGGTTGAAGCAAACATGAAGTACCAGTTCACTTCTGGGCCAACAGTGTAATTAGGATCGATCATTTGTGCTGCAGTCTGGGTAATACCCGATAGCAGGGGATCAACCGTACCTAGTAGTAAGTTCGCACTGTAGCCACCAGATACACCAGCAAAAGCGGCTGCAAGACCTGCTAATGGGTGACGACCTAGCGAGTGGAATAGCATTGCCGCAAGTGGAATAAGTACCACGTAGCCAAGCTCTGAGGCGGTGTTAGAGATAATACCGGCAAATACCACAACCAGAGTTACCATGCGACGAGATGCGCCCATCACTAAACCACGCATCGCCGAAGAAAGTAGGCCTGAGTGTTCAGCAATCGCGACACCTAACATGGCAACCAGTACGGTACCTAGTGGTGCAAAGCCAGTGAAGTTTTTCACCAGGTTTGCCACGATAAGTTGCAAGCCTTCAGCATTTAATAGGCTGACCACGTGGATCATGCCGTCTGCAGCACGACCTGGTGCGCCTTCTGGTCGAGGATCGGCAACAGAAACACCGAAATAGCCTGCGATGCCAGAGGCAACTAAAATCGCGACACAGAAGATAGCGAAGAGTGTGATTGGGTGAGGTAATAAGTTACCTAACCATTCGACGGTATCAAGAAAACGGGTAAAAAGTGTTTTCTTAGGATGTGGTTGTTGTTGTGAAGCTGATGAATGCATCACTACCTCCAATATAGTTTTAATCCCATCAATGGGTACTGCTTTTGTGAATGAGATGTTATCTCGCAAAATGTTGTAAAATCAATGTTAAATTGTTTCTAATTGTAAATAGGTAATGAATAAGACTTTAAAATTTGTCTTTAGGTAGAATTTTAAACTGCTTTTATTGTTGTGTTTCTTGTTGCATAAAAAGTTTCAGTTAGATAAGAAAAGCGAATAAAAAAATCTCTTATCCATAATTTTTTTTGATGATAAACCTAAGAAATTGATATTTTTCACTTCTCTCAATCCGACCTATAGTGAATGCATCAACAACATGTCGGCCTGTTGAATATTTTTCGAATTACCAGAGTAGGAAAGTCTTATGTCTAAATCTTTAGTTGTTATTACGGGTGCAAGTTCGGGTATTGGTGAAGCAACAGCGCGTCAACTGTCTGCAGAAGGTTATCCATTATTATTACTTGCGCGTCGTGTAGAACGCATGGAAGCAATGAACCTACCTAATACACTATGTCGAGAAGTCGATGTGACTGATGCGCAAGCCATCCAAGCGGCCGTTACTGAAGCGGAAGAAAAGTTTGGTCCTGTTGATTGTTTAATTAACAATGCTGGCATGATGTTACTTGGTTTCGCTGATGAACAAGATCCAGCAGAATGGCAGACGATGTTTAATGTTAATGTGATGGGTATGCTAAACGGTATTCACGTTGTATTGGCGGGCATGAAAGCACGTAAACACGGTACAGTGATCAACATTAGCTCTATTGCAGGACGTAAAACCTTCCCTAATCATGCGGCGTATTGCGGAACTAAATTTGCGGTTCACGCGATCACTGAAAATATCCGTGAAGAAGTCGCTGACGATAATGTTCGCTTTATTACCATTGCACCAGGTGCTGTTGAAACAGAATTATTGAGCCATACCAGTAGTGACGCGATTAAAGCAGGCTATGAAGAGTGGAAAGAAGGTATGGGTGGGGTGATTGCACCACAAGATATTGCGAATGCGATTAGCTACGCTTACAACCAACCGCAGAATTTATGTATTCGTGAAATTGTACTTGCTGCAACGCGCCAACAACCATAATGCGTTGGTGTTGAAGGAAGGAATGTCAGCGTGTCGTGAGTAATGTGAATAAAGACGCGCTTATTCAATACATGTTATTGATCCCCTGTTATATTTAAAGAGATGTTATTGGTATCAGTGATATTAATAACATCTCTTTTTTGTAGCAGAGGGATAGGTGATGAGAGAAAAGGTTGGGTATTTTGATCTTCTGCGGGTGGTTGCGGCCATTGCGGTAGTCGTGATCCATGTTTTAGGGCCGTATCGAGAACAATTAGGGCAAATACCTAACTGGGAATGGATCACCGCGATTACTTTTAACAGTTTTAGTCGTTGGGCGGTACCTGTATTCATTATGATCACAGGGGCATTAATGCTCAGTGATGAACGCCCATTTGAAGGGCGCTATTATTTCAAGCGCCGTGTTGGTAAAGTGTTGATCCCATTTGTTGTTTGGTCTGCTTTCTACGCTTTCTTCTCGGCGTTTTCTGCCTCAGGTACAGACTTTTCGACCAGTTGGAAGCTACTGACAGACATGCCTTTTCATGAAACTTACTACCACCTAGGTTTCTTTTACTACTTTATTCCTTTGTATGTCATAGTCCCTTTTTATCAATGGGCGGTACAACGTATGGAGCCTGGACAAGTAAAAGGGGTGGTGATGGTATGGCTGGTGATCACAGGATCGTATTTGTATCACATTGATGGCCTATGGAGTGAAACTTACCTGCTATACAGTGGCTATTTAGTCTTAGGCTACTGTCTGTACAAATATCATTGGCCTGCGATGAAGTGGCTTATTCCTTTAGCAATTGTGGCCTTGTTGGTGACAGATTATATGGTGGTGAGCCATAGTTTAGTGGCTGGCGAATATAAAATTGGTCGCTGGTTATCATACAAAACCCTGAATACAGCAATAGCGGCCGCAGGTGTCTTTGTTTTGTGTCGTTACATGTTTGATAAATTTAGTGAGAGTGCGCGTTCTCGATTAGCAATGCTGAGCCGCTATAGTTTAGGCGTGTATTTGCTCCATCCTATTTTCTTATGGCCATTGCGAAATTATGATTGGTATTTTGCGAACCCTCTGATTGCTATCCCTGTTTGGACAGTGATAGCGGGGGGGCTAGCGTTAGGAGCTAGTTGGTTATTAAGCCGTAGTCCGAAAACTGCTTGGTTAGTACCATAAAATAAAAAAGCCTGACAACGTCAGGCTTTTTTATTGCGTCCTATTGGCGGTTTAAATAGCGTTAATCACGCTGTAAGGCAAAGTGAATAAACTGCTGTCCACGATAGGTCATAGTGCCTTTATCTCCTGGGTTTAAAGCATGGTAATAGTGGATGCCCACCATAAATTCACGCTTTGGTCCTCCTGATATCGGCTCAACATAAATCCAATATTCTTCATCTTCTTCGCCCGCTTGAGCACCGATGATTTTATTGCTCTGTTTATCGAGGATCATTACGTCGAGTTTTTTCTCTGGCGCGCCAAGCCCCAGCGTATGTCGACGATAGCTAAAAATAAAATAGCCAAATGAGAAGATAAATAGAATGCAAATTGCCACGATGATCCCTGTTGGCATAACACTAACTCCTTGAACGATGAAAGACAGTTTCATGGCTATTATTCACAATCAGTGAAATATCACTAATCAATGGATAGAAAAGCGTGATCTATACGTGACAAAATGAAGCAAATTTTATGTTAGTTATATTGCATATTGGCACTTTAGTTGTAAGGTAAAGATATAGCATCAACAAGGAGTGGGCTCATGATTGATATTGAGCAAGTGATTGATCGTTCTCGCCGTATTGAAGATTTATTACGTCAGCATTATCACGCGAAAGGTTCTGAGCTTCAGCAATTAATTATCAGTTGTGAAGATCGCCTACCACATGATGTGCTAATTAAGCTGGATAAGATTGCTGAATTAAATAAACACTTCACTTCATCAGATACATTAGTTGATTCGAGTGATGAATTTATCAAGTTATGTAATTGGTGTGAAAAAGAGCTAGCCCCGCGAAGTAGTCGCTTGGTATGGGGAGTGGCTATTACATTATTGTGTGGCTTTACACTTGCGGCAATATGGTTTTATAGCGTGAATTGGCATCATATTAAGTTGTAAGCGTTAAATATTAGATTTTCTTATTTAGCCCGGTGCAGTAATGCGTCGGGTTTTCTTTTATTTAAAGATCAAAAATTGTAGGAATTTAATACGAATATTAACATTTTGTGACGTAGATAAAAAAATGGCGCCAATAGGCGCTATTTTTTGAAATTGATAATTCTTTTAGTAAAGAACGGGCAATGTCATTAGGCCTACAACAACTGCAATCATCATAAGTCCTTGTTTTTGTGAAGGTGTCATTATTCTTTCATCCTTTTTTAGTGGTTATTTTTTTCTTGACAAATAGAATAACATTTTTTTAGCTGGTTTGGCAATTGAGGTTGGTGAAAAACTTAGATAAAAACATTTTAAAATCAAGATAAAGCTTTTAAATGGCAGAAAAAGAGAAGTTTATTGTTTTTTTACTATGGTGTTTTTTATGTTTTCTGTTTTGTTTTTATTTTATCTTTTTGATTTTATTGTTTTTATTGGTTTTTCGATGTGAGTGCGAATTGCTTAGTTATCAAAATAAGTGTTTATGTTATCTAGTCTTTTGTACTTTTATTTATTCTAACTTTTCTGTGGTGATGTTTGTTTTTTTATAACTAAATCAGTCGTTTTTTGTGTTTTTATTACCAAAACGCCTATTTGAATTGTGTTTTTATTTTTTTGGTGGTTTATTCACCAAGGTGATATGCGTAAAAAGTTACAGTGATAGCATGATTTTTTCTCTTATCTTAATGTTCTTATTGGTTTTTTTTAATTTGGTTTATAGTGTTCTTGAGGCTGCGATGTTTTTGGTGGATATAAAGTGGTAAAAAATTAATAAAATAGCTTTTTACGAGAGATAAACGGTTGCTTTTACAATCTATCAAAGGTGTATTGAGGGCTGTTATGAGGTGGTTGTACACCATTTCTGATTATTGAGATGGCAAACACCATGATATTTGCTCACCTTTACAAAGAGTGTATTTAACAGCGTAGTGAATGTCTGATTATGTGGTTATGTATTATATTTTTAGCGGTATTGCACATTACTGCTGCTTATCGAGGACCACGCTGGCTTTACTATGTCAGTAAACCGTTAACGGTTATGTTGATGGTAATACTATGTGTATGGAGCGGTGCCCCTAGTTTTTATTACTGGGCAATTGTTATAGGGCTTTGCTTTTCAATCATTGGTGATATTTACTTAATGTTGCCAGCAGATCGGTTTCTTGCTGGCCTGATGAGCTTTTTTCTTGCTCATATTGCTTTTACCGTCGCATTTGCCAGTCAATGGCAAGGAACAATAAGCTGGTGGCTACTTGCGCTTTGTCTTGCCATAGGTATTGTCGTTTTTTTACTGTTGTTACCCTCTCTAGCACCACTACAAACGCCAGTTGCTTTCTATATACTCATTATTATGGCGATGACCTTTGCTGCTGGGCAGTATTGGTTGTTGTCCCATAGCCAAGCCGCACTATTTACCATCGTTGGCGCTATTTTATTTGTGCTATCAGATCTTACCTTGGCTGTTAATCGTTTTAAGGGTGAGTTCAGTGCCGCAACGGCGATCATTATGTCGACGTACTTTATTGCCCAAGGTTTATTTGTTGGCTCGGTACTCGTTTTATAGCCTGTCATTTGAGGAGTTATCTATGTCAGAGCAATGGCAGTGTATCTATAGCGCTTGTAATAGCTTGGAAGCGCACAGCGTGAAAGGGTTATTAGAAAGTGAGGGAGTGAATGCACGGTTAACGGGTGAGGCGTTAGGTGCTGCGATGGGAGAGCTTCCAGCGAATGTTGTTGAAGTGAAAGTATGGGTTGAGCAATGGCAATGGCAACGCGCACAAGGGATTGTCAGTGATTATAAACGCACTGATTACCATGATTGGCATTGTTCGCAGTGCGGTGAAGTGAATCAAGGGCAATTTGAATTGTGTTGGAATTGCCAATGCGACCGCGATCAAGAGCCTTAATTGAGGTGAAAAGTAAGTATCAAATCAACGTGCAAATGATAAGAAAACCCAACCGTCTTTAACCCCATTCTTTAATGCGTATCCCTTCTTGATAGATGGTTATTCCGAATTATCTTTTTGCTGTCTAATTTCCTCGTCTTACCTATTCCGCTATTAAGTACTTCACGATACTCTCTTTAATTGTTACCTATCAGTAATAATCTTTTGTGTTTTTATCGTATTGTTGTTTTTGGTGTAATTATTAATAATACATCCATCGAAACGCACAGGGCGTTCACAAACATAAATACACAAGGTTTTATTACTCATGAAAACAGTTATTAAAGCAACTATCGCAGCCGCTATCATCGCTATGTCTTACAACGCTTCAGCAAAAGATGGTGCGTTCACAGGTAATGTTCAATTTCAACAAGCAGCGGCTAGCACTATGAATGCGGCGCACTACCAAAAACAAGGTACTGCAGAGCGTTCACACTCAGGTGTGGTATTCACACAATCAGCATCACACCTTACTTTTGCTGAAAAGCTACTGTCTGCTGCTGATAAATAAGCCGCAGATATCGGCAAGTAACATCCCATTTTAATTATTACGTTTACGTAATAGTGGTTAACTTTTCATTTTATTGTTTATTTCCGGTAAGTGAGCTGTTGTTAGCATCAACACCAACAACAACCATAAAGATTCGGTGCCGATAACACTCACTTTGCTATTCACACTCTGTAAAAAATTCCGGCTTATGGCACACGCGGTAAGCCAACATAAATTACTTAATATTATCGGAGCTTTATTATGAGCAATGTCTTCTACATGCCACCTGTAACACTAATGGGTCCTAATGCTATTCAATCTTTAGGTGCTGAACTTGCGTCAAAAGAGCTGAAAAAAGCCCTAATCGTGACAGACAGTGTATTAGTTGAAGTGGGTTTAGTGAGCAAACTAACTGACGAGCTTACTGCGCACGGCCTTGATTACACTATTTACGATGGTGTGCAACCTAACCCAACAGAGAAAAACATTGAAGATGGCCTAGCGCTACTTGCAAGCAGCCATTCTGATTTTGTGATTTCATTCGGTGGTGGTTCTTCACACGATACCGCTAAAGGTATTGCATTAGTGGCAGCGAACGGTGGTCACATTCGTGATTACTCTAAAGGTGTACACCTTTCTAAAAAGCCACAACTTCCATTGGTAACCGTGAACACAACTGCTGGTACTGCTTCAGAAATGACCGTATTTGCGATCATCACTAACCAAGAAGATGAAACCAAATACCCAGTGGTTGATAAGCACTTCACGCCAATTATTGCAGTAAACGATTCAGAGCTAATGGTCGCAATGCCTAAGTTCCTAACTGCTGCAACTGGTATGGATGCATTAACTCACGCCGTTGAAGCGTATGTTTCAACAGCTGCAACACCCATCACTGATGCATCTGCAATTAAAGCGATTGAACTGATTGTAAATAACCTAGAAACCGCAGTGAATGACGGCCAAAACCGCGAAGCTCGTGATGCAATGCAGTACGGCGAGTACCTTGCTGGGATGGCATTCTCTAATGCCTCTTTAGGTTACGTTCACTCAATGGCGCACCAATTAGGTGGCGTTTACGACCTGGCACACGGCCTATGTAACGCGATTCTATTGGCAGAAGTTTCACGCTTTAACGCCAAACAAGTACCAGAGCGTTTTGTTGATATTGCCAAAGCAATGGGTATCGACACAGCAGCAATGACCCAAGAGCAAGCAGTAAATGCAGCCCTTGAAGCGATTGATGCACTCTCTGAAAAAGTGGGTACTAAGCAACGCCTAGCTGATTTAGGTGTAACTGAAGACAAGCTAGCGTTCATGGCGCAAAACGCCCTAAACGATGCGTGTTCTTTAACTAACCCACGCAAAGCGAGCCTAGAAGAAATCGTAGCGATCTTTAAAGCACGCATGTAATTACCCTGATTATCGGTAATGAGGTGATGCAACAAAAAAAGCGAACCCTAGGGTTCGCTTTTTTATTATCTTTAATTTGGTTACATCATATGCTTACGGCGGATATCAAGTAGGGCGAAGATACCAAAAATTAAAATGGACCATTTTTCCCAACCGGACATGTTAATTTTGTCGCCAAATGCACCAATAAATATCAGCATTTGTAAGCCATGCATCATAAACAAGAACGCTGTCATGATATATAACGCCATAGCAGCAACGCCAGGGAATGGGTGAACGATATTAATCAGTAGTACCAGCCAAACAAAGGCAATGGCAAGTTTTGCGATAAGTATTAGCGCCTTCATGGTTCCTCTCTTGCAAATAAGCGGTAGCAAACCTGTCCTGCCGTTTTTTCACGGTGTAGGTGCCAATGGCTTGGCGTTATCAGGTTGCCCAATTCCTTTTCTGCTTCAATATAAATCATTGCATGGGGAGCAAGCCAGCCGTTGTTTTCTAATGCGGCGATTACGTCTTGAATAAGATCTTTTCTAAATGGGGGATCAATAAAGACTAAATCATGTGCACGTCCTTGTTGTGACAAAAACGTTAAGCTGTCACCATTAACCACAGTGGCATTTTTTGCCCCAACGGTTTTTAAGTTTTGCTCTAATTGATTCGCGGCTTTTTTGTCGAGTTCAAGCATCGTTACGCTTTCAGCACCACGAGAAAGAGCTTCAAAACTTAAACCGCCGCTACCAGCGAACAGATCAAGGCATTTAGATTGATAAATGTCTTGCGCTAACCAGTTGAAAAGTGTTTCTTTTACACGGTCAGTGGTCGGACGTAGTCCTTCGACATCATGAACGGGTAATTTGCGTCCACGCCATTGTCCGCTAATGATGCGAACGAACCCGCCAGGACGATTATTTTGTGGTTTGCGAGTTGTTTGTTGTCTACGCTGCGTCATAGATTTTTTTGACCGTTAAGAAAATGATAGTATACACCTGTTTTTAGGCTGCAAATTGTACCAATCAAGCGCTAGGATTCGCCAATGGCAGAAAAAAAGAAACGCGGTTTATTTTCATGGCTCGGATTTGGCTCTGAAGATAACGATGCTCAAAAGGAACAAACTACTGAACAATCAGTAGTGGATGGGGCTATTGATAGCCCTGAATCAACACATTCCTCTGACGAGGCGAAGACGAAAGTTGAGCATAATAATGATGTTCAAACTGACGAAAGCGCTGCGGCAGAGCAAGAAAAGATTGCTAAGACCGATGATGTCGAATTGGCAAAGACGTTGCAAGTAGATGACACTGAAAAAAGCAGTGTTATTGAAGAAACTGTAACGACAGAGCCTGAAGCTTCAAATGTTCTTGAGCCTTCTAATGCAATAGATAACGCTGAGATTGTCGAATCTATCACTTCAACAAGCGTTGAAACAGGTGAAACTGAATCAGCGACGGAAGAAGAGATAGCAAAACCCGTCGAACAAGAAAAACCAAAATCGGAAGGCTTCTTTGCCCGCTTAATGCGTGGTTTAAAGAAAACTAAAACCAACTTTGGTGCGGGTTTCTTTGGCTTATTTAGCGGTAAGAAAATCGATGATGAACTGTTTGAAGAGCTGGAAGAGCAGCTACTCATTGCAGATGTCGGCATGGATACCACGCTGAAAATTATCGAAAATCTGACCGATAAAGCATCAAAAAAGGAACTTAAAGACGGTGAAGCCCTCTATGGTTTACTAAAAGATGAACTCGCTGGCATGTTAGCTAAAGTCGAACAACCTTTGGTTATCGATACTAGCAAAAAGCCTTATGTCATCTTAATGGTCGGCGTAAATGGGGTGGGTAAAACGACCACTATCGGCAAGTTAGCGAAGCAATTCCAAGCGGAAGGTAAATCTGTGATGTTAGCAGCAGGTGATACATTCCGTGCTGCTGCCGTTGAACAGCTGCAAGTTTGGGGTGAACGAAACCACGTTCCTGTTGTTGCCCAGCATACGGGGGCTGATAGCGCATCAGTGATCTTTGATGCCATTGAATCGGCAAAAGCAAAAAATGTTGATGTGGTTATTGCTGATACTGCTGGCCGTTTGCAAAACAAAGGCAACTTAATGGAAGAGCTGCGTAAGATTGTACGTGTAATGAAAAAGGTGGACGTTGATGCCCCTCATGAAATTATGCTAACTGTCGATGCGGGCACCGGTCAAAATGCCATTAGCCAAGCTAAATTGTTCAGTGATGTTGCTCCTGTATCAGGAATTACGATCACTAAGTTAGATGGTACAGCGAAAGGTGGTGTGATCTTTGCGGTGGCAGATCAGTTTAATATTCCGATTCGATACATAGGTGTCGGTGAAGGTATTGACGATCTCCGTCCATTTGCTGCAGAAGAATTTATTGAAGCATTATTTAGTGATGAGGAATAAAGTGTGATTCGATTTCAGCAGGTAAGTAAAGCTTATCGTGGCGGTAGGCAAGCCCTACAGAAAGTAGATTTTCATCTACGTCCAGCAGACATGGCTTTTTTAACTGGTCACTCTGGTGCAGGTAAAAGTACCCTGCTGAAATTAATTTGTGCTTTAGAACGACCAAGTGATGGCCAGATCTGGTTTAACGGTCATGACATCACGCGATTGCCAAATAAGCAGATCCCTTTTCTGCGCCGAAATATCGGTATTATTTTCCAAGATCATAAATTGTTAATGGATCGCAGTGTGTACGACAACGTCGCGTTACCACTGCGAGTGGAACAAGTCTCGGAAAATGAGATTAAGCGTCGTGTTTGTGCGGCACTTGATAAAGTTGGATTATTGGATAAAGCAAAATGTTTGCCGATCCAATTATCTGGCGGTGAACAACAGCGTGTGGGTATTGCCCGCGCTGTTGTTAACAAACCTATGTTACTGCTAGCTGATGAGCCTACCGGCAACCTAGATGCGGATTTATCACAACAAGTACTACGCTTGTTTGAAGAATTTAATCGTGTTGGAGTCAGCGTTTTAATGGCAACCCACGATACATCATTATTAGCGAGTCGAAATTATCGTCGCTTTGATTTACAAAAAGGAAATCTAAGGGAGCTTACTCATGGCGCGTAAATCTACGGGCTTTTTTGCGATCCATCGTCAGCAAGGAAGTGCCGCATTAAAGGATATGTTTCGTCGCCCACTAGGTAACTTTTTAACCTTAGCTGTACTCGCATTTGCGTTAACGCTACCGTGCACCTTCTACCTAATGGCTAAAAATATCACGGTAGTGGCAGATTCTTGGCAAAACCCTAGCCAAATTACGTTGTATTTGAATAACGATGTCAGTGACAGTGACGGTCAAGCTTTTGCTGATACTGTTAAAACTTGGCCTGAAGCAGAAAGTGTTCAATATATTTCGGCGGCCAAAGGATTAGAAGAATTCCGTCAACACGGTGGCTTTGAAAAAGCACTCAGTTTGTTTGATAGTAAAGATAATCCATTGCCAGCGGTGGTGATTGTTAAGCCTGCACCTGATTGGCAGGGCGATGTGCAAGCCCGTGCGCTAGCCGATAAATTAGGTAAAGAGCCACAAGTTAATGAAGTGCGTTTAGATAGTGATTGGTTACAACGTTTAGCTGCTATTCAAGATCTTGCTATAACGTTAGCGGCATTGATGTCAGGCTTAATGCTCTTTGCCGTGTTTTTAATTGTTGGCAATACATTACGTTTACAAGTGTTGAGCCATAAAGATGAAATCCAAGTGATGAAAATGGTGGGGGCAACCGACAGTTATATTTTGCGCCCTTATCTCTATGTTGGTGCTTGGTATGGTTTAATTGCGGCCGTGATTGCTTGGATCTTAGTGGCGATTGTGACATTACTGCTTGATGAAGCTGTGGCGAAACTTGCTAACCTCTATGGAAGCAATTTTAGAATGATAGGATTGAGCTGGGATGAAAGCTTAATTATGGTTATGCTTGCTACGTTTTTAGGCTTGTTGGCAGCACGACTTTCTGCTGGTCGACATCTAAAAGAGATCGAGCCTGTGTAACGTATTGTTTCTCAGCCCTGACATCATTTTATTTATTATTGATGCCTGTAATTCATATTCATTTGTACTTGAGCTTGCAATTGAACTATGTTTACAGGCATTATTGCATGTTCACGTAACGTTCGTTGTCGTTTATTTATCGTTACGATAGAACAAAAATAGCACAAACATACGAGGTCTTTGAATGTCACAAGAGATGTCTGCAATGGCTCTGGTATCAACGGAAAGTTTAGATAGTTATATCCAAACTGTTAATCGTTATCCAATGCTTACGCCTGAGCGTGAGAAAGAGTTAGCTGAACGTCTGCATTACGATGATGATATTAATTCTGCGAAAGCTTTAGTAATGTCGCATCTGCGCTTCGTTGTTCATATTGCTCGTGGTTACTCTGGTTATGGCCTACCAATTGCCGATCTTATTCAAGAGGGCAATATTGGTTTAATGAAGGCGGTGAAACGATTTAATCCCGAAGTTGGGGTACGACTCGTGTCGTTTGCTGTGCATTGGATTAAAGCAGAGATCCACGAATATGTACTGCGTAATTGGCGAATTGTGAAAGTTGCAACGACCAAGGCACAACGTAAATTATTCTTTAACCTACGTAAGTCGAAAAAGCGCTTGGGTTGGTTTAATAATGATGAAGTCAATATGGTCGCAGAGCAGCTTGGGGTTGAGCCTTCCGATGTACGTGAAATGGAATCACGCCTCGCAGCGCAAGATCCTACGTTTGAAATGCAAAATGACGATGATGAGCGTGATACCACACCGGTTGCTCCAGCTTACTATTTAGAAGATAAAAGCTCTGATGTCGCATTAACCTATGAAGAAAACAACTGGGAAAATCATGCTAACAATCGATTATCTCAGGCGTTAGCGAGCCTTGATGAACGTAGTCAGCATATCGTACGTTCACGTTGGTTAGATGATGAAAAATCAACATTGCAAGATTTAGCCGATAATTACGGTGTTTCTGCCGAGCGTATTCGCCAGTTAGAAAAAAATGCGATGAAAAAGTTAAAAGATGCAGTGGGCGATTTTTATTGATCCTTTGCCTCGTGAAGATGAGAAGCCGACCTAAGTGTCGGCTTTTTTGTGCCTGAGGATCCGTAATGACGCTGAGAAACAGAGTGATCTAACTTAGTTGACGGAGCTGAGTATCGTCTTGAATTTAATGAGATATACATCACAATTGTGGGTGTGATTGTGTACTAAATAGCATGTTATCCACAGCTTATGATCGGATCCTAACTATATGTAGTGGATCCTTTGTTTTTAAAACACATTATCAACGCAATTCACAGTTTTTTCCACAGGCGATTACTTTGTGTTCATGTTGTGGTTATGATCATCGACAAGCCCTTGTCTTCATTTGAAACTTCATTAGCCAAGAAGATACTTAGGTGTGGATAAACCCTGATTTTGGCATGGAATATATCCCTAAAAGCTGAGGTATACTGTGCTTAATAATGAGATATCGCAGTAAAACGTCAGGATCATGTGAAAAGGATCTTGTCTGGGTTTGGCGGATCATATTATTTAGCATATGTAGATCACGATGCGATGATAAAAATAACAAGTCAGGTAAAGGAAAATCATGGAACAGTTTCAACATATCTCAGTCGAGCAGGCTTATCAGTTATTACAACAAACGGATAGCCAGGCAGTTTTAGTCGATATTCGCGATCCTCAGTCATTTGCCCTAGCGCACCCAGAGCAAGCGTTTCATTTAACCAATGACACCATGGTTAGTTGGATGGATCAGGTGGACTTTGAGCAGCCGGTGATTGTGATGTGCTACCACGGTATCAGTAGTCAAGGCGCTGCACAGTATTTGATCAATCAAGGTTATGAAAATGTGTATAGCTTAGATGGTGGCTTTGAAGGTTGGCGTCGTGCGGCATTACCTGTGATTGAAGCATAAAGGCTTTACAGTGGTATCGAGCGCGCGATAATGATAGATCTTAAGTCAGATTCTATTTTTGAACAGAAAGGTCATCATTATGTATCGCTTAGCGGGATTTTATAACCCACGACAGGCACAAGCTTTTATCGATTATATGGCCTATCGAGGTATCGAAATATCGATGGCGCCAGAGCCTGAAGGTAAATTTGCATTATGGTTGGCAGATGAGCAATACCTCGTTGAAGCAGAAGCTGAGCTTAATGCATTTTTACTCGATCCAAATAATAACAAATATCAAGCGGCATCTTGGCAAGTCGCTGAAAGCCGAACCGCAAAGTTTAACTACAGTAATCCAAGTTTGATCAACATGGTTAAAGCTCAAGCTGGGCCTTTTACCTTATTGGTCATGGTCGCATCATTAGTGATTTATGGCTTATGGTTACTCGGGTTTGAACAGATCTTATTTGAATGGCTACATTTCCCGTTTATGAATGGCGATCAATGGGAGTTATGGCGTTATTTCTCTCATGCGTTACTGCATTTTTCTCCTCTTCATGTAATTTTTAACTGCCTATGGTGGTGGTTACTGGGCGGGCAAATTGAACGTCATAGTGGTTCTGCTAAATTAGTGCAGATTTTTTTACTGTCCTCATTAGTTTCAGGTTTTGGTCAGTTCTGGCTTGATGGGCCTAATTTTGGTGGCTTATCTGGTGTGGTATATGCGCTATTGGGCTACATCTGGTGGATGGGATGGCTGGCACCACAACGAGGTTTAGTGATTGCCCGCTCTTACGTTGTGTTTATGTTGGTATGGCTAGTGATCGGATTTGCAGAGCCGATGGGAATGTCGATTGCCAATATGGCACACTTATTTGGCTTAATTTCAGGCTGTGTGATTGCGTTATTTGACGCTAAAGTGAATCCACTAAAGCAAGCTAAATAATTAAGAGAAAATATCGTTAAAGGGGCAGTTTGCTTTAACGATATTTCACCGCTTTTTCTTTTATTGATAAAGAAACTTAGTAAAGAGCAGTTCAGCAACGGGCTGTTGGCGCGTTTCTGCTAGCAGGAGTCGATTGACTTGATCTTGGCAAGCTCGGCGGATCTCTTCACGGCCAGCAAGCGATTTGATTTTTGCTTCTGGTTGTTTACTCACAATATCAATAATGGCATCACGGATAAGCGGGGTGTGGTGCTCAATATTGGTGAGGTTGGTTTGATTGTTTATCATCAAATCCACTTGGAGACGAATATAACCCAGCCGTTTACCTTGGGTAACATAGTTGGTTGTGATGTCAGGCTCTAACGTGTAGTAAGTGATTTGAGGGGGAGCTGCCACATCTTCATTAGATGCTATCGCCACTGGGCTTTGAAGCATGCTGACAAGCGTTAGCGCTGCCACAAAAACAGATAATTTTATCATTATACTTATGTTGTCCACTTAGTTTGTGAGAAACAGGTGTAATCTTTGCACGGTAACGATATTCGTACTGGTTACAGCTTGCTACAATAGCAGATCATTATGGTAATAAATTAACTGAATACAACCAAGTGTTATCGATCACGAGTTTGTTGATTAAGTAGTGAGAAAATGTCGGAATTCAAGCAGTTATATAGTCCGTTACTTGAAGGTGCTGTATGGTATCCAGCCTCTGAATGGGCATTAGAAGGAGGTTCCGTTGGTTCTTGGTTACTCGAGTCTGACTCTTTATCGCGCCGTTTAGCCGCGCATTGTCGTGTTTTTTCAGTCACAGTATTAGCACAAAACGTAATAAAAAATAGTGAGTTATCACTATCAGAACGTGCGTTATTAGGACACAGCGATTGTCTTGAACGCATTGTTATGCTCAATGGTGATCAACAGCCTTGGGTCTATGCTCGAACACTAATGCCGACCACAATATTATGTGGGGACGAAAGTGATTTAGCCGAATTAGGCGCAAATCCTTTAGGGTATCGTATTTTTAATGGCAACAATTCCCGTCGTGATGCTCTGGAAGTGGCAAGAATAGGCATGCCAGAACAATCGATTTGGGCTCGTCGTTCAAGATTATGGATTAATGAAAAAGCTATGCTGGTGGCAGAGTTGTTTTTACCTCGCTCACCTGTGTATGCAAGGAATAACAAATGTTAGAAATGACTAAGGCGAGAGCGTTTTGGCAATTAGCGCGTTTTGATCGTCCCATTGGTAGCTTATTATTATTATGGCCAACCTTGTGGGCACTTTTTCTTGCCGCAGATGGCATGCCAAATATAAATGTATTAATTGTTTTTGTCTTAGGTGTCATATTCATGCGTGCAGCAGGATGCGTGATTAATGACTTTGCTGATCGTAATTTTGATGGCCATGTTAAACGCACCAAAGATCGTCCAATGCCGTCGGGTAAGGTGTCTGAGCGCGAAGCGTTAGGCTTATTTTTCTTGTTAGTGCTGGTGTCGTTTTTACTGGTTTTAACCATGAATAGCTTAACTATTATGTTATCTGTGGTGGGAGTACTATTAGCGGCATGTTATCCGTTTATGAAGCGTTATACTCATTTACCTCAGTTGGTTTTAGGCGTTGCATTTGGCTGGTCTATTCCAATGGCATATGCAGCACAAGCAGGTGATTTATCGCTGAGTGCATGGTTATTATTTACTGCTAATATTTTGTGGACGATTGCGTATGACACCCAATATGCGATGGTAGATCGGGATGATGATTTAAAGGTTGGGATTAAGTCGACTGCTATCCTATTTGGACGTTTTGATAAGTTAATTATTGGCTTACTTCAGCTTGCCACGTTGAGCTTATTGATTGCTGTCGGTATGGTGCTGCAATTAGGCCAAGTGTATTACTGGTCATTGTTACTAGCGTCAGGCTTATTTGTTTATCAACAGATGTTGCTTAAAGAGCGCCTACGTGAAAGCTGTTTCCGTGCGTTTTTAAATAATAACTACTTCGGCATGATTGTTTGTGTCGGTATTGTATTAAGTGTCTGCTTCTAGAAACATGACTTAACGCTGTATTTCGTGAGTTTAATTGTTGAGTGTTAAAGATATAAAAAAAGCGCCGTTATGGCGCTTTTTTTCGTTACGTATCTTTATTCTTGTTTGTCTTTAGCGTCATCTAAGTGCATCACCGCTTGGATGGTGAGGTTCACTTCCGGTGAGACTAACGAGGTGAGTAGATTCGCTAAGTTTTCTACTGGACGTGCTACCGCGTGGCACTCGTCATTGAGATAACCTTCGCTACGCAATGTTTTCACCAAAATACTAAATACACCCTTATCGAAAAACTCTGGTGCATTGATCCCGTGTAAACGACTTAGACGTTGAGCAAGCACTTGGCTGTGATGCTCTAAATCATTTTTCGCCATTTCAGGCTCTGCACGGAGTAAAGTTAGTGCAATCGCATAACGTTGTAATGTTTCAGATATCGTGCGAGCCAGTAGCTGAAGAGGGCCAATACGGGCATTATTGATAGAAATGTTAATCCCATCGTTAAGTAATAGACGTTGGCGTACAAGCTCATCAATGATCTTATCAATTTCAGTATTTAGCTGCTCATTATCAAAACGTAAGAACAATTCCGCTTTTAAGAATGGATACAGTAATTCAACTTGTTCATGAATTTCATCATTGGTTAAGCTTTGCTGCTGTACCACAATATGCGCAATCAACGACGGTAATGCGAATAAGTGAATGATGTTATTACGGTAGTAAGTCATCAAGATCGATTGTTGACGATCAAGCGAAATAATATCGCCTAAGGTGTCATGCTCAACCACGAACTTATCCATTGCAACCGCATGCTCAATCATTTGCTCAGCATTTTCTTTTGGCGTTGTACACTGGCTTGAATATGGCGTATTACGCAATAGTTCAAGGTAGCATTCAATTTGCTGCTCTAGTACTTCACGGCTTAATGCGCGTTGTCGTGATGCCAGTAATGCAAGGGCGCATAACGTCATTGCATTGGTTGCTGCAGCGTCGTTAATATGTGTCATCATCTTAACGGCTAAATCGTTCACGACAGGCGTTAACCAGCTTGGTTTTTGCGGCTCGATTGGGTTAATGTCTTTGTGCCACTCAGGTACATTGTCATTTAAATATTGGTTAAGCGGAATAGGCTCACCAAAGTTGACATAACCTTCGCCTAAATTACGCAACTTACGTAATGTTCGGATAACTTGGCCGACATTTTCTTTCTCTTTACGCTTACCTTGTAGCTCTTTTGCGTAAGTGCCCACTTCCATTACATGCTCATAGCCGATGTACACTGGTACTAATGTAACGGGACGGTTTAAACCACGCAGCATAGCTTGGATTGTCATTGAAAGCATACCGGTTTTTGCCGGTAATAAGCGACCAGTACGCGAACGACCACCTTCACTGAAGTATTCAACTGAATACCCTTTAGTAAATAACTCAGATAAGTATTCACGGAATACTGTTGAGTACAGACGATCACCACGGAAACTTCGGCGAATAAAGAATGCACCACCACGACGGAAAATAGGACCGGCAGGGAAGAAGTTTAAGTTAATACCAGCGGCAATGTGTGGCGGTACTAAGCCTTCGTTATAAAGCACGTAAGAAAGCAATAAGTAATCCATGTGACTTCGGTGACAGGGCACATAGACTATTTCATGACCATCTTGTGCTAAACGGCGCACACGTTGGGCATTTTTGATATTCAAACCTTGGTAAAGTTTGGTCCATAGCCAGCGTAGGAAACGCTCACCGTTCTTGATCAGTGGGTAAGAGAAATCTGCCGCAATTTCTTCCATCATACCGATGGCTTCTTTACGTACTTTTTCAACCGGTACTTGGCGGCTGATCGCTTCTTCTTGTACCACTTTATCGATGGCTTTAGAGGCAAGTAGACGCTTAAACAACAGCTGACGATCAGGCAGGCGTGGGCCAGATGTCGCAATTTGCTGGCGTGAAAAATGGATTTTTGCCACGCGAGCTAATTTTTGTGCAATCGCATCATCGGTACCATGATGATCGGCCATATAACGCAGCGATACTGGCGTACTTAAACGCACTAAACAGTCACGGCCATGCGTTAAAATTGCCCAGAATTTTGCTGGACCATTTAACGGACGTAAGGTTGCTTTGCGTTGGGATTCTTTACCCGGTGCTCGTCCCCATAAAATAGAAGCGGGCACTAACTGAATGTTTAATGCTGGATCTTGTTTGTGTTGCTCAAGTAACTCGGTAAAGAGTTCAATCGAATCTTGAGGTAGAGCATTATTAGTGCCGAATACACTCGGGCCTTCAGCAACAAAGACAAAACGTGGAAAGCTACGGCCATTAATTTCTAACTTAGTTAATGGATCAGGTAGCCCTAATGCTTTAGCGCTGCTACGCAGTGTTAATAAATCAGTATTAGAGCAATACGGTAAAATGTAGGCGATTGGCCGCTCTAAATCTAACTCTAAATCAGCAACAGGATCAGATGGAATGGTTGCTGGTTTAACTAATAAAGAAAGCGGCAACTTTAATAATTGTTGATAAAATTTTTGCCAACGTGACATATTTATAACGAGCCTCAGAATCTTAATGCGCCGCAAGGATAGCAGAAAATGATTGATTTCATGCAGCTAAAATACAGTTGATAGCGGTTAAATTATCATTTTTTATGGTCTTTTATTGTTTCTTTTTGACCGATGAGTGGTTTAAAAAACAATCTGGCATGACCAGTGAGTTAAATCTAATTGATTCTACTGAAATTATTATCTTTGCGAGACGGCTGTCATTATTTTAGTACCTAAGATCTGATAGGTTTGATTAACTGATCAAATTGGTGTTTTCGTAAACAATTGCCTTTTAATGTGGCTTAACACTGGATATACTCACAGTGAACTGTATAAAAAGACAGGTGACTCATGAAGCCGTTGACATTACGCCAACAAGAAGTCTTTGATTTAATCAAAGCAAAAATAGACGAAACAGGTATGCCACCGACACGTGCTGAAATTGCACGTGAATTAGGTTTTCGCTCTGCGAATGCGGCAGAAGAACATTTAAAAGCATTAGCACGTAAAGAAGTGTTGGAAATTATTCCAGGCGCATCGCGTGGTATTCGCTTACTTGTCAATCAAGAAGAGCCAGAAGAGCAGGGACTACCACTGATTGGTCGTGTCGCTGCTGGCGAACCGATTTTAGCGCAAGAACATGTTGAAGCGCATTATGAAGTCGATCCTATGTTATTTAAACCTCGTGCCGATTTTTTACTACGTGTAAATGGGATGAGTATGAAAAATATCGGGATTATGGATGGCGACTTGTTAGCTGTACATAAAACCCAAGATGTTCATAACGGTCAAGTTGTGGTTGCACGTGTTGATGACGATGTAACGGTTAAGCGTCTTGATAAGCAGGGAGCCAAAGTATTACTCCATGCTGAAAACGAAGAGTTTTCACCGATTGAAGTTGATCTTGAGCATCAAAGTTTAACCATTGAAGGCATTGCTGTTGGCGTGATCCGAAACGCTGATTGGATGTGATGGTTACTGAACGACGGATTGAGTGAAGCCAAAAAAGCGCAGTTAAAGCTGCGCTTTTTTATTGTCTTAAGAAAATGACGAGTAAGCTTTGCAAATCTAACTGATAATTATTATCATCCTTAATTCATAAGGAGATAATGATGACGAAAATAAAGCGCTACACCATTCCCTCTGACTTACTTCAACCGCTTTGGTATCGCAGCCGAGAAAGCTTAGCCGATGATGGTCTTATTTATGATCCGGTGGCTGCCGTAGCGTGTCGTCAATGTTATCTCGAACCTGATTGTGTCGGGCAACAAGTTCCTCAGCGTCAACTTTTGCATGCCACTTTAACTTTGCAGTGCGATAAACAAGTAAAAGACTTCTTAACTCGCTATCCTTATGGGCAGGTTGTTAATCTTGGTGCAGGGCTTGATACCCGCTTTTACCGCTTAGATAACGGACGTTGTCGCTGGTTTGAGTTAGATACTGATGAAAATTTACTTTGGCGAGAGAAACTATTTCATCGCAGTGATCGTTATATGCTGAAAACGGGTTCAGTTACTGATCTCAGTTGGTTAAAGCGTCTACCGAAAAGTGCTCAAACACCGATACTTTTAATTTGCGATCAAGCACTATTAGCCTGTAATTCAGCGCAATTAGCGACATTTATCCAGCGTATGGGGTGTAGTTTTAGCCGTATGGAAATGTGTATCGTGGTTGCGGGCGATCTATGCCATATCCCTATTGCGAAAAAAATGGGCTGCGGTGAGTATCATCATGGCTATCGTGATCCTGCGCAACAAATGATTAATTGGTTACCGTGGGCTGAGTTGATTGATTGTTTTAGCCCATTTGATAATCCCTGTCCGAGATGGCGAACATGGCAACGTTGGATTGCTAAAATGCCCAGTATGAAATATCGCTTAACGCCTGTTGTTGTTCATTTGAAATTATAGCGAGGTATGAATATTACTATCGTTAATCTAAATAACGATTCTCGTACTTGTTGTAACTTATTGATATTGTGATACATGATAGCGAGTAGTTTATTTGTATCTATATATCAAAGTGTTATCTACTTTTTTGTTAGTTATTTTATATCCATGATTCTTTGCGTATTCTGCGATTCCTGCCTACGTTAAATATATCGAGACATTTTTATGTGTTGGTATGTGCTGCTCAATAAATGCTTTAAATAATAAAAAATAAATAATGCCGATTTGATAGCTCAGCTGCATCGTTAGTCATAGAAGCATTCTGCCACATAAAATTCGTTCAATTGCATATTTGAATGACAGGGGAGGTCAGAGCGATGGTTCGTTCATTGATCGCAGGAATAGCGAGTGTACTTTTCTCAATGCCGCTGATGGCTGACACCATACAGCTTAATATGACACCGGGTGTAACGGCGGTAAGTCAGAATGTATACAGTCTTCATATGACCATTCTCTACATTTGTATCGCGATTGGTGTGGCGGTATTCGGAGTTATGTTTTGGGCTATCTTTCACCACCGCAAGTCAAAAGGCGCAAAGCCTGCTTCATTCCATGAAAGTACTAAAGTAGAAATTATTTGGACGCTGATCCCGTTCATTATCTTAATAGGCATGGCTATTCCTGCAACTAAAACGTTGATTGCAATGGAAGACACCTCAAAATCGGATGTAACTATCCTTGTGACAGGCTCGCAATGGAAGTGGCATTACAACTATTTCAACCAAGATGTTGAATATTACTCCCACCTTGCTACAAGTGCTGAACAAATCAGTAATCAACGGCAAAAGCGTGACAACTATTTATTAGAAGTTGATTACCCCTTAGTTCTTCCTGTCGGGCAAAAAGTACGCTTTTTGATCACCTCACAAGATGTGATCCACTCATGGTGGGTGCCCGCTTTTGCGGTGAAAAAAGATGCTAATCCTGGCTTTATTAATGAAGCGTGGACACAAATTGATAAGCCCGGTATTTACCGTGGTCAGTGTGCCGAATTATGCGGTAAAGATCATGGCTTTATGCCGATTGTGGTGATAGCCAAACCACAAGCAGAATACGATGATTGGCTACAGAAAACCAAGATCACGCAACGTAAAGCGCGTGAAGAAGAGCAGCGTTTGTTGGACATGCAAATGTCATTAGATGAGCTTATGACGCTGGGCGAAAAAACCTATACCGCGCGTTGTGCCATGTGTCACCAAGCTAATGGGCAAGGTATTCCAGGAGCATTTCCAGCACTGGCTGGTGAAGGGGTTTCAGTTGATCCTAAACGTAAGTTAGAGCACATCAGCGTTGTTGTTCACGGTAAGGCAGGTACCGCGATGCAAGCGTTTGGTCCACAACTGAGTTTGAAAGAATTAGCCGCTGTTATTACCTATGAGCGTAATGCGTGGGGGAATAATACTGGAGAGTCTGTGCAAGCAGCGGAAGTACAAGCGATTAAAAACGGTCAGCAACTATAAAGGAGAGTAAGCATGACGGATATGATGCGCCAAGAAGCTGAAATTGATACTGCTGGCTGTACTGACACAGAACACGACCATCATTCGCATCCTGCGAAAGGGCTAAAGCGTTGGTTATTTACCACCAATCATAAAGATATCGGCACCCTATATTTGCTGTTTAGTTTAACCATGTTTTTTGTTGGCGGCGCAATGGCGATGGTTATTCGGGCTGAATTATTTCAACCGGGCTTACAGTTAGTGGAGCCCAACTTTTTTAATCAGATGACCACAGTTCATGGTTTGATTATGGTGTTTGGCGCCGTGATGCCCGCTTTTACGGGATTAGCGAACTGGATGATCCCAATGATGATTGGGGCACCAGATATGGCTTTGCCAAGGATGAATAACTGGAGCTTTTGGATCCTGCCTTTTGCATTTAGCTTGTTGTTAGCCTCTCTTTTTATGGAAGGGGGCGGGCCTAATTTTGGTTGGACATTCTATGCGCCACTTTCAACAACATATAGCCCACCGAGTACGGGATTGTTTGTGTTTGCCATTCATATCATGGGAATTAGCTCAATCATGGGAGCGATTAACGTTGTCGTGACCATCGTGAATATGCGCGCACCAGGCATGACGTATATGAAAATGCCACTCTTTGTTTGGACATGGTTGATCACCGCATTTTTACTTATCGCGGTTATGCCTGTTTTAGCAGGCGCAGTGACCATGGTATTAACCGATAAATATTTTGGTACGAGCTTTTTTGATGCGGCGGGTGGTGGTGATCCGGTGATGTTCCAACATATCTTCTGGTTCTTTGGTCACCCTGAAGTTTATATTATGATTTTGCCGAGTTTCGGTATTATTTCTGCCATTATCCCTGCTTTTTCGCGCAAGAAACTCTTTGGTTATAGCTCTATGGTGTACGCCACGGCATCCATTGCTGGGTTAAGCTTTATCGTCTGGGCACACCACATGTTCACCACGGGAATGCCTGTCGCAGCAGAGCTATTTTTCATGTATTGCACCATGTTGATTTCAGTCCCTACGGGGGTGAAAGTCTTTAACTGGGTGGCAACGATGTGGCGAGGATCATTAACTTTTGAAGTGCCAATGTTGTTTGCTATTGCGTTTATTGTGCTCTTTACCATTGGCGGTTTTTCTGGATTGATGCTCGCTATTACGCCTGCTGATTTTCAATATCATGATACCTATTTTGTAGTTGCCCATTTCCATTATGTGTTAGTCACTGGCGCTATCTTTTCGATCATGGCTGCTGCCTATTATTGGTTACCAAAGTGGACGGGACACATGTTTGATGAGCGTTTGGCGCAATGGCACTTCTGGTGTTCGCTGATCTCGGTCAACATCTTATTTTTCCCAATGCATTTTTTAGGATTGGCGGGTATGCCACGTCGTATTCCTGACTATGCCCTGCAATTTGCAGATATTAATGCCGTGGTCAGTATTGGTGGTTTCTTGTTTGGGGTCTCTCAATTGATATTTATCGCGGTCTTGGTGAAATGTATTCGAGGGGGAGAAAAAGCACCTGCCAAACCATGGGAAGGTGCTGAAGGGTTGGAGTGGACAGTCGCATCACCTGCGCCATATCACACCTTTTCAACACCGCCCAAGATTGATCCTTAGGAGGCGTGATGGATGAGCCGAAAAAACAGCGATCATTGTGGGGGTTAATTGCCGCAGCAGTTGGGATGTTTGGCTTTGCTTTTGCGTTGGTTCCCCTTTATGACGTGTTTTGCGATATCACGGGGATCAATGGAAAAACAGCCACAACACCCACAGAAACCAGTGATCGAGTGGATACCAGCCGAGAAGTGACGGTTGAATTTGTTGCCTACATTAATCCAGGTGTGAGGTGGCAATTTACGCCTCAGGTAAAGCAAATCACGGTGCATCCTGGTGAAACAAAAATCATTAAATACGATGCGAAAAACTTAAATAAAGTCGCCACTATCGGACAAGCTGTGCCCTCGGTAACACCGGGCGTAGCGGCGAAGTATTTCAATAAAATCGAATGTTTTTGTTTTAATCATCAGCCTTTAGAGGGTGGTGAAAATGCAGAATTGCCGTTGGTGTTCTATATCGACCCTGACTTGCCGAAAGAGATAGAAACACTGACTTTAGCTTACACCCTATTCAACGTTGCAACGGACAAGGATAACCCTGTGATTGAGCAACACAGTGAGGTGGATAATGTCAAAGCCCTATAGTGAAACCGATAACTTACCGCCAACAACGAAATATTATGTCCCCGATGAAAGTGCATGGCCCATAGTGGGGGCAATTGCTTTATTTCTTATAGCGTTAGGTGCTGGCGCGACTGTCGGAGATCTGTTTGGCGGTCAAGGTCCTTGGATCTTATTGGTAGGTGTGGGGCTAATTTTATTAATGCTAGTGGGTTGGTTCCGTGATGTGATCCGAGAATCGATGGCGGGGCTTTATAGTGCGCAGATGGATCGCTCGTTTCGTCAGGGAATGAGCTGGTTTATTTTCTCAGAAGTGATGTTCTTCGCTGCTTTCTTTGGCGCGCTATTTTATGCCCGAATGATTGCTGTGCCATGGCTGGGTGGTGCAAGTAATAATGTCATGACCAATGCGGTGTTGTGGCCGGACTTTGTCGCCATGTGGCCATTGGAAAAAACGCCAGATGGCACCGAAACCCAAGCGATGGGGCCAATAGGTTTGCCGCTTTATAACACCATTTTATTACTGACATCATCGGTGACATTGCATTTTGCTCATACCGCATTAGAGCAAAATAATCGTCCTCGATTGAAGTTGCTACTGTTGCTTACAGTATTACTAGGTGCGGTGTTTGTGTACTTACAAGGTGTTGAATATGTCCATGCTTATGAAGACATGAACCTACGATTAGATGCAGGGATTTATGGTAATACCTTCTTTATGTTAACTGGGTTTCATGGCGTTCATGTCACGCTTGGTGCGATTATCTTGTTTATTGTGTGGTGTCGAATTTTAAAAGGGCACTTTACGCCTGAACATCATTTTGCATTTCAAGCAGGCGCTTGGTATTGGCACTTTGTTGATGTGGTGTGGTTAGGTTTATTTCTGTTTGTTTATATTCTTTAGTGTTTATTTTGAAGATACAAGATTAATACGGGCGAGGGTTGGGGGTGATAACCCCAGTTAATAAAGCAATCACAATCAGGCTAAAAACAACGACAGATAAGCCAATACGCCAGCCTAAGTAATGCGACATTGGGCGTGATGATTGACCTTTTAACATGATTGGGAGGGCTTTAAAAAGATTGACGATGATCACCAGTAATAAGCCGATAAGCAGTATTTTTATCAACATCGAAAGCCTCTGATTGAATAGGGGTGATAACACATTAAGCGCTTATTTAAGGATAGCTGTTTTCAACCAATAGGGATGGAGGAAACATCGATGCGAAAAGTTGCTTTTGTTATTTTTACCTTCATCGTGGTGTGTATGTTAGGGCGATTAGGCTTTTGGCAATTAAGCCGAGCAGCTGAAAAGCTTCAATTACAGCAGCGAGTAGAAGAAACGATTCAGACCGAACCTATCTCTGATATTACGCAATTACCCAGTACGCCCGTTTGGCATAATGTGGCGCTTACTGGTGTGTTTGATAATCAGCATCCGATCTTACTTGATAACCAACTAAATAATGGTCAAGCAGGCTACCATTTTTATCTCCCTTTCTTTAGCCAAGGTCAATGGATATTGGTCAATCTTGGCTGGATTGCCGCGCCTCCTTATCGTGAGTTATATCCCGTGTTACCACAATTTAGTGGCGAAAAAGTCATTACCGGTCTAATTGCACCAACCACCTCATTATTACAACTCAAACCAGAATCATCTGCCGTGAGTTGGCCGTTACGGGTACAAAATATTGAACCGGCATGGCTGTCACAACAATTAAATCGCGCCCTACCGCAATGGGTGGTTCAAATTGCAGCGACTAACCCTCTAGCGTTAAAACAAAATTGGACCCCTGTTGTGATGAAAGCGGATAAGCATTATGGCTACGCCACGCAGTGGTTTGTTTTAGCCTTTGCGGTATTAGGGATGGCTGGGTGGTGGCTATATAAGAGGGAATAAGGAATGAAAAAATATCAGGTTTTAATGTTATTAGGTGTGATGTTTTTACTGCCTATCATCCTAGCGAAATTAATCTTAACCCAACAGTGGTATAGCGGTGGTGTCACCAATAAAGGTCAATTATTAACTCCACCGTTGACGGCAAATTGGCTTGCGTCTGGAAAGTGGCAACTTATTTATTGGTTGCCTCAACAATGTGATAGCCGTTGTGAAGGTGCATTATTTCACTTAAAGCAAATGCCTCTTGCTGTTGGGGCTTATCAAGATCGGGTGAGAAGTGTTTTGCTGCTCGCCCCCGTTGAACCAACAACCGTCGTTCCCGTTGATGTTGAAAATCTGCAACGCTATCGCAGCAACACAGCAGAATATGAGCAATTTGCGCCATCTCAATATGGACTCAATGCAGTATACCTAGCCGATCCTCATGGCAATGTGATGATGGCCTATCCGCTAGAGGCTGAACCACAGGCCATTTTAGCACAAGGTAAAGACATCTTACGTGATTTAAAAAGGCTGCTAAAAGTATCAAAAATTGGCTAAATGTCATAAATAGTGGGATTGATTATGCATAAAACGCAAAAAGATAAACTGTTCTACTTTTTAGTCACCGCTGCCTTTTTTCTCTCTTTGATTGTGGTTGGGATGGGGGCTTATACGCGGTTAACGGATGCGGGGTTAGGGTGTCCCGATTGGCCTGGCTGTTATGGGTTCATGTCAGTACCGCAAACGGAATCACAATTACAAGCAGCACAAGCGATTTACCCTGATTCGCCTGTTGAACCGGTAAAAGCATGGAATGAAATGGTACATCGCTATATTGCAGGCTCGCTAGGTCTTTTGGTGTTAATGATTGCTGTGATGGCATGGAGTCGAAGTGGACGGCCTAAATTGTTACCCAGTGTGTTATTGGGTGTGGTTTCTTTTCAAGCGTTACTTGGAATGTGGACGGTTACCATGCAACTTATGCCTGTTGTAGTGATGGCGCATTTGTTGGGCGGTTTTACTATTGTATCGTTATTGTGGCTACTACGTTTACGGATTCAACCTAACCCCCTTTTCTATCAAGAGGGTTTTAAACCCCATTTATCATTATCACATCGATATTTAACGGTACTCAAAAGCGCAGCAATTGCAGTTTTAGTTGTTGTGATAAGCCAAATTGCATTAGGAGGCTGGACAGCGGCTAATTATGCCGCCGTTGTATGCACACAATTACCGATATGCGAAGGGGATTGGCAGGGAATATTTGATCCTCGCGCGTTTGAATTGATTCAACCTCAACACAGTAGCTATGAATATGGCGTTTTAGATTATGCCCAAAGGGTCTCTATTCATGTTACTCATCGTATTGGTGCAATTATCACAGCGGTTTTGGTGTTGGTGTTGGCTGGGTTGCTGTGGCTTAAACCGCCCTTACGTCGCTATAGCATTGCGATGATAGGGGGATTAACGATACAAATAATATTAGGCATTACCAATGTGCTTGCTAACTTGCCGTTACTGATTGCCGTTGCGCACAATGTAGTTGGATTAATCTTACTACTTACCGTTGTCACCACCTGTTATCGCCTGATATGCAATTGCCGCTCCCCATTAGAGGTAGAGTCTTTTGCATCGGAGAGCGCTACGCATGGATAAATCACAACGGCTTCATTCCAGTCGAGTTCGTTCGCCAGCGATAGCGGTTTGGCGTGATTACCTTACGATGACGAAACCAAAAGTCGTCGCCATGTTATTACTGACCGCATTAGTGGGCATTTATTGGCTTTATTTGTAGTACTTCTTACCTATCATTGGTGACTACCTTGGTATGGTTAGTCTCTCCGATGAACAACAGATCTTATACGCTTTAATCAATAAGACTTTTGTCGCCATAATCAACTGGTTAAACTGCTCTGCTATATAACAATAATTATCGCGGCAGAGGTAGTACGTGCTAGCAGCATTAAAAGACAAATCATTACATTATCAGGTGTTTGCATTAGCCCTGCCAATGGTACTTTCAAACATTACAGTACCGTTACTCGGGCTGGTGGATGCTGCTGTGATCGGACACCTTGATAAGTCGTGGTATCTCGGTGGCGTCGCGGTTGGCGGTACCATGATCAACGTTACATTCTGGTTGTTGGGTTTCTTACGCATGGCAACCACAGGGATTACGGCGCAAGCTTTTGGCCGAGAAGATAAACATGGGCAAGCGGCTATTTTTGTTCAAGGTATCGCGTTGGCATGGTTACTCGCGTTTATTCTTATTGCCTTACACCAACCTGTCAGCAGTGCTATTTTCCATTTCAGTGATGCTAGTAATGAAGTGAAAGTTTACGCAGAGCAATACTTTTCAATCCGTATTTGGGGAGCGCCTGCCGCTTTAGCAAACTTTGTCATCATGGGCTGGTTACTTGGGGCGCAAAATGCCAAGTTGCCAATGTGGCTTTTGATCATCACTAACCTTGTTAATATTCTTTTGGATGTTCTGTTTGTATTAGGCTTTGGCTGGAAAGTTCAAGGTGCTGCTTCTGCGTCGGTACTAGCTGATTATAGTGGTATGTTATTAGGGTTATGGTTTGTTTCTCGTCAATGGTTAGCGTTAGGTTTGCCGCCGTTAAAAGAAAAAATTATGGCTGCGCGACATGGTATAGGGCGACTACTTAAATTAAACCGAGATATCTTTTTACGGAGCTTGTGCTTACAAGCGACGTTTACCTTTATGACTTTCCAAGGTGCAACACTAGGCGATAATGTAGTCGCGGCAAACGCTGTGTTAATGAGCTTTTTAATGTTGGTGTCTTATGCCATGGACGGTTTTGCTTATGCGATGGAAGCATTAGTAGGAAAAGCCGTTGGTGCGAACAATCGTGATCAGTTAGGACGTTATTTAATTAACACTACATTTTGGAGTTTTATAATATCTGTTGCGCTTACATTGACATTTTCTTTAGGTGGTGAGCGCATAGTCAGTTTGATCTCCGATCTTCCAGCGGTTCAAGCTGAAGCTGATATTTATTTGCCTTGGCTTGCTGCAGTACCATTAGTGGCTATGTGGTGTTTTTTACTGGATGGTGTCTTTGTTGGCGCGACGCAAGGGCGAGTTATGCGCAACAGTATGTTTGTTGCAACCAGTGGTTTTTTTGCCATTTGGTGGTTAATGGATAGCTATGGCAACCATGCATTATGGGCGGCGATGTTAGGTTTTATGGCATTACGTGGTGTGACATTAGCGGTTATTTTCGGTTACCAGTGGAAAAAAAATATTTTCTTATCTCCTGCATTAAAACAGTAAGTTAGATTTAAAATATACATTTTGTATTAATTTTGAGCAAAAAAAGCTATCAAACCTGATGTTGTTTTGGTTAAAATGCGAGCACTTTTTAGCCGGGTGTTGGATATGAAAAAGAATATTCTTGCTTATTTCTTACTGACTATTGCATTGGTGTTTAGCGTAAATAGCTTTGCTACTACCCATAAAAAAATGCATGTGACAGCGACAGCGTATAATTCTGTTAGGGCGCAGACAAGCTCACACCCTAACATTGCTGCATGGGGAGATAGGTTAAAACCAGGGATGAAAGTAATTGCCGTTTCACGGGATTTGTTGAAAAAAGGATTAAAACGAGGTGTAAAGGTTAAAATATCAGGTTTGCCCGGTGAATATGTTGTGCTGGATAAAATGAATCCCCGTTGGCGTAATAAGATTGATATTTACATGGGGAAAGACATTCGTGCCGCAAAACGCTGGGGACGAAAGAGAGTCACTCTCACCGTATTATAACGAGCATCTTGGTTTCAAAACGAAAAAGCCGCATCTTATATGCGGCTTTTTGATTTTCCGTTCATACTAAAAATTAGTAGTATGAATGCTCACCACGTGCGTGATCGGTAATATCACGAACGCCAGTTAGCTCACCTTCAAACTGTGCGAGTAGCTCTTTTTCGATGCCTTCTTTCAGTGTGACATCAACCATTGAACAACCATTACAGCCACCACCGAATTGTAAGATAGCAACGCCATCTTCAGTGATTTCTGATAAAGAAACGTGACCACCATGACCGGCAAGTTGTGGGTTAACTTGGGTTTGGATAACGTAATCAACACGCTCCATCAATGGTGCATCATCAGACACTTTACGCACTTTTGCATTCGGTGCTTTAAGTGTAAGTTGTGAGCCCATTTTGTCAGTAACAAAATCAATTTCAGCATCTTCTAAAAATGGCAGGCTTAGCTCATCAAGAAAAGCAGAAAATAGCTCTAGTTTGATTTCGGTGTCGCTTGCTTCAACCGCTTCAGGTGGGCAGTAGGATACACCACACTCAGCACTTTGAGTGCCTGGGTTAACAACAAAAACACGGATATTAGTACCCTCAGGCTGCTGGGCAAGAAGCTTGCCGAAGTGCTGCTGAGCGCTTTCAGTAATAGTGATCATTGACACGACGTAATACCTGACCTATTTAGTGAGTTTTCTCTATTCTACTCTTAGAGAGACGTTCTATCATCCCTAATATTAGCATTTTTAATTTCACCACGTTTTACATCATAATGCGCGACTTTTTTGTTATAAGTGATGACTATACGGGTTTTTCGGTATGACAAATCGTAATTATATCAACGCGCTTTACGCCTTGCTGGTGGAGTCTTTTGGTTAATAATGCCACGGTTGTTCCAGTTGTAACGACATCATCAACCAAGGCCACATGCTGCGGAAGCGCACAGTCTTTAATAGCAAAGGCATTGGCTAAATTAGTTTTACGTTGTTTTTTTGTCAGGGATTTTTGTGCTTGAGTATGGCGAGTCCTCACCAATACATTGTGATCAACTTGGGTACTAAGTTCACGAGCTAAGGCTAACGCTAAGTAATGACTTTGGTTAAATCCTCGTTGCCAATAACGCCAGCGGTGCAACGGAACAGGAAGCAATAAAGGGGCGGGGTCGGTAATTTGTTTTGCTAATTGTTTGGCTAATGGTTTTGCAAGCCAGAACTTTTTCCCAAATTTAAATTGGCTAACTAATTGCTGTAGAGGCGGTTGGTACTCACCTAAACGATACAATCGTTGCCAAGGTGGCGGAGTCGTCAAACACTGACCACAATATTGTTCAGCGTTTAAAGTCGTTGTACCACATCGTTGACAGTAAGGCGGGGATGGAAATTGAGAAAGACAATAATGACACCAATAATCATCATTGGGTTCGAGTGGTAACTGACATAAGCTACAGTGGCGAAATAATAGTTTACGGCAGGTGTGAGATAGCCAAGCCGTTGTGTTTTTTGGCATCATAAACAAAACCTCAAAAAACCGAATAAGGAAGTGTAATGGCGGTAATGCTTGATTGGCACAGTAAAGGTCAAGGCTCGGATCTGGTTCTCATTCATGGCTGGGGAATGAATGGTGCGGTATGGCAAGATGTGATCCCAGCCCTCGCTGAGCATTTTACTGTGCATTGGTGTGATTTGCCGGGTTACGGTTATAGCGGTGATGTTACTGCGGAGTCCTTGGTCGAGATCACGCAAGCGGTATTAGCGCGCGCCCCTCAGAAAGCAGCGTGGTTAGGCTGGTCACTGGGTGGTCTAGTGGCAACGCAAGCGGCATTACTTGCACCTGAGCGTGTAACACAATTAATGACTTTAGCCAGTTCGCCAAGTTTTATGGCGCGAGAAAAATGGCGAGGGATCAAACCGGATGTACTCAGGAATTTTCAATCACAGCTCGCCTCTGATTTTAACTTAACGGTAGAGCGATTCTTAGCGTTACAAGCGATGGGCAGCCCGACAGCCCGACAGGATATAAAGAATTTAAAGCAAGCCGTTCTTGAACGACCGACGCCACAACCCTCAGCCTTGGCGCTGGGGTTAATGTTACTTGAAACCGTTGATCAGCGAGCAGAACTGTCATTGCTCACTCAACCTTGGCTACGAATGTATGGTCGCTTAGATGGCTTGGTACCCGTTAAAACAGAAGCCGCGATTAGCAAGCTCTGCCCACAGTCATTGAGTTATGTTTTTCAGTCGGCATCTCATGCACCGTTTATTTCACATCCTGATGAATTTATCGCTGCAGTGCGGCAGTTTATTGCTGAAGATGCTGTTGTATCTTAAAAATTACCGTTATGATTAAATAGTAACCACTTGGGTTTGTTTACTTTGCACATGGTGAATTTGTTTTCGGTATGAATATTTCTCCTCTACAAGCTGGTGGTGTGCCATTAGCCACAACGGTCAATCCGCCAACCGATCAAGTTGCGCGAGATAACCGAGTGCGAGAAAAAATTGTTCCGTTAACTGCAAGTAGTGCGGCGGCAGATGAAAAACCAATAACCAGTGAAGAGAAACAGCTAAAAAAACCAAGTTGGGATCCGAGTGAACATCCGGATTATGATAAGCAAGATGATGAAATTTTAAAAGGTTATCAAGAGGATATTGCCCGTCTTGTTGATCTGCTATCTGCCAGTAATTATCTTGAGAAAGACAGTGCACTGGGTTACAGCATGCACATTAAATTACCGCGAGAATTACTTGAGCAATTAGATAAAATTAATCAAAACGAGCGGACTAAAGGGGTGGTGGCATTTAAGTATGCACAAGCCAGTGTGCCAAACCCGCCAACAGAATATCTACAAGTGATTTGATTTCTAGTAGATAAAAGAAAGCCAGACATCTCGTCTGGCTTTTTGTTTAACTTAATAAGACGTTAGCTTATTTTTTCTTGGCATTAGCAAAGGCTGCTGCAAACGCACCACCCATTGCGGCATTACCGTTATCACGTTGACGAGGTTGGCTTTGTGGTTGACTTCGTGCAGGACGTGCTGAATTATCGCGAGGTTGACGAGTCGGCTTCTCTTGTCCTGGCTCATCAGACAGACGCATCGACATACCAATACGCTTACGCTGTAAATCCACTTCCATCACTTTCACTTTGACGATATCACCGGCTTTTACCACTTCGCGCGGATCTGAAACGAACTTATCAGACAGGGCGGAGATATGGACTAAACCATCTTGGTGTACGCCGACATCAACAAAAGCACCGAAGTTAGTTACGTTAGTGATCACGCCTTCTAATACCATGCCAGGGATCAGATCTTTTACTTCATTAACGCCTTCGGCAAAGGTGGCTGTTTTAAACTCAGGACGAGGATCTCGACCAGGTTTATCCAGCTCGCTAATGATGTCGGTTACCGTTGGTAAGCCGAAATCAGCATCGGTGTAGTCAGCGGCTTTTAAGCTACGTAGGAAATCGGTGTTACCTATGATCGCATCAACCGGTTTATTATTAGCAGCCGAAATAGCTTTAACTACCGCATAAGATTCTGGGTGAACTGCAGAGCTATCAAGTGGGTTTTTACCGTTCATTATCCGTAAGAATCCAGCGCACTGCTCAAAGGCTTTTGGCCCTAAACGGCCGACTTTTTTCAGGGCTGTACGCGCATCAAAGCGACCATTTTCATCACGGTAGTTCACGATGTTTTGTGCGATGGTGGCGTTCAAACCTGCCACGCGTGTCAGTAGTGCAGCAGATGCAGTATTGACATCCACACCCACGGCGTTTACACAGTCTTCTACGACAGCATCGAGGCGTTTCGCTAACATGCTTTGGCTAACATCGTGTTGGTATTGACCTACACCGATAGATTTCGGATCAATTTTTACTAACTCTGCTAATGGGTCTTGCAGGCGACGACCAATAGACACCGCGCCACGGATAGAAACATCTAGGTTTGGGAATTCATTTGCAGCAAGCTCTGATGCAGAGTATACCGATGCACCGGCTTCACTCACCATTACGCTCTGTACTTTTAGATTATTATCTTTAAGTAGTTTGGCAACAAACGCATCTGTTTCACGTGAAGCAGTACCATTACCAATCGCAATTAAGTTAACGTTATGCTTGTTGATTAAGGCTAAAACAACTTTGCTTGATTCTGCAATTTTGTTGTGGGGTTGATGCGGGTAGATGGTGGCAGTATCGAGTAACTTGCCGGTTTCATCAACCACTGCAATCTTACTCCCTGTTCGTAAACCAGGATCGAGTGCTAGTGTGACGCGAGGACCGGCAGGGGCAGCCATTAGCAAATCTTTCAGGTTGTCGGCGAACACTTGCATCGCGCCATCTTCGGCTTTTTCACGCAGTGCGCTCATCAGTTCGGTTTCCATGTGCATTAAAATCTTAATGCGCCATGCCCAACTTATCACTTGCTTACGCCATGCATCAGCTGGTGCCGAGCCCAGTTTTACGCCGTAGTGATCGGCAATAATCACTTCACAGTAAGAGCCTCGCACGCCTTCATCTTGGTTGGGATCAGCATTCAATGCTAATTGTAGGAAGCCTTCATTACGCCCACGAAATAGCGCGAGTGCGCGGTGAGATGGAATGGTTTTTAATGGCTCGTTATATTCAAAGTAATCTTTAAATTTCGCACCATCGTGCTCTTTGCCATCGACAAGACGTGAAGTCAGTTCTGCTTGACCGTTTAACTGGCGACGGATTTTATCAAGCAAGGTGGCATCTTCAGCAAAGCGCTCCATTAAGATTGCGCGAGCGCCATCCAGTACTGCTTTGGTATCAGCAAAGCCTTGCTCTGGATTCAAAAATTGTTCAGCTGCTTGCTCAGGAGTGTTGTCTGGTTGGCTCCAAAGCAGATCAGCTAAAGGCTCAATACCGGCTTCAATGGCAATTTGACCTTTAGTGCGGCGCTTAGGCTTGTAAGGCAAGTAAAGATCTTCAAGACGGGTCTTACTGTCTGCTGTCTTGATTTCAGCCTCTAGCGCAGGGGTCAATTTACCTTGCTCAGTAATCGATTTTAAAATGACCTGACGACGATCATCGAGCTCACGTAAGTAGCCTAAACGTGATTCTAAATTACGAAGTTGGGTATCATCCAAGCCGCCAGTGACTTCTTTACGGTAACGGGCAATAAAAGGCACGGTGTTACCATCATCGAGCAGTGTGACTGCTGCATTGATTTGTTCATTTCGAACATTCAGTTCGCTGGCAATCAGCTGATTGATAGAGTTGCTCATCCGTAGGTATCTCTTGTTTATCGTTAAGCTTACATTCTACGTCTCCCGATGAGAGTGGCAAGTTTACCGATGTTAAGAGTGTGTCAGTGAGCAGAAAAAAGATCGGAAAAGAAGCCGTGTACATAACGAACGGCTTCTATCGTATGCAGTAATGATGATTTAATTACTCAATGTCGGTGTCGTAGCGGATTTCATTGATAAACCATTCTTTCTTGCCAAGCGGAGTGGTAACGACAATATCATCATCGACTTCTTTGCTGAGTAGTGCCCGTGCCATGGGAGAATCAATTGAGATATAGTCGTTTCTGCCATAAATTTCGTCAGGACCAACGATGCGAAAGGTCTTTGTTTCTCCCGCTTCATTTTCAATTTCCACCCAAGCACCAAAGAAGACTTTGCCATCTTGTTGCGGGGAGTAATCAATCACCTTTAATACATCTAAGCGTTTACGTAGAAAGCGGACGCGACGGTCAATTTCACGCAAGCGTTTTTTATTGTATTGGTAGTCGGCATTTTCAGATCTATCACCCAGACTGGCAGCCCAAGTGACTTTCTTGGTCACTTCAGGGCGATCTTCACGCCATAGGAAATCAAGTTCTTTTTTTAATTTATTGTAACCTTCACGCGTCACCAGGTTGGTTCTCATAGCTATCCTTATAACATGACGTGAACGAGGAATGGGGCGATGATCTAACGCTTAGACGGATGGGTCAATAAGCGCAATAATAAATTGTCGCGGTAAGTTTCAAATTATGTAGAAATTAAAGATGAGATATAACAGAGAGCAGGTGTCTTTTCACCAAGATAAAACAGAGTGCAACCCTAGTTTTCACTTCATTTTAGCTTTTTTATAATTACTTAATTGACTCAGGCGCTTATCTGGCGCATAAAACGAATATACATACTCTGTTACATATTTGCCTGAAAAAAACGCAGGAAATTCTGAGTCTGTTTAGTGAGCTGACGTACACTACGGCAAAAGCTCAAGACCTCGACCGCTGAAGGTGGATTATGCAAGAAAATTACAAAATTCTGGTTGTTGATGATGACATGCGCTTACGCGCGCTATTAGAACGTTATTTATCTGAGCAAGGATTTCAGGTTCGAAGTGTGGCAAATGGCGAGCAAATGGATCGTCTATTAGCCCGCGAAACGTTTCATCTAATGGTGTTAGATTTAATGCTACCAGGTGAAGATGGCTTATCAATTTGTCGTCGCTTACGTAATGCCAATAACATGTTACCTATTTTGATGCTAACAGCAAAAGGTGATGAGGTTGATCGCATTGTTGGTCTTGAAGTGGGCGCTGATGATTATCTGCCTAAACCGTTTAACCCTCGAGAGCTGTTAGCGCGTATTCGTGCGGTACTACGTCGTCAAACAATTGAAGCACCGGGCGCACCGAGTGTTGATAGTAAGATGATTGAATTTGGCGAATTCCGTTTAAACTTAGGTACCCGTGAAATGTTCCGTGGCGATGTTCCTATGCCATTAACGTCTGGTGAGTTTGCGGTATTAAAAGCATTGGTTACTAATGCCCGTGAGCCGATGTCACGTGATAAGTTGATGAATATGGCGCGTGGTCGTGAGTATTCTGCAATGGAGCGTTCTATCGACGTACAAATCTCACGTTTACGTCGTATGGTTGAAGAAGATCCAAGCCGTCCACGTTATATCCAAACAGTGTGGGGTTTAGGTTACGTCTTCGTTCCTGATGGTCGCGAGGCGTAAGCCATGCGTTTATCGCCAAAAAGCACATTTGGTCGAACGTTAATCCTATTAGCTGGCTTGCTTATCGCAAGCCAGATTTTTTCGTATCTGACCATAGTTAATTACGCCTTATTACCCAGTATTCAGCAATTCAACCGCATTTTATCTTATGAAGTAAAATTGATGCTTAACGATGAATTGGTGATGCCGGATGATCAATGTGTACACCTTGACCGTCCTCTTCGTCGTAAACTATTAGAAGAGTTAGGTCTCACCTTAGTCGCGCCTGGTAGTGAAGCGGCCAAACCTTTCCATGATGCGATGCATATCGGTTATCTCAGTGAGCAGATGACCAAAGATCTTGGTTCGCCAACCGATGTGCGTTTATTGCTCGGTGCTGACAGTTATGTGCTGTGGCTAAAAACCGATGCGATGCCGAATTTCTTAATGCGGGTCCCGTTATCCGAGCTGCAAGAAGAAGACTTTGCGCCGCTATTTCGCTATAGCCTGATCATTGCCTTTCTTGTGATTGCTGGCGGCTGGTTATTCATTCGGATCCAAAACCGTCCATTAATGGAATTGGAACAGGCTGCACTTATGGTGGGACGTGGTGAAACGCCGCCACAACTTCCTGAGCAAGGTGCCTCTGAAATTCGCTCAGTCACCAAAGCCTTCAATCAGATGTCACAGGGCATTAAACAGCTAGAAGACGATCGCGCATTGTTAATGGCAGGCGTCAGCCACGACTTACGTACACCATTAACCCGTATTCGTCTGGCTACAGAAATGATGTCACCTGAAGATAGTTATTTAGCGGAATCGATGATCACTGATACCGAAGAGTGTAACGCGATCATTAGTCAGTTTATGGATTATCTAAAATCGACTAAAAAGCAGGAAGAAGAAGATCTTGATCTGAATACCTTGCTGATTGATGTTGCGCATACTGAAGGCAGTTACGGTAAAACTATTGAGCAGCAACTCGGTGAAATCCCCGGTATGATTTCCGCTAATGCGGTTGCGCTTAAACGTGCTGTCGCCAATCTTGTGGTGAACGCACAACGCTACGGTAAAGGTTGGGTGAAGATATCGAGTGGTGCTTCTGCTGATCGTAAATCTGTATGGTTTTGCGTTGAAGATGATGGTCCGGGTATTGCGCCTGATCAGGTCAATAAGATGTTCCAACCCCTTACGCGTGGTGATTCAGCTCGCGGTAGTGAAGCGGAAGGGACAGGGTTAGGACTTGCGATTGTGAAGCGTATTGTTGATCAGCATGATGGTGTTATTTTAGTGCGTAACCGCAGCGAAGGTGGTTTACGCGTTGAAGTGACGTTACCACTACATAAAATGAAGTAAGTCAGCAAATGAAAAGCCCACATTACCGCGCGGTAATGTGGGCTTTGTTGTATTTGTACTTTACCAATAACTAAGCGTTTGAGTAGTTTTCTCGTTGTCCTAGCCAGCGATCAATGATGGCTTTGGCGTTATCGGGGTAACTGTCATGAATATAGCGAGCCAGCTTCTGCACTTGTGGGATCATGTATTGGTCACGGATAAGATCGGTGACCTTAAATTCAGCAATACCGGTTTGTTTGGTACCTAATAATTCACCTGGGCCACGAATTTCTAAATCTCGTTGGGCGATCACAAAACCATCACTACTTTGACGTAATACCCCTAAACGCTTTTGTGCGGTTTTAGACAGGGGGGCGTGATAAAGCAATACACAGTGACTCGCAACTTTTCCTCGACCGACACGTCCACGTAGCTGGTGGAGCTGCGCTAAGCCTAATCGTTCCGGGTTTTCAATCACCATTAAACTGGCATTGGGTACATCCACTCCGACTTCAATCACGGTTGTGGCAACTAACAAATTCAGCTCACCAGCTTTGAAACTTGCCATCACCGCTTGTTTTTCTGCGGCTTTCATTCGTCCGTGTACTAAACCAATTTTTAAATCAGGCAGTAAACCCGTCAGTTCATCGGCAGTATCTGAGGCGGCTTGGGCTTCCAACACTTCTGATTCATCAATCAAGGTACATACCCAATAGGCTTGGCGTCCTTCATTAACGCAAGCTGATCGAATACGCTCGATAATTTCAGGGCGACGGGCATCGGGTAAGGCAACAGTTTGGATCGGTGTTCGGCCGGGGGGCAGTTCATCAATGACCGAGGTATCCATATCGGCATAAGCTGTCATGGCAAGAGTACGTGGAATCGGGGTTGCCGTCATGACTAACTGATGTGGGTAGCGACCCTCATTGGCCCCTTTTTCTCGTAGCTCTAAACGCTGATGGACACCAAATCGGTGTTGTTCATCGATGATAACGAGTGCTAAATTTTCAAATTTAACGTGGTCTTGGAATAAGGCATGCGTGCCGACCACCATCTTCACTTCACCACTCGCAATACGGGCAAGTTCCGTTTCGCGCGCTTTGCCTTTCAACTTACCTGCCATCCAACCAACCTGAATACCCATAGGATTAAGCCAGTTGGCAAAGTTGATGGCATGTTGCTCTGCCAGTAACTCTGTTGGTGCCATTAAGGCGACTTGAAAGCTATGTTCGATGGCGCGTAGGGCGGCAAGAGCGGCAACTAAGGTTTTACCTGAGCCAACATCTCCTTGAACTAAACGCATCATTGGTTGCGGCTTAATAAGATCGGCTTCAATGTCTGCGACAACACGTTGCTGCGCACCTGTTGGAGTGAACGGCAGACTATCGAGCAGTTGCTGCTTTAATGAATCTTTCGCGGCAAGTGGCCAAGCACTATGTTGTTGTCCTTTGCTGCGCAATGCCAACATCGATAAATTTTGCGCCAACAATTCTTCTAAAATTAACCGGTGTTGAGCAGGATGCTTACCTGCTTCTAATTGATCTAATGAGATATCAGGGGTTGGACGATGCATCGCACGTAATGCCTGCGCAAGCGTCATTTGACGGTCGTATAAACCTTCAGGCAGTAGTTCTGTCACCGCTGCCTTATCGAGCAAGTTGAGCGCTTGGTCGGTTAGGTTACGCAGGGTCTGTTGACGTAAGCCATCAGTGGTTGGATATACTGGTGTTAAGGTTTCTTCAACACTAAGCTCGGTTGGCTCTGAGAAAATACGGTAATCCGGATGAATGATCTCAAGACCGAATTTACTGCCTTTGATTTCGCCGTAAGCCTTAACTTGTTTACCTTCAGCAAAGCTATTTTTCATTGCTGCATTGAAATTAAAAAAGCGCAGCGTAACAGAGCCTGTGCCGTCTCCAATTTTTACTGCCAGCATTTTACGTTTACCAAAAGTAATACTGGTATGGTGGACTTCACCTTGAACGGTCAAGTGTTGCCCTGGCATGGCTCGATTGATAGGCCAAATACGAGTGCGATCCTCATAGCGCAATGGTAAGTGAAACAGTAAATCTTGGACATTATGGAGCCCAATCTTTTCCAGTTTCTCTGCCATTTTTGCTCCAACGCCAGAGAGTTCAGCTAGCGAAATAGTATTGAGGAGTTGTCCGCTCATTACTCGTTATTCTCCATTGCGGGTTGGCGTTTTTTCATTTTCTTCGCTTGCATGGCTGCCCACCATGCTTCATCAGCAACAATCTGACCTTGATCATCGAGTTGTGGGTAAGGTAAGCCCTTTTGTTGTGCGACTTTAGCAAGAACAGGATGCCCGCGTTCAAACAAAATACGGTTAACGACATCATCTGGTAGTAAGGTTTTTTCACGCTCATACATACCAGCATTTTGACGTTGGCGTTGTGCTTCGTACAAAATCAACGCGCTTGCGACTGACACATTTAATGACTGCACCATACCGACCATTGGAATGATGATATCTTGATCGGCCATCGCTAGCGCTTCAGCTGTGATGCCGTTTTTCTCTCCGCCTAAAATAATCGCTGTTGGTTTGGTGTAATCAACATCACGAAAATCAATCGCAGTATCAGATAGGTTGGTAGCCAGTACCTGCATGCCTTGATCTTTTAATGCTTGAACGGCTTCAACCATAGAATCATGGGTATCTAATTCAACCCAGTTACGCGCACCAGCCGAAGTATGGCTTAATACTTTCATCCCTTCTTTGGGCCAAACGGCATGGACTTTATGTACACCGACAGCATCAGCTGTGCGGATTATCGCTGAGACATTATTTGGTTTGTGGACTTCTTCCATACATACCGTCAGATCGGGCTGACGCGTTGCCAATACTTGGTGGATACGTTGAAAACGATCTGGGGTCATGGAGGTTACCTAATGAAAACAAATGAGATAGGTTAATGATAATAAGGCTTTATTGCCAAATACACAAAACGCCCAATAAAGGGCGTTTTTATGATGAAAACTGTGCGTATCTTAACGCTTAGTTTTTCTGGCGCGCGACACGTACGACATTTGGCATAATACGAATTCGACGCATAATGTTGGCTAAATGAATGCGGCTACGTGTGGTTAACTTTACGGTGATGGTGTATAAACGGCCATCTTTTTCTTCCGTCGCTAAGCCTTGAATATTCGAGCCTGTCGCAGCAATAGTGTTAGTGAGATCGGCTAATGCACCTTGGTGGTTTTGCATATCAACTTTCAAGCTGGTAACAAATTCCTGATCGAAGTCTTCACTCCATTCTACCGCCATGTACTTATCCGGCTCTTTACGATAACCACGGACATTGGCACATTCTTCACGGTGGATCACTAACCCTTTCCCTGGACTAACATGGGCAATGATCGGATCGCCATGGATCGGATGACAGCAGTTAGCAAAGGTTAATAAAATGCCATCAGCGCCTTGAATTGGTAAGCGACGATCATTTTCTTTTGGCGTGAGCTCATCGACATTGCCTAACAAACGACGAGCAATGACCACACTCATCACTTCACCTAAGCCGATTTCAGCGAGAAGATCATCCATTGAGCTGAGTTTGAGATCAGACAATACCTTGGTAATATTTTCGTTAGCAATATTATCAATATTAGTGCCACCAAGAGCATGGTTTAGCAAGCGACGACCTAAAGTAATCGACTCGTCACGACGCATGGTTTTCAGCACTTGGCGGATCTTCGTGCGGGCACGGGATGTCACCACGTAGTTAAGCCATGCAGCGTTAGGTCTAGCGCCAGGAGCACTAATGATATCAACGGTTTGACCGTTTTTAAGTGGTTTGCTTAGTGGATAAGGTTGGCGATCAACGCGAGAGCCAACACAAGCATTACCGACATCAGTATGCACGGCGTAAGCAAAATCTACCGCGGTTGCGCCAACAGGTAATTCAACAATACGGCCTTTCGGGGTAAAAACGTAAATCTCATCAGGGAAAAGATCGGATTTTACGTTCTCAATAAATTCAAATGAGCTACCTGCACTTTGTTGAAGTTCAAGTAAGCTTTGCATCCAACGCTGGGCTTTAACTTGCGCGGTGGTACCTGAGCTTTCGCCATCTTTGTAGGTCCAGTGCGCAGCAACGCCTTTGTCTGCCATTTGATCCATGTCTTCGGTACGAATCTGTACTTCAACGGGAACACCATGAGGGCCAACAAGCGAGGTATGCAGCGATTGATAGCCATTGGCTTTCGGGATCGCAATGTAGTCTTTCATGCGGCTAGGACGGGGTTTGTACAGGTTATGTACTTGTCCTAATACGCGGTAGCAGGTATCTAAATCACTCACAAGTACACGGAAAGCATAGATATCCATGATGGAGTGGAAACGCTGCTCTTTGTTCTTCATCTTGTTATAGATAGAGAACAAGTTTTTCTCACGACCTAATACGGTAGCGTGAATTCCCGCATCACTGAGGCGACCCTCAATTTCAGCGTGAATTTTATTGATCATCTCTTTACGGTTACCACGCGCCGCAGCTACCACTTGCTTTAATACACGGTAGCGATTTGGGTATAACGCTTCAAAGCCAAGCTCTTCAAGTTCAGATTTGATGTTATGGATACCCAGACGGTGGGCTAGAGGAGAGAATATTTCAAGAGTTTCGCGGGCAATACGACGACGTTTATCGGGGCGAAGGGCACCGAGTGTTCGCATATTGTGGGTACGGTCAGCCAGCTTAATCAAAATTACGCGAATATCATGCGCCATTGCCATGATCATTTTGCGGAAGTTTTCAGCTTGTGCTTCTTTTCGATCTCGAAACTTTAATTTATCGAGTTTCGATACGCCATCGACCAATTCTGCGACAGTGTCGCCAAAACGGCTGGCGAGATCTTCTTTAGTGACCTCGGTATCTTCGATAACGTCATGAAGCAATGCCGCCATGAGCGTTTCAATATCGAGACGCATTTCCGCCAAGATGCGAGCAACCGCAACGGGGTGGATAATATAAGGCTCGCCAGTGGAGCGAGTTTGCCCTTCGTGTGCGTCGCGAGCAACGAGAAAAGCCTGCCTAAGAGCCTCTAGCTGAGGCTCTGGCAGGTACTCGATTGCGACTTCTTTCAGGCTATCAAAAAGATACAATTCGCCCGGTTCCCTGATTAACGGTGGTCGCCAGCAATAGCACTAACTGCTGCTAATTCAGCAGCTTCTTGCTCTTGCAGTTCCTGACGCTCACGAGCATCAAGGATATCTTTAGTAATTAGGCCTTCTTCGATTTCACGAAGTGCAATTACTGTGTACTTGTCGTTTTCTTCAGGAACCAATGGATCCTTACCGCCGGTTTGCATTTGACGTGCGCGGCGAGCAGCAATTTGGATCAGATCGAAACGGTTGCCAATTTTATCAACAGCGTCTTGAACGGTTACGCGTGCCATGGAGGACTCCAGTGGTTATTAAATTAGGAATAGAAAATTGTACAAAATAACTTACTGATCTGCTAGTAGTGCAGACAACATGCTCTTATATTTAGCAGCTTGTTTGTCTTGCTTCAATCGTTCAGCACGAATAATTGCTTTAAAGTCGATTAAAGCAACATCAAAATCATCATTTACGATAACATAATCATACTCATCGTAGTGTGAGATTTCTGAACGAGCTTCTTGCATACGACGTTCAATAACAGCTTCGCTATCTTGACCGCGCGCATTTAGACGACGCTCTAATTCCTCTTTTGAAGGAGGAAGGATGAATAAGCTCTTAGCCGCTGGCATTTGTGTGCGAATTTGACGCGCACCTTGCCAGTCGATATCAAGGAATACATCAATTCCTTTATTTAATTGCTCTTCGATCCATGGGCGTGAAGTGCCATAGTAGTTGCCGAATACTTCTGCATGTTCAAGGAATGCACCTTGTTCTACCAAGTCAGTAAATTCTTCTACGCTAACGAAATTGTAATGAACACCGTGTTCTTCACCCGGGCGCATACCACGAGTTGTGTGGGACACGGATACTTTCATGTCATAGGTCGGGTTTGTTTCAAGAAGGGCATTAATCAGACTTGATTTACCAGCACCGCTTGGGGCCGACACGATGTATAGAGTACCTTTGCTCATTGCCTATTTTCACTCAGTGATAGAAGGGCGCGAAGATTATCATGATCTGCGCATAATTGAAATTAGCTAGTTGCTGGAAAATTCATCTTTTTGTGCGATATAGCTTAAGCCTAGTTGGCTTTAATGCGTTTTTCATAATTGCAGCAGCTAATCAACCACAACCAAGGAAGCAATGGCTTCCTTGATTGAGCGATTATCGAGTTATTCGATATTCTGGATTTGTTCGCGCATTTGTTCAATCAAGACTTTAAGTTCAACTGCAGAAGCTGTGACTTCAGTGTTGATTGATTTTGATGCGAGGGTGTTAGATTCACGATTGAACTCTTGCATCATGAAGTCTAAACGACGGCCACATGCGCCACCTTTTGCGATGATTTTTTGGGTTTCTTTCACGTGAGAATCAAGGCGATCAAGCTCTTCTGCGACATCACTCTTTTGCGCGAGCATGATCAGCTCTTGTTCAATGCGGTTCGCATCAAGATCAACTTTTGCCTCTTCAAGGCGAGACATAATGCGCTCACGCTGCCAGTTGATGATTTCTGGCATCATAGTGCGTACCTTGGTTGCTTCAACCGAAATAGCATCCAGACGTTGGTCGATAAGCTGCTTCATGTTATCGCCTTCGCTTGCACGTGCGGCAATGAAGTCATCCATAGCGAGTTCAAAACCCGTCAGTAGATCTTTGTTAATCGCATCTAAGTCTTGCTCTGGCGCTTCCATCACCCCCGGCCAATTAAGGACTTGGAATGGACCGATATTACCTTCACCCGCGGTTTCTTTTACCCATTTAGCAGCAGTAATAACTTGTTTTGCTAACGCTTCATTGATGGTTAGCGCTGTGTTTGCGGCAATATTGGCTTCAAAACGTAGATTACATTCCACTTTACCGCGAGCAAGACGTTTACGGAAACGCTCACGTAATACTGGCTCTAAGCTACGGAATTGCTCAGGCATACGAATGTAGGTTTCAAGATAACGTTGATTTACTGAGCGGATTTCCCACACAGCAGTGCCCCAATCGCCTTTAATTTCGCGACGGGCATAAGCAGTCATACTATGGATCATGGCTTTTGGCCTTTTAGTTGAGAATGGTGCGACGACTAACTTACCGTTACCCACGATAAGTCTTAATTATTCATAACAGGTGCGTCGTTACCGGGTGTTGAGATTATATGCGATATTGGCCTCAAGGGGCTACTGTTTGTCAGCTTACGTTATCGTTTTCTCGTGCACTGAGATTGAGTTATCGCTATAATCGCCGGTTAATATCATCCAGCCAAAGGGAAATCCCGATGCGTCCAAGCGGAAGAAGTGCGACTCAAGTTCGTCCAATCACTATTACTCGCCAATATACAGCCCATGCTGAAGGTTCAGTACTGGTTGAGTTTGGTAATACCAAGGTTATTTGTACCGCGAGTGTAGAAGAAAATGTTCCGCGCTGGTTAAAAGGCAAAGGCCAAGGTTGGGTGACGGCTGAATATGGCATGTTACCTCGTGCTACGCATACGCGTAACCGTCGAGAAGCTGCGAGTGGCAAGCAAGGTGGACGTACGATGGAAATCCAACGTCTTATTGCACGTAGCTTGCGTGCTGCGGTTGATTTAAAAGTATTAGGCGAGCAGATGATCACCGTTGACTGTGATGTTATTCAGGCTGATGGTGGCACACGTACCGCATCTATTACCGGTGCGATGGTTGCACTGGTTGATGCAATTAATTACATGCTAGAAAAAGGCATGATTAAGAAAAGCCCACTGAAAGGTATGGTCGCTGCGGTATCTGTGGGTATCTATAAAGGCGAACCTATTTGCGATTTGGAATATCTTGAAGATTCAGCGGCTGAAACCGACATGAATGTGGTGATGACAGAAGAAGGCAAGATGATTGAAATCCAAGGTACTGCCGAGGGTGAAGCCTTTAGCCATGAAGAATTACTGGCAATGCTGGCTCTGGCGAAAGACGGTATAACCGATATTATTTCGATGCAGAAGCAAGCGTTAGCAAATTGATATTAAGCGGTTCCTATTGGGAGCCGCTTTTTTTTAGCTAAAACTGAATATCAAGTGGAGTACTTGTTGGTTTTAGTTGTTACCTGATGAGTGTTAGGTAACAGGTACATTGTTAAAACACAGAGAAGTAGTTTAAGGAGACACAATGAAAGCATATCAGCGTCAGTTTATTGAATTTGCCCTAGAGAAAGGTGTATTAAAATTTGGTGAGTTCACATTGAAGTCAGGTCGTAAGAGTCCGTACTTCTTTAATGCTGGCTTATTTAATACCGGTCGTGATTTAGCACGTCTTGGTCGTTTTTATGCTGAAGCTTTGGTTGATGCCAAGATTGAATTTGATGTGTTGTTTGGCCCAGCGTATAAAGGGATCCCGATTGCAACCACAACGGCAGTTGCCCTTGCTGATCACCATGATGTTGATACGCCATATTGCTTTAACCGTAAAGAAGCAAAAAATCACGGTGAAGGTGGCAACTTAGTCGGCAGCGCACTAGACGGTCGTATTATGTTAGTTGATGATGTGATCACGGCAGGTACGGCGATTCGTGAGTCAATGGAAATCATTAAAGCGAATGGCGCAGATTTAGCTGGCGTTTTAGTGGCGATTGATCGTCAAGAAAAAGGCCAAGGTGAATTATCTGCGATTCAAGAAGTTGAGCGTGACTTTGGTTGTGCGGTTATTTCAATTGTCTCGCTAGGCGATGTGGTGACCTACCTTTCTGAGCAAGCAGGCATGGAACAACATCTTGAAGCGGTAAAAGCGTACCGTGCCGAGTATGGTGTATAAGTACGGCTTAAGAAAAAAGAGATAATAAAAAAGCGAGGGCTGAGGCTCTCGCTTTTTTGTGTCCGTCAACTAAGTATTAGCCTAATTGCGCACTTAATAGCTCCCAGTATTCATCAAAGTTTGCCGTTGGCTTGTATTTGAAGTTAGAGCGAACATAGCGGTTTAAACTGCCTTCTACTTGACCTAGAAGTTGTGCTGCTAAAACTGACTCATCAACAGGAAAGCCTTTACCCTCACGAATTTTACGCTCTTTTAAGATCTGGCGAAGTTGCGATTCAACACGTTCGAACAGTTGATTAATACGAGATTGAAGACGATCTTGTTCAAACATCAGAGCATGGCCAGTCATGATACGAGTTAAACCTGGGTTACGCTCAGCAAACATGAGGATGAACTGCATCACCATACGTAAACGGTTCAGTGTATCTTTTTCATCATCTAAAATGCGGTTAATACGCGTGGTAATTGAATCTTCAATAAATTCAATTAACCCTTCAAACATACGCGCTTTGCTTGGGAAGTGGCGGTAGAGTGCAGCTTCTGAAACTCCAACATTCGCGGCTAGCATTTTGGTCGTGATGCGTTGACTGCCTTGGTTGGACTCCAGCATATGCGCTAAGCACTGAAGTATTTCCTCGCGGCGATTGTTCTTTTTGGTGCCTGCCATGAATTATCGTTCCTTTACAAAATGAGACTGTCCATGGACAGTATGAAACCCGCCTATCTTAGCGATGCCTTGGCGTTGTGAAAAGTAGCGCAATCGAAATGTACGTATTTTTATTCGCAAAAAAAGCGCAAGCTGAAGAGGTTGCGCTTTGCTTTAATATGTTGCCTTTATTTTATCATCAAAATTGATAATACATGGCTAATTAGATCACGCTTTTTTAACATCAATAGCGATTAGCTACGGCCTGAATGACCAAAACCACCTTCGCCACGATCTGTGCTATTAAAATTTTCAATGATATTAAACTGCGCTTGTACCACAGGTAAGAAAACCAATTGAGCAATACGATCACCTGGTTCAATAGTAAATGTGGTTTCACCTCGGTTCCACACTGACACCATTAATTGACCTTGGTAATCAGAGTCGATAAGGCCAACAAGATTTCCCAAAACAATGCCGTGTTTATGGCCAAGGCCTGAGCGAGGCAGGATGGTTGCCGCAAGATTTGAATCGCCAATATGGATCGCAAGACCTGTTGGTACAAGATGGGTCTCACCCGGTGCGACGGTTAATGCTTCATCTAAACAAGCGCGTAAATCTAAACCAGCAGAACCTTCGGTTGCATACGCTGGGAGTGGGAATTCATTGCCAACTCGTGGGTCAAGAATCTTCAGATCAATACTATTCATATTTTGCTCTATTGTTTCGCTTGTTGGTAAAGGTTAATAATTTCATTGACTAATTGCAGCCCAAGCTCTGATTTGGCAGCAAGAGGTAGTGCTTTATCACCGTTAGACCAGTAAAGGTGTAGCGCGTTGTTATCACTATTAAAGCCTTGGTCTTGTACCGACACATCGTTGGCGCAAATCATATCAAGGTTTTTCTTTGCCAGTTTACCACGTGCATATTGCTCAACATCTTGTGTCTCTGCTGCAAACCCGACCGTAAATGGGCGGTTTTCTGTTAAGGCCGCTACGCTGGCAACAATATCAGGGTTTTTCACTAACTGAATCACCATCTCATCATTGCCGTCTTGTTTTTTCATCTTTTGAGTTGCGAGATGAGCTGGACGGAAATCTGCAACGGCAGCACAAGCAATAAAAATGTGGTGATTAACGGCATGTTCAAGTGCCGCTTGGTGCATCTCTTGGGCACTACTGACATTAATACGCGTTACACCATCAGGTGTGGTTAAATTTACTGGGCCACTGATTAGGGTGACGTTTGCACCACGCTTTGCTGCTGCTTGAGCAATGGCGTAGCCCATTTTTCCTGAGCTGTAGTTACTTAGATAACGTACTGGATCAATAGCTTCTCGTGTAGGACCTGCCGTTACCACAATATTTAGACCACTAAGGTCTTGCGGCTGAAAAAAGTCTTCGCAGCAATGTACCAGTTGCATGGGTTCTAGCATACGACCAGGGCCTACATCACCACAGGCTTGCTCACCACTTGCCGGTCCCCAAATACGGCAGCCGCGACGTTGTAAGGTGGCAATATTCTCTTGCGTTGCGATATTGCGGTACATTTGCTGATTCATCGCAGGGCTAACAGCGATTGGTGCATCGGTTGCGAGACACAGCGTTGTCAGTAAGTCATTGCCCATCCCCGCACTCATTCGAGCAATCAGATCCGCGGTCGCAGGTGCTAAGAGGACTAAATCTGCCCATTTAGCTAATTCAATATGACCCATGGACGCTTCTGCGGAAGGATCTAGCAAGCTATCTGAAATGGGGTGGCCTGACACGGCTTGCATGGTGAGTGGGGTTATAAACTCTTTTGCAGCTGTGGTCATGACAATGCGCACTTGCGCCCCACGTTCAATAAGTCGTCGGGTGAGCTCTGCACATTTGTAAGCAGCGATACCGCCGCTAATGCCGAGAAGAATTTTTTTTCCTGCCAGTGTTTGCATTCGTCTGCCTGTGTCTTGGGCTTATAAATTGGCAACAAGATACCACCAAAGTAATTTTTGATCATCGATTCGGATCAACTCTGAATTGAATGGGAAGTTGTATGCCTCGCATTTTGAGTACTGAATATTTTATTGATTACTTTTTCGCTGTGACTGTTTTCTAAAAAAGCGTCTTGTTAGGTTGTGATAATGGTGTCGGCTGTTTTGCTAGTGGCATATCAATGGGAGGGATTATGTCATTAAAGCAATTACCAGCCGCATCGCGACCGCGAGAAAAATTATTATCTCATGGCTCTGATGCATTAACCGATGCTGAATTATTAGCCATTTTTTTACGCACCGGTACTCAAGGAATGAATGCACTGGAATTAGCGACCCATTTACTGGATGAGTTTGGATCTCTTCGAGCACTGCTTGGTGCTGAAAAACAGATATTTTGTCAGGTTAAAGGTTTGGGGCCGGCAAAATTTGCACAATTACAGGCAGTTTTAGCACTGAATGAGCGGTATCTAGAAGAAACTTTAAAAAAAGATGATGTCCTCACAAGCCCGCAAAATACCCGTCGATATTTAGCGAGAAAATTACGTGATAAACAGCGTGAAGCCTTTTATATCCTGTTTTTAGATAACCAGCACCGAGTGATCACAGGAGAGGTTTTATTTGAAGGAACGATCGATTGTGCGAGCGTTTATCCACGTGAAGTTGTAAAAAGATCACTAGAACTTAATGCAGCAGCGCTCATTTTAGCGCATAATCACCCATCAGGCGTCGCTGAACCTAGTCAGGCTGACCGTCGAATAACGCGCAAAATCAGTGATTCGCTGGCTTTGGTCGATATTCGTGTTCTGGATCATTTTGTTGTTGGTGATGGAGAGATTGTTTCTTTCACCGAGCGTGGTTGGCTATAAAATAGCCGATTTTTCGATAAAAAAGTGAGAAAGGATCTGCTCGGGACTTGAGCAACTGGTTTTGACTTAGTATAATGCGCGACCTTTGATAGCTGTGGTTATCTGTGAAAATTATTTTTACAGTGAATTTCTACAGTAGATATCGAGCTGAAACGATTTGGAGAAGACAGTAATGTCCCGAGTATGCCAAGTAACTGGTAAGCGTCCTGTAACGGGTAACAACCGTTCACACGCACGTAATGCCACCAAGCGTCGTTTTCTGCCGAACCTGCAAACTCATCGTTTCTGGGTAGAAAGCGAAAAACGCTTCGTTAAACTACGCCTTTCTGCGAAAGGCATGCGTATCATCGATAAGAAAGGCATTGATGTCGTTCTTGGTGAAATGCGTGCTCGCGGCGAGAACGTTTAAGAGGATTTAAAGAATGGCTAAAGGCATTCGTGAGAAGATCCGTCTAGTATCATCTGCTGGTACAGGCCACTTCTACACTACCGACAAGAACAAGCGCAACATGCCAGGCAAATTTGAGATCAAGAAATTTGATCCAGTAGTTCGCCAGCACGTGCTTTACAAAGAAGCTAAAATCAAGTAATTGGTTTTATCAATCTTTGATAAAAACCCAGCCTAGCTGGGTTTTTTTATATCTATTACTTTTCTATTTAACACCGCTGACTTCCTTTCTGTTACTTATTTATCTGCCAATGGTGCAATGACCTTACCAGTGTTATCTTTATTCTCATTAAGATAAGACAGGAATGGATGAATGCGCTTAACTCGACGTGGCTGGAATAACATTATCATCATTGGTGTGCTGTGCTTTATCGCGATAATTAAATTGCCCGATTTACTTCGCGAACGATTTACCCCCAAAGAAGCGGTGACACAAACTGTTACCGAGCAAGTAAATAATATTCCCAATACTGTTTTTGTCCTCTCGCCAGATCTTTTGATTCAGCGGGTTGTTTTTCCACATTTTACGCTTAAGCAAAGTAACGGGCAGTGGCAAAGCTCGTCTAAGTTATCGATTTCAGCCAGTGAGTTAATACAACGTTGGCAACATCTACAAGGCACTGTGGTGGATGAAGCAACAATATCAAAGTTAAGTTTACAGTTACCGCCTCCACAAACGATAGAAGTTTTGGGGGAGCAACAAGTAGAACCGATTCGATTAACGGTTTATGCCTTACCTAAATTTTGGTTGTTCAATAATGGTCAACAATGGGTTGCTGTGTCTGTTGCTGCGGATTATCTGTTTCCGACGTCTGTATCAAATAACCAATAAAAACGAGATTGAGTCATGCCTGAATTACCAGAAGTAGAAGTGAGCCGGATGGGGATATCTCCTCATGTCATAGATCAAACAGTTAAAGAAATTATTATCCGTAATCCTCGATTGCGCTGGCCTATTCCTGAAGCGATTAAAGCGATAGAAGGGCAAGTGATTCGTGGGGTGACACGTCGCGCTAAATACTTGTTACTAGAAACGGATGTCGGTTATGCGATTGTGCATCTAGGGATGTCAGGCAGCTTACGCGTTTTACCCGTCGGAACCCCGGTTGAAAAACACGATCACGTTGATTTGGTTCTGACTAGTGGTGAAGTGCTACGCTATAACGATCCTAGGCGCTTTGGCGCGTGGTTATGGGAAGAGAAAGGGGTAACACACCCTGTGCTCGATAAAATGGGTCCAGAGCCGCTGAGCGGCGATTTTAACGTAGAATATCTACATGAAAAAGCACAGGGAAAACGGACAGCAATAAAACAATTTATTATGGATAATCATGTGGTTGTTGGTGTGGGTAATATTTATGCCAATGAATCTCTGTTTGCGGCTGGTATTCACCCTAAACGTGCGGCTGGCAAAATCTCACTTGCTCGTATGACGAAGCTGGTGGCAGAGATCAAATCGGTATTAGCCTTTGCCATTCAACAGGGCGGTACGACATTAAAAGATTTTAAAAACGCAGACGGAAAACCGGGATATTTTGCACAGGAGCTGCAGGTGTATGGTAAAGCAGGTAAACCTTGCCCTAAATGCGGTAAGGCTTTAAGTGAAGCCAAAATAGGTCAACGCGCGACAGTGTTCTGCAGTGATTGCCAGAAGTAGGTTCGATAATAATTAACCTAGGTATCATCATTATTGAGTCAGTTGGTTTGGGATTAACCTTTGTTGATTGATCTAAAATGGTATTATGCCCACAGTATTTAGGTTGAGTAGCGCATAATGAAGCGTTATTGAGGATAGAAAAATGAAATATCTCATCACTGGTGTTGCTGGTTTTATTGGTAGTGCAATCACCGAACGTTTATGTGCTCAAGGCCATCAAGTCATTGGTATCGATAATCTTAATGATTACTACGATGTATCACTTAAACAAGCGCGTTTAGCTCGTATTGCTCATCCAAGTTTTACTTTTATCGAATTAGATTTAGCGGATCGTGAGGGTATTGCTAACTTATTTGCAGAGCAGCAATTTAACCGCGTTATCCACTTAGCGGCACAAGCAGGCGTACGTTACTCGATTGATAATCCATTGGCCTATGCTGATAGTAACTTGGTGGGACATCTCACGATTTTAGAAGGTTGTCGTCATAATAAGGTTGAGCATCTGGTTTATGCGTCTTCAAGCTCAGTGTATGGCTTAAATCATAAGACACCGTTTAATACGGCAGATAGCGTTGACCATCCCATTTCACTTTATGCTGCAACTAAAAAATCTAATGAGTTGATGGCACATACCTATTCGCATCTTTACGGTGTTCCAACGACGGGCTTACGCTTCTTTACTGTTTATGGCCCATGGGGGCGTCCAGATATGGCATTGTTTAAATTCACCAATGCGATAATGGAAGGTAAAGAGATCGATGTGTATAACCATGGCGATATGCGCCGCGATTTCACTTATATCGATGATATCGTTGAAGGTGTGATGCGTATTCAGGATGTGATCCCACAGCCCAATGCTGATTGGACAGTAGAAACTGGCTCACCAGCAACCAGCTCTGCCCCATACCGCGTGTATAACATCGGTCACGGCAGCCCTGTAAAACTGATGGATTATATTGAAGCGTTGGAAGAGGCATTGGGCATTGAAGCGAAGAAAAACTTCATGGACATGCAACCGGGCGATGTTTACATGACGTACGCAGATACAGAAGATTTATTTAAAGCCACGGGCTATAAGCCTGAAGTGAAAGTCAAAGAAGGTGTAAAAGCCTTTGTTGATTGGTATCGCGAGTTTTACCAAAAGTAAGAAAAGGCGCACTCAGCGCCTTTTTTAATGTCTATTTTACAAACTTTTTTAATAATGCTTCAGTAATTAGCGGATCAACAAACTGACTTACATCACCTTTGTGTAATGCGACTTCTTTAACAATGGTTGAAGAAATGAAGGAATTTTCTTCTGCTGGGGTTAAGAAGACAGTTTCTAGTTCTGGCATTAAACGACGATTCATATTGGCGAGCTGAAATTCATACTCGAAATCGGATACTGCACGCAGACCACGGACTAGAATGTTGGCGTTGCGCTCTTTAGCAAAATCAACCAACAGCCCTGAAAAACCAACAATCTCTACATTATTTAGGTGGTTGGTAATTTTACCTGCCAGCTCTACGCGTTCATTAAGATCAAACAGTGGCTTTTTACTTGGGTTAAAAGCAACGCCAACAATCACATGATCAAACATTGCAGCTGCACGCTCAATTAAGTCTAAATGACCGTTGGTAATAGGATCGAAAGTGCCAGGATAAATTACTCGAGTTGTCATAATTGTCGTTACTTCTTGTGCTTTAGGTGAAGACCTAAGTATTTATTTAGGACGTATTGGGCGTTTATGCAAGCAATAATAAACCCATGCTTACCGTCTAGAAACCCAGCTTTAAGAATGTAAGTTCGAATAAAGCTAAACATAGAGTGGATAACAGCAGAGGCAATAGATGATTTTTTGCCTTTTAAAAACTTTTCTTCAGCCCAAAGCTCTGCATACTTTTGTTGTTTGCGCTGAAACTCAAAGAAATCTTCAAAAGTGTAATGTTCTAAATTACCCGTTAGTTTTTCGACTTTGCCATTAGCAGGGATCACAAGAGACTCATGTACTTTGACGTCATTATATTGGGTTTCATTGCGACGATGTAAACGCGAGATCCAATCTGGATGCCAACCAGAATAATGAATAAATTTACCAAATGCTGTGCTGAGTCTATTAACTTGATAAACCGTATTGATGTGATTGCTTGCGACAGCTTGTTGAATCGATAGACGTAGCTCTGGCGTTACTCGTTCGTCAGCATCAAGCCATAAAATATAATCGCTCTCAACATATTGTTGAGCACGTTGACGTTGCATACCAAAACCAGGCCAATCATGACTGACAAAAAATTTGTCAGTATATTGGCGTGCAATGGCTTCCGTTGTATCGCTACTGCCAGAATCAAGGATCACGATCTCATCAACCCAATCTTTTACTGAGTCTAAACATGCCGCCAGATGCTTGGCTTCATTTTTTACAATCAGTGCAACAGCAAGGCTTGGTTTGGTGTTTTGCTGGTTCATTGTTTTCTCACTGTGATTGGGTCAAAGTTAAGGGGTCGATGATGGTATCAAGTTGGGTGATAACATCCTCAACAGAAATTGCAGCCATAATATCACTGCCTTTCACTCGTGCTCCCCAAGGAAGTTCTGAGACAGGTTTGCCATAATGCTTTTCTGCAAATTGTTGATACACACTGACGACATATTGTTGGCTAAGATAAGGGCCTGTGCGTGTTGGATTACTATGCCCGTACAAACCGATCACTGGAGTGCCCTGTGTGGTTGCTAAATGGGCTGGACCTGAGTCGGGAGCGATAACAACCGTTGCGTATTTTAGTAATGCGGTTAATTGGATCAGGCTTGTTTTACCAATAAGGTTAGTAATAGGGTGATGACAATGTTGTATGATCTTCTCACCTAACGTTTGCTCACGTTGTGTCGGTGAACCACATAGGATGACATTTAATCCTTTGCTAACGGCATGATCTGCAACGGCAGCATAGCGCTCTATAAGCCAGTTACGCTCATCTTTACTAGCAGCCGGTGAGATGATCAATGTTGGTCTGTTAGTATATTGCTGAGCAAAGGCCATATCTTCACTTGATAATGGGATCTGCCAATCTGGAGTTGTAAAAGGTACGCCTATGTAGCGAGCAAACTCAGCAAAGTTATCAAGTACATGAGAAGCATTTGTTTGTGGCAGCTTTCTATTCGTAAAGAGCCATTGTCCCTCTTTGGCTCTTTGGCGTGAAAAGCCAATTTTATAACGTGCTTTAATTCCTAAAGATAATAGGCTTGCGCGTAGCGCTACTTGCATGTCGAGTAAGGCATCAAACTTTTGATCTTTCAAGGTATTCCAAACTTCCTTGATCCCTTGCCAGCCTGCTTTTTTATCAAAACTAACCACCTTGACATTAGGCAGTGTACCCACAAGCTGAGCTTCTGTTTTGCCCACTACCCATGTAATACTGGTTTCTGGCCAATGTTTTTGGATAGCTTGTACTACAGCGATCGCATGACACACATCACCAATAGCGGATAGCCGTAAAATACAGATAGATTGAGGCGCAGTGGTAAACAAAGCCATAGTGATACCTAATAAAAAGTGGTTAGCGAATTATGCAGTTAGCGCTGGTAATTGTAAAATAAACCAAAATAAACAGGAGAAAGACAACAGTGCAGAAAATTAGCCATGAACAGCAAATGATATGGTTTGATGACAATTATTTAACTGTCGATCCGCATTGTTGCTTTGAGATTGATTTTTGGCGTCAACAAAATGCAATTGTCGGCTCGGCGCAAGGACGGGGCACGACTTGGTTCGTTGCTGGCGATAAAATGGAAATGGCATTGCGTCATTATCGTCGTGGTGGCTTATTTGGTAAGTTGGTGAGTGACAGTTATTGGTTTACTGGTTGGGATAAGACCCGGAGTTATGCTGAATTGATGCTGCTAAAAGTCTTACGAGAAGGTGGGGTAAATGTTCCTCGTCCTGTGGCCGCAAAAGCGGAAAAGAAGGGCTGTGTTTATCGCGCAGATATTTTGGTTGAGAAAATTCCTAATAGCCGTGATCTCGTTGCGCTACTTATCAAGTCATCTTTGCCAAGTTCGGTTTGGCGTCAAATTGGTATTATGATCCGTAAGATGCATGATCTGCAGGTTTGCCACACCGACTTAAATGCCCACAACATCTTGCTTGATATGAAGCAGCAAGTTTGGTTGATTGACTTTGATAAATGCTATCAGCAACAGGGTGAAAGTTGGAAAAAAGATAACTTAGCCCGTTTAGAGCGCTCATTTATCAAAGAAGTGAAGAAGCGTAATATTCAATGGCAAGCTCAAGATTGGCAAGCGTTATGCGATGGCTATCAACAAGGTTAGGGATGAAGTAGCGATGAGTGTGGGCTCTCATCGCTATAAATTTAATGCAGGTAGTCAGTAATGCTATCAATGGTGCGTTGCACTGCGCCCTGATTTTGCTCTACCACTTTTTTAGCGTTTTCTCCCATCACTCGCTGACGTTCTGGGTTATTAAATAACTCAATCACTTGCTGTGTTAGCTCGGTGCTATCTTGGCAGACTTCTATCGCGTCAGCTTGCAGTAGTTGCTCTGTAATATCGATAAAGTTGTAGTAGCTGGGGCCTGTGATAGCAGGTTTTCCTACAGCTGCAGGTTCGAGTAGATTATGTCCACCGACTTTATCACCGATCAAACTTCCCCCGATAAACGCCACATCACTACTAGCAAGAAGTAATAGCATCTCACCCATGGTATCGGCTAAATACACTTGGGTTTGTGACGTAAATTTAGCGTTATTAGTACGGCGATGAACGGACAATTGAAATTGCTGTTTTGCCAATATTTCAACATCATTGAAGCGTTCAGGGTGACGAGGAACGATGATGAGTAATGCATTTTCGTTGTGCTGCAATATCGTCTTAAAAGCCGTAAATACCTGCTCATCTTCACCTTTGTGAGTACTCGCAGCAATGAACACAGGGCGATCTTGACCCAGTTGTGAACGTAATTGTGCTGCGTGCTCAAAGACCGTTGGCGTAATAGTAAGATCGTATTTAATCGAGCCTGTTACCGTAACCTTCTCTTTGGCCGCTCCAATATCGATAAAGCGTTTTGCATCGTCTTGATGAAGACAAAGAATGCTATCGACATTATTGAGTAGTGGTTGGGTAAAAAACGCTGCCGATTGATAACGTTGAGCAGAGCGTTCTGATAAGCGAGCATTAGCGATCACGATCGGGATATGCTGTTTTTTAACAGTTGCTAGCGTATTGAGCCAGAGTTCTTTTTCAACAATCAGCATCAGTTTAGGTTGTACGGCTTTGAGAAAGCCTCGTACACACCAAGCAAAATCAATCGGCATGTAGCGGTGTTCAACCAAATCACCTAGCTTGGCTATTTGCTCGGCGCCAGTACTTGTTGTTGTCGTAATCACGATAGCTTGTGCTGGATATTGCTCTTTTAGCGCTTTGATCAGTGGCGTGATGGCAATAGATTCACCAACCGATGCGGCATGGATCCAAATAGGTTTCTTACCATTAACTGCTGGCGTAAAACCAAAGTGCTCCTTCCAGCGCTTACCAAAACGAGGTTTCCCCGGTTTTTGTTTGTAAAGTCCAAACAGAAGTAACGGGGAAACTAGAGCAAGCAGTAAGGTATAAACGATTCTCAGTAACATATTCACTTACGCTTGTTGCAACTTATTGATCGCAGCAACCACTAAATCAGGTGTCAGCTCTGTTAAACACTTCAAATGACCTAATGGACACTCGCGCTTAAAGCATGGGCGACAACTGATATCGGTATTTAATACTTCAACATGCTTAGCTAGCGGTGGGGTATAACCCGGTGATGTTGAGCCGTATAACGCCACGATATTACAGCCAACAGCGGCTGAAATATGCATTAGGCCAGAGTCATTGCTAACGACGGTCTTACAGGCGGCAAGTAAATCAATTGCTTCGATTAAAGACGTATTACCAGCAAGATTTTGGCAATGCGTTTGCATTTCCTGCGGCAGGCTGGCTTTTATTTTATCGGTCACTTCACGATCTTTTGCTGAGCCGAATAACCATACTTGGTTACCTTGCTCTATCAGCGTTGCGGCAGCTTTTGCAAAATGTTGCTCCGGCCAACGTTTTGCTGGACCAAATTCAGCACCTGGACATAAGCCAATCACGGTTCTTTCTTTGTTTAAGCCGAATTTAGTTATCGCTTCATTTTGAGTTGTGGCGTCGATGGTAAGCTTTGGATGTGGCATATCAGTTAAACAGCCCGAGCCTGTCATTTCCGTTGCCGGATGCGCGAGTGCAATATAGCGTTCAATCATCAAATTGAATGATTTTTTGTTATTGCGCAGATCATTAAGTAAACCGTAACGCATCTCACCTTTCCAGCCGGTACGAACTGGGATCTTGGCAAATAAGGGGATTAATGCTGATTTGGCTGAATTAGGTAAAACATACGCATGATCATAGTTGTCATCGCGAAGAATTTTACCTAATTGATAGCGAGCAAACAGATTGAGATCGCCATGGCCAAGCGGCATTTCAATCGCTTGATTGACCTCAGGCATGCGTTCAAGCACGGGCTTACACCAGCCGGGCGCCATCACATTAATGATAGCGTCAGGGTGAAGCTTTTTAAGCTCGGTATAAAGACATTGCGACATTACCATATCGCCAACCCATGATGGGCCAATAATTAATATTTTCACATTACAACCGTTGGTTTATACGCTTTGAAAGAAGTTCAGCTGCTGCTTTGTTGTTTCTTGGATTGAAAAATGGGCTTTTAATCGTTGTTGTGCATTCTGTCCCATTTCAATGCGTACTGTTTTAGATTCTGCTAATTGTTTAATTTTATCAGCTAATGCTTGAGGATTATTGGTTTCAACCACAAATCCGGTTTTACCTTCTTCTACTAACTCTTTACTGCCGCCAGTAGTTGTGACAACGGAAGGTTTTGCCATTGCCATCGCTTCGATAATTGTTTTGGGTAGACCTTCACCGCTAATAGATGGCTGCACTTGGATATCGGATGTCGCCATGATTTCAGGTACATCAGAGCGATAACCTAAAAAGTGAATACGATCCTGCATGCCACTGTTTGCTGCTAGTTGATCATTTTCTTCCGTATCCATATCACGACCAACGAGTACCAGATGTAGATTGTCGATATCGGCTAATTGCTTAGCTGCATCAAGCAGAACATGCACGCCTTTGGATTTACGTGCATTGGCGACACAGGTAACAATAATATCATCATCGGTTAAGCCGAGTTGCTCACGTGGCAGAGCATCTGCTTGATACCAAGCTAAGTCATGACCTTTATAAATGGTTTGAACTTTTTCAGGTGCTAGCTTAACAACGCTCCGTACAGACTCTGTAACCGCTTCTGCGACGCAAGAAATACCATTCACGCGAGGATGAAGATGGGTTAAATATGATGATGGGTCATGACGGTAAATACCACCAACAGTGCCACGGTAGCTAATAAGTTTTGTATCCGGAAAACCAATACAAGCAAACGCAGCGTTAGGGATAGTTTTAGAGTTAAGCGCATACACCACATCATAATGGTGTTGGCGTAGTTCATGACGAATTGTTTTTATTGTGTTGAAGCAAATTTTACGACTTGGGTAGCAATCGATAACCGTTATTCCAGCTTCACGAAAACGCTCGACATAAGGCGCATCACCTTGGGTGATAATCGTGACTTCGTGACCTTGTTTGACCATCTCGATACACATTTCGGCTTCTGGTCTAACGCTGTTCCAAGCATCCATATAGGAGCTTATTATCATTATTCTCATTATTTTGCTCAGTCGATTTAAATGTTTATCAAAATAAACGAGTAGGTTTATATTCTACAAGCTTTAAAGTCATCATACTCACTAGGGATGCCACAAAAGATAACATCTTTGCGCTCGATTAGGTGGTAGTGAATTGATTGATTGTTCTTGATGAGAAAATTGTACATCGGGGCAATATAAAGCTCTCCCTTTTCCCATTCCTCTTGTGGCAAAGCAAGATAGTGCTGATAGGCCGTTTCAAAATCTTGCTGGTGGGCAAAATGATAAAGACCAGTACAGCATAAATCAGAGATTGCTCGTTTCTCTGCTGTTTCGACAACTTCAGTTGAGTGTGTTGAACGAGGCTTGGCAAAAGACCAGTTATCGCCGCTACCTTTAAATACTTCGAGATAGCCTTGACCTAATAAAGATAAATCGGGGTAAATGAAATCAGGTCTGAAGGTATCGATATTAAATATAGTGATTGGCTGGCTTTTATCTTGCTCAATTTGTTGTAAGCCAAGGTAGACGGTCTCCGCTTGCCCTCGGGTTTCTTGTGTCAAAGTCACGATGGAGAAAGATTGTATCCCTAGAGCTTTCGCACGTTGTTCCACAAAAATGGGTGTTTGGTAAACATCACGCACAATAAATAAAAAAGTCTCTGTTGAAAAATAGGCTTTGAAGCTGGTTACAGCATGGTCAAAAAGAGACATACCATGCGCATCTAGCATGTATTTAGGCTGCGTGTATCCAGCCTTAAAAAAGCGAGAGCTTAAGCCTGCCATCGGAATGATTATCATTGGGCATACCTTTTCAATATTTGGTAAAGTCTAAATGCGTTAGCAAAAAGTGCATCTTGGCGCTGCTGATCATCACTATGTAGCGGCAACATTGATAAAAATAATTGGATTTGCATCGCATACAAATTCATAGGGGTAAGATTAAATTTCTTTCCTACAATCTCAATGAATAGTTGTTGTAAATCTTGTTGTCTCTGAGTGCTTGGGATGTGCAGAGTAATATCTTTATTCGTTATATCAACGTGATAGTAGCCAGCGATGATCCAATCATAGAGTCCTAGTACCGAGTGGCTTAACTTTGCAATATCGTAACGAGTATCCCCATAAATGGTGAGCTCATTATTCGGTGTCAATCCTCGTGGATCGATGGTCTTTATTCGATTGGTTCTAAAATCATATAAAATATTGCTAAAACAAAAGTCGCCATGCATGACTGATGGTTGCGATTTATCTGTTGGTAGCCATTGTGATGAGGTGCTGAGAATATCATTTAATGTGATTTCTTCTCCATCAAACAACCAAGCATCTTCGAGTGATATGTGTCGGGTGGCACAGAACTCAATTAGTCTACTTGCTGTTTTCTCGCCAAAGAGATCATCTAGCGAAGAACAAGTGACGTCATGCGGAGCGGGAAATTCTTGGCACTGAGATATAAAGTTAATACAACTGTTAAAGATGTTGTTCCAAACAATTGTCGGTAATTCAGAAAAAACATACAGCTCATTTAATGCCGTGTGGTGTAAATATTCTAAACGATATTTATAGCGTCCTTGGCTTTCTTGGGATCCCATAAACTGAGGGATAAAGTGGCGCATCTCGAAAGGTAATAGTTCAAACCACTTTGCTTCGGCTTTAATCTTTATATTTTTTGAGCTTGATTTTTCAATCCAGTCTGGAGTGATGAGCAATTCGTTAAAAGCTCTTTGCGTCGTGAACTTTGCTTTTGAGCGGTAATACGTATTAACGTGTCCGAAATCAAGCCAATGATCAGTACTGATTGTTTGTAAGCCAATTTGGTTGTGGTAACGATTGAGAGCCTCAAGAAAGTCCCAATGACTTTTGGTGATAAGTCGAATTAATTGTCGAGGCTGATTAAATTTAAAATAGCCACAGACCATTTGATTACTCGATGTAAAGGTGTTTTTTGCTGATAACCATGGAGAGTTCGGGCCATTGTTAATTGTGGCCCAATTATAACCGTCTTCTACCTCTGTGATTGCAACGAGATTATTACCAAGTGGTAATTGAGTAATTAGCGTATCGCCAAATAATACATGTAGAGGACTATCGAAATTATCTTCGATAAGACTTATGGCTGCAACGAGCGATGCACCGAGTGATAAACCGTCAGGTGTTGATAATATCGTAAAGTTATTTTCTTCTAGCCAAGTCGCATCCGTTGGAGATATCGAATACGATTCAGGAAGTGAAATATATTTCTTTATACCTAGGGGAATAACAGTGTTTTGATGTTGAAATAAACGACGGTTACCAAGCGGAAGAAAACTTGGGGGAAGAGCACCAAACTCAGATTGTAATTCCATATCAACATAGGCCGCTGACATGATTAAGAACATACTTTCTCCTTTGCAATTAATGCATTGATTTCGTCGTGAGAGAGGGCTGCAAATTCAGACGGGCGAATTGCGCGATCATCAATATAAAAGCCGTCATGACCACACCAAGGCTTACCAACAATTACTTCATCGTAAGGAACATTGTATCTATCTAGCCATTCGATGATAAGTGGTAAAGTATGGATATTAATTTTACCGATATTCCCATTATGCGTACGCATATTGCGGGCAGTGAAAATAACGATTTCAAAGCCTTTTTCTTTGTAAGTGTATAAATTGTCGATAATTTCTTGTCGAGGTTTTACATTTCTATAATCAGAGGTATCAGCTTGCGTTAAGGTGCCATCTAAATCAACAACCAGTCTTTTCATTTTAGGTCAATCTTCATGTAGAATGTTTGCCCAATAGTTTATCTGATTAATATAATGAAGTCTTTTTTTGTCATAAATGATGACGAGGTATCCCTATTTTGGACTTGGGTTTAAAAATTAATAACAATTCTATACCGTTTGAAGAAATTACTGTCGTTGTCCAAGGACCGGTTCAGACATTTGCGGATAGACAACAAGAAGATGGCATAACCCAGCGTTGTTTAAGGTCAGTGCGACAGATGCTACCTGGCGCTCATATCATACTGTCGACATGGAAAGATCAAGATTTAGCGGGCTTAGATTATGATCAATTAGTCATAAGTGAAGATCCTGGCCCCAATACTCGATATTACAAGAAAAATGGAACTCCACAGTATTATAACAATAACCGTCAAATAGTATCGACGCTAGCTGGATTAAAGCAAGTACAAACCAAATATGTGGTAAAGCTGAGAAGTGATAATTACCTCGAATCGAATGATTTTATAAATATTCAACAGCAATATAAAAGTCGTTGCGATGCGTTTAAGTTTTTAAAAGAGCGGGTTGTTGTGCCAAATATTTTTACACGTAAATATGCGAAGGGGCATCGAGTCGCTTTTCATGTTAGTGATTTCTTTTATTTTGGTTTAACCGAAGATGTTTTGGCGCTGTGGCAGTTTGAATTAATCCCTGAATTTACCTTAACTAAGCCGGGGATGTTAAATGATGGCTATCCAGACTACCCTGTTGATTGTACACAATTACTTTTTCTTAATGCCTTAAAACAGTTTGATCCAACTATTCACTTAAATGGACTGCTAGATAATAACAAACATACCATTTATCAATCAGAGTTATGCATGGCGAATAATTTAGTTGTTGCTTCTGCAGAAGATATTGGTTTAGGACTATGTAAGAAATTTAAAGAAAAGGTGAGAGTTTCTAAGCCGAAAGGGAAGTGTGCTCATTATCAATATAGAGAGTGGCAGGAGCTCTATAAAAAATATTGTGATGCTAGATTTGACGTAAACTACCCTTTAAAAGAAAAGCTTGGTCTATTTTTTGAACGTTGTTTATACGTCTTTCCTGTGTATTTTGAAACGAAGATTAATTTATGTAGGCGTACTAAATTTTTTTTAAAAAATAATAAGTTAAACTAAGTGTTCGGTTGAATTAACTGATGTGTTTGGTGTTGATAATATTGTCGCATTAATAGAATGAAGATATCGAATATCATCATTGTATTTATGAAAAATGTTTAGTAAAGGTTATCAGATGAATTTGATTAAGCGACTAAAAGCAAAGTGGCGCACCGTTCGAAATACACAAAAAGCGATAAAACTTAAAGCGGCTTGTGCGCTTTATGATCATCGGGACTGTTCCGATGTTTTTTGCGCAGAAGATGTGAAGCATATAGTTATATTTCGTTGGGATGATAAGCTTGGTGATTGTATTATGGCAGGCATTCTTATCAATAACCTGCGTTTACATCGCCCAGACATAAAAATTACCGTTATATGTCGTCAAACAACTAAGTTATGGTTAAATAAAGTTTCTTTTATCGATGAATATATTTTATTAGGCAAGCATAATTTACGTAAAACATTACAGCCTTATAAAAATAAATATGACGTATTTGTTGATGTTTCAAATGGTTTTTCTTACAAAGAGATATTTATTGCGAAATACATAAATGCTAAACATTATTTAGGATTCAGTGCGGATAGATTTAATATCATTGATGTTTCTATTGACAGTAATCAAACGCATTTTTATCAACGATATATTAATGCGACAAAAGTTTTAACGAATAAAGATTGTTTGACTTCTGAAAAACCTCCTGTACCAAACTATAATAAAGAGCTTGAATTTCTCGACTCATTAATAATAGATAAAGATTATAAAAATATAGTTGGTATTAACTTTTTTGGTTCAGGTAAATATAGACGATTTAGTTTTGAAAAAGCAGTATCTTTGATGAAGTATTGGTTGGATAAGTATCCTGAAGACTTGTTAGTTTTATTACCAACACCAGGTGAAGAGAAATTTTTAACGAAGCTGATCAGCCAATTTTCTTCGTCTAATTTGCTCTTACCGACAGATAAAGCGAGCCTTGAAATGTCTTTAGCTATTATCGATAAGGCTGATTTTACATTGACTCCTGATACCGCAGTAGTACATATGGCTTCGGCATTAGATAAACCTGTAATTGGTATATATCGTGAAAATAGAATGAATTATGAAGAGTGGAAACCATTAGGTATGTATTCTCAGACCATCTTTAATCGAGAGCCTATTTGCGATAATGATAGTGTATATGTATATGAGTTCGGATATGAACAACTAGAAGAAGCCAGAACAAATATATTGAAGGCAATAAAATGAGAATTGGATTTTTTTTACGAGATCTAAAGGTTGAAGGGGTTCAAGTTGTTACTGTTCGTCTAGCGGAAGCATTAACAAAACTTGGATATCAATGTGAGTTTATTACTCTGACTTCTGAAAAAGAATTAGCTGTATCAGAAAATATTAAACATCATGTTTTATCCATTACTGAAAAAGTTAAATATAAAAAAGCGAATATTCAAGCTGAAAAATTTTTACAATGGTTAAAAATAGAAGAAAAAGAAAAAAGTTTTGATGTTATTTTTTCTGAACATGGTGAGACAAACGATATTATCTCTTATATTAATGATCCTCGACTAATTTATTGTATTCATAACTCAGATGAATATACTTACAATAATAAAAATTTATATAATCGTTGGAAATATAAAAATAAAATAACAAAAAAGATTTCAGGTAAGCATGTTGTTTGTGTATCTGATGGAATTAAAGACTTTTTAATAGAAACTTCAAAAAATAGTTATAAGTCAATATCTAGGATTTATAATCCATTTTTATTTGAAGAAATAAAAAAGCTATCTTTACAAGATACTGCTTATGACTTACCAGAGAATTTTATTGTTTTTGTTGGACGATTAGAGAAACAGAAAAATTTAAATTTATTACTTGAAACTCTTGTTAAGATGAAAAGTAAGATCAACCTTGTCATCATAGGTGAAGGCAGTTTAGAACGGGATATAAGAAATAAGGCAAAGATATTAGGATTAGAAGATCAAGTTTTTATTTATCCTTTCTGTTTAAACCCTTATCCAATTATGCGCCAAGCCAAAATGTTAATATTGACGTCAATTCATGAAGGATTTGGTAACGTACTTGTTGAATCATTAATTTGTGGCACACCTGCGATCAGTGTCAATTGTCCTAGTGGACCTTCAGAAATCCTTTCAGGGGATTTATTGAAGTATTTAGTCGATTCATTCGAACCAGATGTTATTGCTAAAAAAATAGATGAAATCTCAATAGATGTAGATAATGAGATACCATCATCGAGCTATGATAAATTTTCAGCTGAAAATATTGCTCAAGAATATATTGATTTTATATATAAAGTAAAAAAAGAGGGGCTGTAAAGCCCCTTTTCTCATTTTATCTTATTTTTACCATATACTATTGCTAGTAGAGTAAGAAAAAGAATAAAGAGTTGCTTGTTAACTAAAGGTGGATCAGTTAAGCCTGCTATCATAAATATTGATGTCAAAGAATAAAAACTTATTTTGGTAAAGTCATCTTCTTTATTAAGTGTAAATAAAGGGACTAATAAAAATAACAGGAGAATAATTAAACTTTGAACTCCCCATTTCACAGCTATATCTATGTACTGATTATGAAAGTGTATTAGGGTGAAATAAAAGTTATTCTTATATATCTTACCTTCATCCATGAGCTTCTTAATTGCTGGATGAATGTTATTTCCTGTACCTTTGAAAGGAGAGTTTTCAATGGTGAGAATACCTGCTTTCCAGAGATTTAACCTAATCCCTATTGATGAACTATCATTGCCTTTTTCTATGAGTGAAAATTCATAAGCAGTTTTATCATATAGACGATCTTTTAAAACAGGAAAACTAATAACTACCATAAAAGCAGAAATAATAATAAAAAAAAGTATGCTTTTTTTCTTGTTTTCACTTCTCTTTATAATAAAGTAAATTGCCGATAAAACTAATGTAATGATAAGCGCTAAAATAGTGCCTCTTGTTTCTGTTAGCATTACAGCAATAAAACTTAATATTACTGAGAGTAAACAAATTATCTTATATTTAGTATCACGGATACAAAAAAAACAAACTAGAGATAAGGCAGATAGTACACATAGGTAAGTTGAAAATGGGATTGGATTTATATCTAAAGATCCCCTTTCAATATTTAAAACAAAAATATTATAACTTACAAAAAATAATGAAATTATACTTCCTATAAGACTATAAATACAGATCCGCTTTGGTGATATTAAGTCATATGGAAGGAAAAGTGTTAACACTAATGTCGTCGCAATAGCTCGAAATATTATAGGTGTTTCGAAGTGGAAAACTTCACCTAAGGCAGAGTATATAAATAATACTACCAGTATAAGGAGGTATTTATTTTTAAAATTTCTTTTTAATACCTCAAATTTATAAGTAATTAATGTTAATAGTAGAGATAAAAGTGTAAGTGTAACTAATATTTTATCACCATTATGTATTGTAAATAGACCAGTTAGAATCCACAGCACAGGTAAAGTGATAGTAAAGGCATTGATATTTTTTAACATATTGTATTTATTCATACGGATTCTTATCACTATTAGGTCGTGTCTTTAATAAACGCAGAATCCACATGTATTGTTCTGGACGCTCACTCACGTATTGCTCGATACATTCGTTCATCATGCGGGCATCTTGCTCTTCAGTTTCACTAGGGAAAGGCAGAGCAGGGTAGAAATCTAATTCATATTTACCTGATTCACTGTTGTACATCGCAAAAAGCGGTACGATCTTTGCGCGACTTAATTTAGACAGTCGGCCAAGACCTGACATTGTTGCTTTGGTGGTAGCAAAGAAATCGACAAATACGCTGTGCTCAGGGCCAAGATCTTCATCGGGTAAGTAGTAACCTAAGTACCCTTCGCGAATCGATTTAATAAACGGTTTAATACCACCACTGCGTTCATAAACACGGCCGCCGTATTGCACACGTTGACGATGCATCAACCAGTCTGAGACTGGGTTTTTCTGCTTTTTCGCCATTGCAGAAACAGGTAAACCGCGTGATGCAAGCAGTACCGCAGGAATATCAATCGCCCAAGTGTGAGGGACTAACAAAATCACGCTTTGCTGCTGATCGGTGAGAGTGGTGAGATTCTCCATCCCGCGGATCACGGTATTATCTTCTAACCAAAATTTGCTACGTACACTTAACGATGCAAATCCCAGCAAGAATGTACCTGCGGTGGTGATACTTTGCAGTAGAATATCTTCACGTTCAGCATCGGTTTTGTCAGGAAAGCACATCTGTAAGTTTACGCGCGCACGATGGTTTGATTTGCTCTTTAACTTGATAGCTTGTTTAGCAAAGGTACTCGCAATTGCGCGGCGTGCGTTATGGGGCAGCAAGCAAAATAGAGAAGCGAGGATAACGGCAAGCCATGTCCCCCAATATTTAGGTGCTAGAAAAGACCATTCAAATTGTGGGTTATAAGCTTGTTTATCGTAATGGTTATCAATCATATCGTTATTATTTGTTTAGGATTGTCATGTATTCTGCAACGCCTTCAGCAACAGATTTAAACGTTTCTGTATAGCCTGCAGCGCGCACTTTAGTCAGATCTGCTTGGGTGTAAGTTTGGTAACGACCTTTTAGGTGCTCAGGGAAGGGAACTGACTCAACTTCACCTTTGCCATGATATTTAACGACAGCATCAGCTACTGCTTGGAAAGATTCAGCATTGCCTGTACCACAGTTAAAAATACCGGATACACTATTTGCTAAGAACCATAGGTTCATTTTGCATACATCGCCAACATAAACAAAATCACGCTTAAAGGTTTCAGAGCCTTCAAACAGTTTTGGGTTGCCACCTGCATTAATTTGAGTGTTTAGGTGAAAGGCGACAGAGGCCATACTGCCTTTATGTTGCTCACGCGGGCCATACACATTGAAATAACGGAAGCCAGTGATTTGCGATAGTTTCTCACCATGTGCTTCAGCATCTTGCCAAATACGGCGAACATAGTTATCAAATTGTTGTTTCGAATAACCATAAACGTTCAGTGCACCTTCGTATGGCTTTTCTTCGATGAAATCATGATCGCGACCACCATAGGTTGCTGCAGATGAAGCATAAAGGAACGGGATTTGGCGCTCTAAACAGTAATGTAAAAGCTCTTTTGAGTACTCATAGTTATTGAGCATCATGTATTTACCGTCCCACTCAGTGGTTGCTGAGCAAGCACCTTCATGGAAAATGGCTTCAATATTTCCGAACTCATCTCCCGCCATAATCTGGGTGATGAAGTCTTCTTTGTCCATGTAATCGGCAATGTCTAAATCGACAAGGTTGGCAAATTTAGTCCCGTCTTTGAGGTTATCCACCACTAAAATATCGTTACAACCTTGCTCGTTAAGGGCTTTTACGATGTTGCTGCCGATCATGCCGGCGCCGCCAGTAACAATTATCATGGGAGAAAATCCTTCATTGATGAAATAACAACTTGTAGCTATGGCGCTACAGAGCAAAAAAAACGTTAACTTATGATACATTATATGTAGAAGAAGGGCGAAGGAAGTCAATCAAATGAAAACCCGAGACAGAATTATTCATGCTGCTTTAGCGTTATTTAATGAGCGTGGAGAGCCAAACGTAACGACGAACCATATCGCCGCCGATCTCGCGATCAGTCCGGGTAATCTTTATTATCATTTTAGAAATAAAGAACAGATCATCCACAGTATTTTTGATTTATATGCCACTGACTTACAAGTGAGCTTTCAACCGCGTAGTGAAGCGGAAACGACAGAAAGTCTGTTGAGTTACCTCGATGCCGTATTTTTGCTGATGTGGCGCTATCGTTTTTTCTACGCAAATTTGCCTGATATTTTACGTCGTGATCCTGAATTACAGCTTAAATATCTCGAAGCACAGGCGCAACTTCGCAGTAATATCGCGATATTGATGCAAAGCTTAAAAGAAGGTGGATTGGTTGATATCGATGATGAAGATTTGAAAACCTTGGCTGAGACGTTGTTGATGGTAGCATCAAGTTGGATTAGCTATCAAACGACCCAAGTCGCTGGTGCTAAAATAACCCCAACGGTTATCTATAAAGGTGTTATTCAGATACTTAATATTGTAAGGCCGCTGGCAACACCGTTAGGCTGCGAACGTGTAGAAGCATTGAAACAGTATTACGAACAACAGGAACAGCAAGCAAAGCGTTAAAAATCCGTTGCGAAAGAAGCGATATTAAAAAAGGTTGGGATAATAACTATCACCAACCTTTTTATTTTTAGTATTAGAGTGGAGCTTAATCAAGCCAAGGTTTAGGATCTATTGGCTGGCCTTTACGGCGTATCTCAAAGTAGAGTCCGGGTTGGGTTTGGCCACCACTGTCACCGACTAAGGCTATTGGCTCTCCAGCTTGGACCGTATCACCGACTTTCTTCAGTAGTGTTTGGTTATAGCCATAGAAACTCATGTCACCTTTACCGTGATCAATACCAATCATCAAACCATAGCCACGTAGCCAGTCTGCAAAAATAATGCGACCAGAATAAATCGCTTTTACTTGGCTCCCCATTGGCGAGCTAAATACCATGCCTTTCCAGCGTAATTGCCCTTGCTGGTGCGAGCCGTAATTATGCAAAATAGTTCCTTTTACTGGCCAGTATAGTTTGCCTTTATGGCGAGCAAGGCCGTCCATCGGCACACGTGCCTGTTGGTTTGCATATTGTCTGTCAATCTCACGTGCTTCAGCTTCAGCTGCAGCACGCGCTTTGGCTTCTTTTGCCGCTTTTATGCGTGCTTGAGCTGCCGCTTTTTCACGGGCAATTCTTGCCGCTTCTTCACGGGCTCTTCTTTCTGCTTCCGCTTTCGCTTTGGCAATGGCAGCGAGCATTTGTCTTTCGTTGGCTTGTAGTTCAGCTAAATCTTCACTGCTGCTATCGATTTGACTTTTAATGCTAGATAGCGTTTTTTGACGTGATTGCTGCTGTTGATCGAGTGTTTGTTTTTGCTGTTTAAGAGTGTTGAGTGCTTGTTGCTGCTCCGTTTTTTGCTCGTTGAGCTGGTGCACTTTCATTTGAATTTCAGTTTGCGTGGCATCAAGGGCATCGATGGCATTAACACGGGCTTTACTGATGTACTCAGCATAGGTTGTCATTCGATCAAGGCGTGTTGAATCCTCACCGCTTAATAAGCTGGCGATATCACTGTCTTGGCCTTGGCGAAATTGGGCATTTAAGATTGAAGCAACAACGGCTTTCTGTTGTTTCTGTTTTTGTTCTAGTTCTGTTTGTTCCGTATTTAACTTATCAATAGCGCGTTTAATGGTTGCTAATTGATTGTTTGTCGCATGAATATCATTCGCAGCTTTGGCAATGTTCAGTTCGTGTTGTTTTAGATCTTGTTGCAAGCTGTTGTATTTCTTTTGCTTGCTTGCCAGTTGATTTTTTTGACGTGAGATTTCCTGTTTTACGCCATCGAGCTGGTTTTGACTGGACGCTGCACATGGAACGGCAAATGTCATGCATAAAAGAACGCCAGTGCATAATGCACTGGCGCGGATTTTTTTGTTTAGATGTTTTCTAATCATATCTCGCATGGAGATAATTATTTCAGATTGTATAGCACCTGACCAGACATCTCTGCAGGGATTTCCATATCTGTTAGTGAAAGCATCGTTGGCGCAAGATCTGACAGCTTACCACCTGACTTAAGTTCTAAGTCTTTGCTACCTACGTAGATAAGTGGCACTGGTAGATTAGTGTGTGCTGTGTGGATACCACCGGTTGATGGGTCAACCATCATCTCGGCATTACCGTGGTCGGCAGTGATCAGTAACTGACCGTCCATTTCTTTAATCGCTGCAACGACTTTACCTAGGCAAGTATCTAGTGCTTCACACGCTTTCACTGCAGCGTCGTAAACACCAGTATGGCCAACCATATCACCGTTAGGGTAGTTACAGATGATCATATCGAACTCACCACCTTTGATTGCGGCAACAAGCTTATCAGTTAGCTCTGGTGCACTCATTTCAGGTTGAAGATCGTAAGTGGCTACTTTTGGTGAAGCAACAAGTTGACGTGATTCACCATCAAACTCATCTTCTTTACCGCCATTGAAGAAGAAGGTTACGTGCGCGTATTTTTCTGTTTCAGAAATACGTAGCTGTTTTTTGCCTTTCTTCGATAGCCATTCGCCTAATGTATTGTCTAGGCTTGCTGGTTTGAATGCTGTTGTTAGTTCAATATCTGCAGCATATTGCGTTAGCATTACAAAGTCAGATAATTGTGGGAATTGTGCACGCGCAAAATCGGTAAAACCTGGCTCAAATGCACGTGTGATTTCACGCGCACGGTCAGCACGGTAGTTCATGAAAATAACGCTATCGCCATCTGCCACGATTGCTGCTTCTTGACCTTCAGCACGCACTTCAGTTGCTTGTACAAATTCGTCATTTTCATCACGCTCGTAAGCCGCAGCTAGACCGTCAACGGCATTAGCGACTGTGAACTCCGCTTTAGCAGCAGTGATAAGATCGTACGCTTTTTCAACGCGATCCCAGTTATTATCGCGATCCATTGCGTAGTAACGACCAATCAGTGATGCGGTACGTCCTTTGCCTAGCTTGGCAAATAGTTCATTAAAACGAACCAGTGAATTCTTCGCGCTACGTGGTGGCGTATCACGGCCATCTAGGAATGCGTGAAGGTAGATTTTCTCTGCGCCACGTTTTGCTGCCATTTCAATTGCAGAAGCAATGTGATCTTCGTGGCTGTGTACGCCACCAGGAGATAGAAGACCTAAGATATGAACCGCTTTACCTGCGTTTACTGCTTTGTCGATAGCCGTTACAAGTGCTTCATTTTCGAAAAACTCACCATCGCTGATCGCTTTAGTAATACGAGTAAGATCTTGGTATACCACACGGCCTGCACCGATATTAGTATGACCTACTTCAGAGTTACCCATTTGACCGTCAGGTAGACCAACATCAATACCAGAAGCTGAAATTAGTGTGTTAGGGTTTTGAGCAAGCAGCCCATCCATTACTGGTGTTTGAGCGTTAGCAATGGCGTTATCCGCATTGTCTTCGCGGTAGCCCCAACCATCTAAAATAACAAGTGCAAGTGGTTTCTTCGCAGACATGTTCTGTCCCTCTTCGAATAAATGAAAATCTATATCAATTGCCTTAACTGCTTAATATAAAAGCATTTTTAAGGTAATTGTAATATCCATTAATGTGATTTTACTACAGAAAGTATTGAAAGCAGTAGGAGAAGTTCAAACTTACTGTCGAGCGTATTGTGACCTATTCGACAAAATATATGCATTTATTGTCTTGAGTGTAAGCCCTAGATCACAGTTTTTCTCTATTTCATTAATAGGTAAGTGCGAGATTCGCTTTTATACTGGGTGGTGCGCATCACTTATTAATAGCAACAAGTGAGTTAAAGCGCGGAATGAATACCCGTTGCTGTACATGATAGGTAACAACGGTATACTCAAAACCTTTAAAAATCCCGTTAATCTTGGCTGCCATTTAGCCATGAAACAGAGCGAAGCAAATGCAACAATATATTGAATTTTTAACCAGTAACCCTATTTTATCTCTAGTTTGGATCGGTTTAGTTGTGGCTATCATCGGTTCTATGGTCAAAGAGAAAACTGCAACGTATAAAACAATTGGTATTAACGATGCAACAGTTTTAGTCAATCGTGAAGAAGGAGTGTTTGTTGATATTCGCTCTCGTGACGAATACCGTAAGGGTCATATTGCAGGCTCACTTCACGCTTTACCAAGCCAAATTAAAGAACAAAACATTACAGAGCTTGAAAAACATAAAACAGCCCCAATCATTGTGGTATGTAAGACAGGTCAAACCGCTCAAACAACCGCAAATGATTTGAGTAAAGCGGGTTTTACCAATGTTAATGTACTAAAAGACGGTCTGATTGCTTGGAACGAAGCAAACCTGCCGTTAGTAAAAAGCAAAGGTAAAAAATAACGCATTGTTTGATGTGCGGTACGCGTAGTCATACCGCTGTCTATTTATTCAATACAGCCTGTGGTTAGCACTGTGCTGGCGCATTAAGTCTCGTAATAGCGAGCATCAAAAAGGACTCAGGAAATGGCTGAAGCAGCAAATACAGAAGCACAACAAAACTTTCAAATTCAACGTATCTTCCTAAAAGACGTTTCTTTTGAAGCGCCTAATTCACCTGATATGTTCCAAAAAGAATGGAACCCAGATGTGAAATTGGATCTTGATACTCAAAGTCGCGAACTAGCTGAAGGTGTGTATGAAGTTGTACTTCGTCTGACTGTTACAGTTAAGAATGAAGAAGAGAATGCATTCCTTTGTGAAGTTCAGCAGGGTGGTATCTTCTCTGTTGCAGGTATGGAAGCACCACAACTAGCACATTGCCTAGGTGCATTCTGCCCGAACATCCTATTCCCGTACGCGCGTGAAACAATTTCAAGCTTAGTCGTTAAGGGTACATTCCCACAATTGAACCTAGCACCAGTAAACTTTGATGCATTGTTCATGAACTACTTACAAAACCAAGCAGAAGCAAACGCTGAAGCTTAATAAGCAAAGTAACAATTATGACTAAGAACGCAAATAATACGATTTCAATGGCAGTATTAGGTGCTGGCTCTTACGGCACAGCACTTGCTATTGCGTTATCCAGAAATGGTGCCAATGTTATTTTATGGGGCCATGACCCAGAACATATTGCACAATTGGAAATTGATCGTGCCAATGAAGCGTTTCTTCCTGGTGTGCACTTTCCTGAATCGTTAATTGTAACGTCAAACTTACAAGATGCTGTTGAAGGTAGCCGCGATTTACTTGTTGTTGTACCAAGTCATGTATTTGGTCAAGTATTATCACAAGTAAAACCTTTCTTACGCTCAGATTCACGTGTCTGTTGGGCGACCAAAGGGTTAGAACCAGAAACTGGACGCCTGTTAAAAGATGTCGCAGTCGATGCTTTAGGTAATGATATTCCACTTGCAGTGTTATCAGGCCCTACCTTTGCCCAAGAACTGGCTGCGGGTTTACCGACGGCTATTTCTGTTGCATCACCGGATGCGGAGTTTGTTGCTGATCTTCAAGAAAAGATTCATTGTGATAAAACCTTTAGAGTTTATAGCAATAATGATTTTACGGGGATGCAACTAGGCGGCGCGGTAAAAAATGTGATTGCGATTGGTGCAGGTATGTCTGACGGTATTGGCTTTGGTGCCAATGCACGTACAGCGTTGATCACCCGCGGTCTTGCGGAAATGTGTCGTCTTGGCGCGGCATTAGGTGCACAGCCTGAAACCTTTATGGGGATGGCTGGATTGGGTGACTTAGTACTCACATGTACCGATAACCAATCCCGTAACCGTCGTTTTGGTTTAGCACTAGGTGCAGGTAAAAGTGTAGAGCAAGCACAGCAGGAAATTGGTCAAGTTGTTGAAGGTTATCGTAATACCAAAGAGGTTTGGCAATTAGCTAAACGTTATGGTGTTGAGATGCCGATCTCTGAGCAAATTTATCAAGTACTTTATCAAGGTAAAGATGCTCGTGAGGCTGCTAAAGAATTACTCGCACGCGAGAAAAAATATGAATAACAGTAAGATATAAAGGTAACAACCTTATTATCTTCTGTTTCAACAACGCGAGCCCTGGCTCGCGTTGTTTTTTTTTGCAATCAGGTTAAAGTAATACCTGACTAATTAAGTATAGTTATAAGAAGAATAGATAAGTAAGCAGAGGATGACGTGAAGCAATGTCAACAACACCAGCTTTGGCCAGCGATCAAGCAGGAAGCACGAGAGCAGTCAGAGCATGAACCAATGCTTGCGAGTTTTTATCATGCCACGATTATTAAGCATGATGATCTTGCTGCTGCATTGAGTTATATACTTGCCAATAAATTGGCGACACCATCGATGCCAGCGATGGCTGTTCGTGAGGTCATCGAAGAAGCGTATGCTAGCGATTGTTCGATAGTTGAATCGGCAGCACGTGATATTTGTGCTGTTGTTGAACGTGATCCTGCTATTGAGATGTATTCTATTCCATTACTTTATCTTAAAGGTTGTCACGCTCTTCAAGGATATCGTGTGGCTAACTGGTTGTGGAAACAAGATCGAAAAGCCTTAGCGGTTTATCTACAAAACCAAATCTCGGTAGCTTGCCAAGTCGATGTGCATCCTGCGGCAAAAATCGGTCAAGGGATCATGTTTGATCACGCGACCGGTATTGTGATTGGTGAAACCGCTGTCATTGAAAATGATGTTTCAATTCTTCAGGACGTCACATTAGGTGGTACGGGGAAAGAGAGTGGCGATCGTCACCCGAAGATCCGTGAAGGGGTGATGATAGGTGCTGGCGCTAAAGTGTTAGGCAATATCGAAGTCGGTGAAGGGGCGAAAATAGGCTCTTGTTCGGTAGTGTTAAATTCTGTACCTCCCCATACCACTGTCGCTGGTATTCCTGCCAAAGTGGTTGGGCGACCAAATTCTGATAAACCATCGATGGATATGGATCAGCAATTTAATGGTAACTCGCAAACGTTTATTGAAGGTGATGGTATTTAGCCATCGTTATGTTCAATAAAAGACATATTGAATGTGAAAAAAAGGCGATCATTGATCGCCTTTTTCTGTTTTATACCGCGCCGTTAAAATCCATTTGTCGCCATGCTTCAAACGCAATAATCGCAACTGCATTGGAAAGGTTTAAGCTGCGGCTATCGGGTTGCATTGGAATACGTAAGCGTTGCTCAAGGGGCTGGCTGGCAATAAATTCAGCCGGTAGGCCACGAGTTTCTGGGCCAAAAAGTAACACATCACCTTGCTTAAATTTCGCATTAGTATGGAAATTAGTGGTTTTGGTGGTGCAGGCAAAAATACGACGCCCTTCCATTGCTTGTATGAAAGCAGCAAAATCTTTATGGCGATGGACATGCGCTAAATCATGATAATCCAAACCAGCACGGCGTACTTTTTTCTCGTCTAAATCAAATCCTAATGGTTCAATCAAATGCAAGTTAGCACCACAGTTCGCACTGAGGCGAATAATGTTACCCGTATTGGGGGCAATTTCAGGTTCATATAACGCAATATCAAACATAATTTATCGCTTTATTAGCAGCTAAAGATAACACATTGTGACAAGCTCAGTATAAACAAGCAAATGGCCTGAGCATAAAGATTATTTCCACTAAGAGTGTGTCTGTTTTTAGCTTTGTATATTGATCTGGACGATTTTAAGTCAATAAATGATCAATATGGTCATGCCAATGGAGATAGAGTATGAAAGCCTCGTTACTTTAATGACATGCAACGTTTTCGGCTCAAAAGTGTCGCTGGTTTATCAAGAGTATCTCTTTAATGGTGTTAACAGGCCAGAGGCAGAGTAATAGTAATATTCAATCCGCCAAGGGAGCTATTATTCGCTTTAATTGTTCCTCTATGTTGTCGAATCGCACTTTCTGTAATAGCTAAACCAAGCCCAGTGCCTCCGCTGTCACGATCTCGTGCGGTGGAGACGCGGTAAAAGGGCCGGAAGATATCATCTAATTCCGCCTCAGGCACACCGTCACCATTGTCATCAATCGTGATGGTGAGCAGGTGCTGTTGAACCGTAAACTGTATTTCAATGACGTCATTGCCGTATTTAATCGCGTTACGTATTACGTTCTCTAGTGCGCTGATCAATAGGTTAGGGTTGCCATTAATCGGCCAATCTTGCAGCGCGTTATAACGTAAAGTTTTATGGCATTGTTCAGCTTCAAAGCGAGCATCTTCAAGCATCTCATACCATAGTGTTTGGCTATCAAGCCTTTCATTTTGTTGATGACTATTGACTTGCATTCTAGATAATTCAAGTAATTCGCCAATCATGGTTTCTAATCGTTCAGCCTCAGTATCAACGCGGGTTAGCTCACGGCTTTCCCCTTGTTTGCGTTGAGCTAATGCGGTAGCCATCCGTAAACGAGTGAGTGGTGAGCGTAACTCATGCGAAATATCTGACAGTAAACGTTGCTGTCCACTGATCATGGTATTTAATGCCCCTACCATTTGGTTAAAGCTTGCGCCAGCTTGTTTAAATTCTCGTGGTCCGGTTTCTAAATTTGGATCGGCGGTAAACTCACCTTGTGCGACACGCTCTGCGGCTTGTTGTAAACGTCTTGCTGGGCGTGTGACTGCCCAAGCGAGCCAGAGCAAAAAGGGGGTGCTGACAAGCATTGTCACGAGTAGGAGCTTAAATGGCTTATCCAAAATTTGAATGATAAACGGGGAAGGGCCACGCCATATTTGACTGCTATACATATAAATATCACCCTTCGGCGTATTGATCGTAAAGGGGCCAGCCATCATCCAGCGACCATATAAACGTTGCTTAGGGGCACTTGGGTTATCAGCAATAGTAATAAAGTTACGCAATGCTTTAGTGTGTTTTTGTGGTGAGATAATGTCGCCATCAAGAGTCGTAAAATAAATCTGGATATCATGATTATTTTTACGTTTTGTTAAGCGTTTGAGTTTTTGTTCTAGCTGCAATCTTTTAACGGTTTCGTTTCGTGGGGTGTTGAGCTTTTGGTTAATATTTTCTGCGGTATATTCTAGGCGTTTAAGGTGAGGCTCTGGGATCGCTTGCCCTGTTCGAGGATCGAGTTGAAATAACAAAACGATTGTCACGACGACAACAAAAAGGGTAAACCAGAAAATGGCAAAAATACGGCCATAAAGGCTAGTGAGCCCCGGAAATTTCATTATGCTTCCTCAACTAATAAGTAACCTTTACCGCGTAAGGTTTTAATCCTTGGCTTACCATCTAAGCGCTCTGGCAACTTTTTACGAATATTGGATACATGCATATCAATGGCGCGATCAAAACGAGCTAAACGTTTACCGAGTACATCTAGGCTTAAGGATTCTTTGGCAATAATCTGACCTGGGCGTTGAATAAAATAGCTTAATAAAGCGAGCTCTGTGCCTGTCATTTCGATTGGAATTTCCTGACAAAGCACCTCTTGTCGTCCGGGATAAATCGTAATGTCTTGATAGGTGAGTAGGTCTGATTTTTCAGTGGTTTTTTCATTCGTGGCTTGAGTACGGCGCAATACTGCGCGTATACGCGCTAACAACTCTCGGTCGCTAAAAGGTTTAGGCAGGTAATCATCAGCGCCGAGTTCAAGACCAAGCACACGATCAATTTCATCACCTTTAGCGGTTAACATCATCACAGGTGTTGAATGGGACTCTCGTAAGCGACGTAGCATTTCAGTGCCGTTCATTACTGGCATCATGACATCAAGTAAAATCAGATCGATACTGTTATCTACCTTTTCTAATCCTTGCTGGCCATTATTGGCTTCAATCACATCAAAGCCTTCTAGCTCTAGAATATCTTTTAATAATGCTGTGAGCTCAATGTCGTCATCGACAAGTAAAATTTTCGCCATGGTCAAACCTATGCAAAGATAAAGAGAGTGATGAAGTTTTGAGCCTAGTATCGCTAATGTCAGCGTGAACGCCAAGTTTCGTTATCATTGATTTACGTAGCTTTACGTTTACTCGACAACGCTTTACTTGTGATCCGTTATTATGATTACCAAGCACAATGGCACAGGTTGCCGCACCCAAATAGTTGGAGATACAAGCATGAAAATGTTCAAAAAAACAATGATGATGGCGATTGCAGTACCAATGGTATTAGGTTCGATGTCAGTAATGGCAGCTCCGAACTCACATGGTATGAAAGGACATCATGGTGAGCGTGGCCTGTTTAAACAGCTAGAGTTGACTGATACACAAAAAGCCGAAATGAAAACCTTACGAGAGAAAGATCGTGAAGCGATGAAAGCGGAGCGACAGGCTAATCGCACTGAAATGCAAACAGATCACAAAGCACTCGATAAATTAGTACTGGCAGATAATTTTGATGAGCAAGCGGTACGTCAATTGGTCGATCGTATGTCAGAGAAACAAGCCGAGCACCGTGTTGAGCGATTAAAACAGCGCCATCAAATGTTGAATATTTTGACCCCAGAGCAAAAAGCAAAATATGTGGAATTAAAGCAACAGCATGCCGAAAAGCGATTTATGAAACTTGAGAAAAAAACACACTGAGTGTTTGAGTAATAAAGACAAAAAAAGAAAGCCATAACTTCTGTTGTGGCTTTTTTTTGATTTTTTACTCAGGAGTTAGAGCCCTCATAAAAAAATCACCTCGATGATCGTATTTTCTCGTAGGTTTTGTTATTAATTGTCATCATAAAACGGCTATACTGCGTGATATTGAACACACCATAGGCATATGGATCATCAAGTACACGAAAAATCGGGCTGATTATGTAGCAACGTCAGCTTAAAACGAAAGAGATAAGGTTAATTTTTGTGTAAAAAGAAGCTTGATTGAATCCCGACCTTGCGTGATATGAATCAACTAAATATTTTTGCAAACTTGTAATACTCCTACGTAAGTAGAAAAGTTTCAGTTTTTACACGCACAGCACGGGTGTTGCTGTGATATCGAGCAGGGGAACCTCGGTATAATCGTGTCGGATTTGATTTTCAATTCCCAAAGTCAGAGGGTAACCATGATTAAGAAGATTGGTGTTTTGACCAGTGGTGGTGACGCACCTGGTATGAATGCAGCAGTTCGCGGCGTAGTTCGAGCAGCGTTAACTGAAGGTCTAGAAGTGTACGGTATTTATGATGGCTACCAAGGTCTTTATAACAACTGTATCGAAAAGCTAGATCGTAAAAGTGTATCTGATGTGATCAACAAAGGCGGTACATTCCTAGGCTCTGCGCGTTTTCCTGAATTCCGAGAAGTGGAAGTGCGTGAAAAAGCGATTGAGAACCTAAAACTGCATGGCATTGATGCATTAGTAGTTATTGGTGGTGACGGTTCATACATGGGCGCGAAGAAGTTAACTGAGATGGGTTACCCATGTATCGGTCTTCCTGGCACTATCGATAATGACGTTGCAGGTACTGATTACACTATCGGTTACATGACAGCAATGAATACGGTTATCGATGCAATTGACCGTTTACGTGATACATCATCTTCACACCAACGTATCTCTATTGTAGAAGTGATGGGTCGTCATTGTGGTGACTTAACCCTAATGTCTGCGATTGCTGGTGGTTGTGAGTACATCATCACACCTGAAACTGGTCTAGATAAAGAAAAATTACTAACGCATATCCGTGAAGGTATTGCTAAAGGTAAAAAGCACGCAATTATTGCTATCACAGAGCTAATGACTGATGTGAATGAACTGGCTAAGTTCATTGAAACTGAAACAGGTCGTGAAACTCGTGCAACAGTATTGGGCCACATTCAGCGTGGCGGTCAACCAACAGCGTTTGACCGTGTACTTGCTTCTCGTATGGGTGCATATGCAGTTGATCTTCTTCAAAAAGGTGAAGGTGGTCGTTGTGTAGGTATTCAGTGTGAGCAACTTGTTCACCACGATATCATCGATGCAATTGAAAATATGCGTCGCCCTGTTCGTAACGATCTTTATGAGTTAGCTGAGAAGTTATTTTAAGAGATTTATCGAGCAGTAAGAGAGAAAAAAGGTCGATTATTATCGGCCTTTTTTATTACCTTGAAATCGGTAAAGGACGGTTTTTTGCGATAAAAACAAAAAGGCCACCCGTAGGTGACCTCTTAGGCTAATCAACAAGAATGATTAGTTTTTCGCTTCAGCTGCTGCTTTAGCAATAGCTGCAAAGCTTTCAGCATCAAGTGCTGCGCCACCAACTAGAGCACCGTCGATGTCTGGTTGTGCGAAGTATGCAGCTGCGTTTTCTGGCTTAACAGAACCGCCGTATTGGATAACAACGTTCTTAGCGACTTCTTCACTCTTCTCAGCGATGTGAGCACGGATAGCAGCGTGGATGCGTTGTGCATCGTCAGCAGTTGCTGCTTTACCTGTACCGATAGCCCAGATTGGTTCGTAAGCGATGATTGCGCCGTTCAGTGCTTCAACACCTTGAGTGTTGATAACTGCGTCAAGTTGACGCGCACATACAGCTACTGTTTCGCCAGCTTCGTTTTGTGCTTCTGACTCACCAATACAAAGAACTGGCGTTAGGCCATTTTCTTTTAGGAATGCGAATTTTTGAGCAACAAACTCATCTGATTCGTTGTGGTATTCACGACGCTCAGAGTGACCGATGATGATGTGGCTAGCACCGAATTCTTTAAGCATTGCAGGAGAAATATCACCTGTGAATGCGCCGTTGTTGTGTAGATCAACGTTTTGAGAACCAAGGATGATTTTGCTGTTCGCTTTGCTTAGTAGCTGCTCAGCTAGATCCAAGTACATTACTGGTGGAGCGATGGCTACGTCAACACCTTCAACACCGTTAAGTGCTGCATCAAGACCTTTGATAAGGCCAGAGACCATTTCCTTGCTACCGTTTAGCTTCCAGTTACCCATAACCACAGGATGGCGCATAGCTTTTCTCCAAATTTAAATGATGTAATTAACTTAACTTGATGTAGTAAAAATATACCAACAATGGTTTATTTTTACTGTCCAAAATCATTAATGAGCTCGGTTGTACCTTTTTCAAGGCGAAAAGTGAACTCATAATTTCAAAATATTTCAAAATATAGTTAATTTCTTGCAGGAAGCGTAGTTAGAAAGAGCTTTTATCTGTGTTTTTGGATTGTTTGGGATGAGATGAAATCGGCGTGATCTCAGCATTTTCTTGGTTATAGGGGTGTTGGAGGGTTTCGGCAAAGCGAACTAATTGGCGTTGTAATTCATTTCGCAACAACATGGTGGTGTGAAGTGGGTTTTTTCCACGACTAATAACTAGATCGATATGACTTTGCTGTGCTTTTAGGCGTGGTTGCATGCTGTCATGTGCTTGGTTTATTGCATCTTCTATTAATTGTTGGCGTAGTCGTTCGAATTGTTCTGGATCTTCTTTTGCCATTTTTGCCATATCATCAAAATTGGGTAGCGTATCCATCGTCAACTCCATCCGTACAACTACCTTTAGTATATGAAAAGATAACGGGTATGGCGTCTTAGAGGTGAGATTAGTAGGAGATAAATGGCAACTTAATGCATATATCTCCTATTTGATACAACTCATCGGGTGTTAATGATTACCAATAATGCTCCATAGTAATTTGTCCCGGTTTTCGGCGTAAATTTTTAGCAAATCCTCGCGCTTCTAGCACACTTTTAGTCTCTTTTACCATTTCAGGGTTGCCGCATAACATAATTTGGCTTTGATCTGGATGTAATGTTAGCCCAACATGGCGCTCTAGTTGCCCATCAGCAAGGGCTTGAGTGATCCTTCCTGTCAGGCAAAGAGGAGACGGTTCTCGGCTGACAAAAGGCTGGACGATAAGTTGATCGCCATATTGCTGCTTTAATTGTGTGATTTCTGCTTGATAACTTAAATCTGCGGCAAAACGAACCGCATGAACTAAGACGATCTTTCTAAACCGATGCCAGACATCGCCTTGTTGCAAAATAGAGAGGTAAGGACCGATAGCCGTCCCTGTTGCAAGTAGCCAAAGGTGATCGCCTTGTGGGACTTCATCAAGAGTAAAAAAGCCATTGGCGCGCGCAGAAATCAGGACTGTATCACCTTCTTCTAGTTGGTGGAGTCGTGGTGACAATAACCCGCCTTGAACCCTTGTGGCGTAAATATCGATGGTTGGCTGTTGGGGAGGGTTAACAAAAGAATAGGCACGTTGGATCATTTGGCCATCAATCTCTAAGCCGAGCTTGGTAAATTGCCCAGCTTTAAAAGGCTCGATGTTTGCCGCTAATGACAAACTGAATAAATTATTATTCCAGTGGCGGTTTGCAATAACTTGAGCAGGAATCCAATCAGCCATTATGGCCTCCTAATTCTATGATGTTATTCGATAAGTGCAGCGCCTTTGACCTGAAATGATATGTTCTTCACGTTCAATACGGATGTTTTCTCCAAGAAGGCGTTTAAATACCGTAAGTTCTGAGAGACATAGCGCAGGACAATGTTGTGCTGCTCGACAAATAGGGCAGTGATTTTCAACTAAGGTATACCCATCGTGCGTTGTTATAAGCTCTGCCATATACCCATCTTGTGTACGTAATTGAGCGAGGTGTTCGAGCTTTTCTTTGAGTGTTTCGCACGTTTGTAATGTTTGTTGATACTGTTCGTAAGTCTGCTGTTCGCGTTTTGCGATAACTTGCTCAAGCCCTGATGTTCCGAACAGATCTTCAACTGACTCTAACATGTGTACGGCTAAATCATGATGACGATCAGTAAAACGACGATGTCCTTGCTCTGTTAATTGCCAATGACGGGTAGGACGTCCGACTTTGACTTTGACATCGTTAAAATCAACCAGCCCTTCATCTTCTAAGCTTTGTAAGTGCTGACGAATTCCCATGGTAGTAACGGAGAACTTTTCAGCCAATACTTTTGCCGTGACAGGACCTTCATTTTTTAAGTGATAGAGGATTTTCTCGATGGTTTTCATAGCTACCTATATATTCATTTCTCTAGGTATTATGGGATCAGCTCATTAAATAAAGCAATCTCTTTACCATTCTAACGGGTTGCGTTGATTTTGCTTCTTAGGAGTGAGAGGTGGGAAAAAAAGCGTACCGAAGTACGCTTTCTTGCATGTGAATATCGTAATTAGATGATGTGCGATTTTACAATGTCATCTTTACGATCAAGGTAATGGGTCGACTTAATACGACGAATAGTACGGCATTGACCACGGATCAATAAGGTTTCCGTTGTCGCGATATTACCTTGACGATGAATGCCTTCTAGTAAGTCACCTTTGGTTATACCTGTCCCTGCAAAAATCACGTTATCGCTTTTTGCCATATCTTCAATACGCAGTAATGTGTTGGTTTTAATACCCATTTCGTGGCAACGACGAATTTCAATTTCACCGAGTTCGCGGTTTTCTGTGGTATCACCTTTTACCTCATGTCGAGGAAGTAAACGCGCCTGCATGTCACCGCCTAATGCACGGATCGCGGCGGCGGAAACAACACCTTCTGGCGCACCACCGATACAGTACATCACGTCGACTTCACTATCTGGCATGCAAGTTAGAATAGACGCCGCCACATCGCCATCAGGCACGGCAAAGACACGAATACCGATTGCTTGCATTTGCTTAATCGTTTCATCGTGGCGAGGCTTGGCAAGGGTGATCACGACTAAATCTTGCAATGATTTACCTAGAGCATTAGCAATAGCCGTCAAGTTATCAACGAGTGGCTTCTCAAGATCAATCACGCCTTTTGCAGCAGGGCCAACCACCAGTTTTTCCATGTACATATCAGGCGCCTTTAGAAAGCTTCCTTTTTCACCCGCGGCTAATACAGCGAGGGCATTATTTTGTCCCATCGCTGTCATACGTGTTCCTTCAATGGGATCGACTGCAATATCAACAGCATCGCCACCGCAGCCCACCTTTTCACCGATGTAGAGCATTGGCGCTTCATCAATTTCGCCTTCACCAATTACGATCTCGCCATTGATTTCAGTTTGATTAAGTAGAATACGCATCACTTCTACCGCAGCATTATCAGCAGCATTTTTATCGCCACGACCAAGCCATTTATGGCCCGCTAGTGCCGCCCCTTCTGTAACCCGTGAGAATGCCATTGCTAAATCGCGTTTCATGATAACTCCAGATATAAAATCGATTAGATAAATAAACTGAGTCGATTTTAACATAAGGGATGGTGAAACGATTGCGCAAAATAAAGGGCAGTATTGCAATGTTCATAACCCGTATTAATCGCTGTGTATAAATTCTGGTTTTGATGACAAGCCACTATTATATCCTGCATGTGGTCATGCTAATGATTAGCGTTATTTTTGGTGACAGAATATCAATGAATGAATCGTGACAAAAAAGCAATATTGGTGGTATTGGGTCTAAACACTGTGTACAAATTAGGATATAAATAAGAAAGCGTAAGTTAGGTGACAGTTAAGCTTATTCGTTGATGTTTTTTTGACAGGGAAGAGAGCAAATAAAGCTGAGATTCGATTAAAAATGAACTTCGCGCTGTATTTGGTTGTCTCAGTGGGCGAATATTTGATCCACTTTGCAAAAATTATATCAGACTTGTGTGATTTTCATCCGTTTGCCCAAAAGCATTAGAATTGTGGATGTCAGATAGTCGCTGCCTCGTTAGAATAGAGGTGAATGTGAATTTAACTCGCGCGTAGGTGATTGGCTTAATGACTAAGCCAACATACGGGCTAAGATCAGGTAAACAATATGTCTCTAGAAATGTTAGAACAACTAGAAGCCAAAGTTCAGATGGCAATTGATACAATTTCTATTCTACAAATGGAAATTGATGAATTAAAAGAGCAAAACTCTCAACTTTCGATGGAAGCGCAAGAACTACGCTCTGGTCGTGAAAGTCTAAATGAAGAAAATGAAAAACTACGTCAAGATCATAATGCATGGCAGGAGCGCGTACGCAACCTACTAGGCAAAATGGAACACGTAGAATAATACTGATTTCAGTTTATCTGTTTCGGTTTTCGGCTTGGTATGTTGTTTTCAGGAACGACAGCATACCGGGCCGTAATTTTATTGATTGCTCGCAGTATGTCTAATCGATATCAAGAGGCTCAGGCGATAAAATAACCCCTGTATTATCAGCATAGATATGATCTTCTGGTAAGAAGGTCACCCCACCAAAATTGACTGCAACGTCAACCTCACCGATATCACGTTGATCAGCGCCCACTGGGATTGAGGCAAGCGCCTGAATACCAAGATCTAATTCATCTAGCTCATCAACATGGCGAACACAGCCATAAATAATCAGCCCTTCCCATTGATTTTCTTGCGCTAAATGAGCTAAATCGATATCAATTAATGCACGTCGTAGTGAACCACCACCGTCAATTAATAACACTCGCCCTACGCCTGATTGTTCTAAGACTTGGCGAATAACACCGTTATCTTCAAAACATTTTATGGTGGTTATTTGACCGCCAAAAGAGCTGCGTCCACCGTAAGAGCTGAACATAGGCTCAACAACATCAACGTGTTCGAGATAGATATCACACAGTTCAGAGGTATTGTATTCCATAAGTGGACTTCTTATTTAGCGAAAGAAAAGAAAGGAAATCAATAAGGCTTATAACGAGGAGATACTCATCGTAAGCCTTGTTGAAATTATAACCAGTTGATCTGTCATTGCAATTCGCAATTATGACAAGATGATCCCAAGAGCAAACAATAAATTCGTCAGTAAAGCACATTTGACCATGGTTGCCATCATTGGGCGGAGTTCTTCACCATTTTTAGAATGATAAACAGCACGACCATGTTTAAATAGTAGTGGCACACTCAATAAAAATAGCCATCCGAATAGCGATTTTGTTTCAAATAGAGAAAAAAGCGTTAAACATACAACACTGGCTGCTAATAAGAAGAGGTGGTATTTACGACCCCATTCAGGTCCCATTCGTACGACCAAAGTTTGCTTACCATAAGCTCGGTCGTTATCAATATCACGTAGGTTATTAATATTAAGAACGCCCACTGCGAGCAAACCACAGGCCGTTGCCGGTAACATTATCACTGAATCAATGTTGCCAGCTTGTAGGTAGTAAGTGCCTGCAACACCCAACCAGCCAAAAAAGATTAATACTGATAAATCACCTAAGCCACGGTAACCGTAGGGCTTATTACCCACGGTATAGGCAATAGATGCAACAATAGCTAGCGCGCCGAGTAGTATAAAGCCAATGATGTCATGGGGATTATGACAGGCAAAAAATATCAATGATAAGCCACTGATTGCTGTCAGAATAATGTTGACAAACATGGCAGTACGCATGGCTTTCGGGGTTACTAATCCTGATTGAATCGCACGTTGAGGTCCTAAACGATCATCATTATCGGTGCCTTTGACAGCGTCACCGTAATCATTAGCAAGGTTAGAAAGAATTTGCAGCAAAAGGGCGGTTAATAAAGCGAGCGCTGCAATTAAAGCAGAAAAACTTCCATGCCATCCTGCCACTGCACTACCGCATACAATTGATGCGATGGCTAGTGGCAAGGTTTTCGGTCTTGCTGCATCTAACCAAATAGCAAGTGATGAAGATGATTTCATAATCTAGGTACTTAAATAATGAGGGAATAGCTATTATGGCGAAAATTTGGATTGGCGCAAATTTATCCCATTAATAGTTGCTAAAATAAAAAAAACGGTGCGCAAGGCACCGTTATTTCTGAAAGGCAATGTTATTACAGGATAAAGCGGCTTAAATCTTCATCTTGTACGAATTCACCAAGACGCTCGCTAACATATGCGGCATCAATCGTGAATTTCTCACCAGACTTTTCGCTTGCATCATAGGAAATTTCTTCCATTAGACGCTCCATAACGGTATGCAGACGACGAGCACCGATATTCTCAGTACGCTCATTCACTTGCCATGCCGCATCCGCTAGGCTGTCGATACCGTCAGCCGTGAATTCGATTTCAACTGATTCTGTTGCCATTAATGCTTTGTATTGCTCTGTTAGCGATGCATTTGGCTCCGTCAGAATTCGTTTAAAGTCGTGACTTGTTAGCGCTTCAAGCTCAACGCGAATAGGTAAACGACCTTGCAATTCAGGGATCAAATCTGATGGCTTAGCCACTTGGAAAGCGCCTGATGCAACAAACAGGATGTGGTCTGTTTTAACCATACCGTGTTTGGTTGATACTGTGCTGCCTTCGACTAATGGGAGTAAGTCGCGCTGCACACCTTCACGAGAAACATCAGGACCGGAAGACTCGCCACGCTTACAAATTTTATCGATTTCATCGATGAACACGATACCATTGTTTTCAACCGAATGAATGGCTTGTTCTTTAAGCTCTTCTTGGTTGACTAACTTCGCCGCTTCTTCTTCGGTTGCAGCTTTTAGCGCGTCTTTGATTTTCATCTTGCGCTTTTTAGTGGTATTGCCAGCAAGGTTTTGGAACATGCCCTGTAGCTGGTTGGTCATTTCTTCCATACCAGGAGGCGCCATGATCTCTACACCCATCTGAGGTGCTGCAATGTCCATTTCAATTTCTTTATCGTCAAGCTTGCCTTCACGTAATTTTTTACGGAAAGATTGACGAGTCGACGACTCTGCAGGGGCTTCTTCATTTTGACCCCAAGCATCACGCGCTGGTGGTAGAAGGGCATCTAAAATACGCTCTTCTGCTAATTCTTCAGCACGGAAACGGACTTTCTCAGTCGCCTGTTGATGTGTCATTTTTACTGCTACATCAGTTAGATCGCGAATGATTGTTTCGACTTCTTTACCAACATAACCCACTTCGGTGAATTTTGTTGCTTCTACTTTAATGAAAGGCGCGTTAGCTAGTTTCGCTAAGCGGCGTGCAATCTCGGTTTTACCCACCCCAGTTGGGCCGATCATTAAAATATTTTTTGGCGTTACTTCAACACGCAACTCTTCAGGAAGTTGCATACGACGCCAGCGGTTACGTAGTGCAATCGCAACTGCTCGTTTCGCTTTGTCTTGACCGATAATATGGCGATTAAGTTCATGAACGATTTCGCGAGGAGTCATTTCAGACATTACAACTTCCTTACTTAGTTTCTAATTCTTCAATGGTGTGATTGTGGTTAGTGAACACACAAATATCACCAGCAATATTCAGGGCTTTCTCTGCAATTTCTCGCGCACCTAAATCGGTATTTTCTAGCAATGCTGTGGCTGCGGCTTGGGCGAAATTACCGCCAGAGCCAATCGCAATTAAGTCGTGCTCTGGTTGCACAACGTCACCATTACCAGTGATGATGAGTGAGCCAGTTTCATCGGCAACGGCCAACAAGGCTTCAAGCTTACGCAGAGCGCGATCAGTACGCCAATCTTTGGCAAGTTCTACGGCCGATTTTAGAAGGTGGCCTTGGTGCATCTCAAGCTTACGCTCAAAACGTTCAAATAGAGTGAATGCATCAGCGGTACCGCCAGCAAAACCTGCCAGTACTTTATTGTTATATAGACGGCGAACTTTACGTGCGTTGCCTTTCATTACTGTGTTACCAAGTGATACTTGGCCGTCACCAGCAATGACGACTTTACCGTTTCGACGTACAGATACAATAGTTGTCACGGGGTTAACCTCTCTGGTTCTGCTCCGGCATAGCCGGTAACGTTAATGTGAAAAGATCTGGGGATGAAAGAAAGGCTTTTCAAGTATGAACTGTCAATTGGTCGCTATTATTACGTTTATCTAACATAAAAAAAGGACGTACATAGGTACGTCCTTCTGATTATTTGGCTAACCTTGGAGAGTTATTGCCAATGCCAAATACCACACGGTGAAACACCGCCATTTTGTAGTTTAGCTTTATCTTTTTCAGCACTGCTTTTTTGTGAGTAAGGGCCTAATACGACACGGTACCAGGTTCCTTTTGCATCACTGCTAATTTTAAGTTGGCTATTCATGCCTTGGAATGCAATTTTTGCTTTACGTTCATCGGCTTGTGATTTATTACGGTAAGCACCACACTGCAATACAAAGCGCACACTTGATGTCGCCTCGGGCTGATTTTGGGCTGGACTTGGTTTTGTGTCTACAGTAACCACAGGCTTAGCAGTTTGAGCGTTCTCTTTCGGTTTAGGTGTGTCTGTTTTTTTAGCTGCAGTTTCTGTTTCCACTGGCTGCATACGTTGGTTTTTCAAGTCGTCTGGCACGATGACTTTTTTATTTTCTAATTCTTGAATGTAACGCCATTTTTCTTCAGGTTTTGGCGGTAGAACTTCTTTATTAGCGGTTTTTTTAACCTCATTAGTGGGTTGAGGTTTTGCACTAATTAAAGGTTCATCTTTATGTGCTGGTTTTTCAGGAACATCAGTACCAGATAAGAAGAATAAACCAGTAATAAGTCCAAATACTAATACAATAGCGGTGACCGCCCACTTGATTGGAAATCCACTAGAGGCGGGGGCTTTTTTTCGACTCGGACTGCTTTTTTTATTTGCCGGTTTCGGCGAGCGTCCGCGTTTTACATAATCTTTAGTAGCCACGATGATAGACAAATATGTTGAGAGAAGGAAAGAACTCTATGTTACAAAGTTGGAATGATACTGACTAGTTTTTATCACTATTAATGTGTGGGTTAAGGTCAATAGTATGTAAAAACTGTGAACTTATGATTATTTCATAAGCTCACAGTCTTTTTATGACTATCGAGATGGTGGGGCTGCACTTTCACGGATCACCAGTTTCGCATCAAGTAAGCGAGATCCTGCTTGTACTTCCTTGCCTTTAAGTAGTTCAAGTAACATCAACATTGCTTGACGACCAATCTCATAGCGTGGTTGAGAAACGGTGGTTAATGGTGGATCACAATATTCAGCAAATTGAATATCATCAAAGCCAACAATCGAAATATCTTGAGGAACACGAAGACCAAGACGTTTTGCCTGCTGCATTGCGCCAATCGCCATCACATCAGAATGACAGAACAGTGCGGTTGGTGGCTCAGGTAACGACAACAATGCGGTAACTGCGCGTGCGCCAGCAGCAAAGCTAAAATCACCCTTCACCGTATAGGCTGGGTTTAATGTAATCCCACCACGACGCAGTGCTTGTTGATAGCCCTGATTTCGGAATTGAGATAATGGTGCTTGGTCGGGGCCGGTAATTTGCGCAATACGCTTATGACCCATTTGTGTTAGATAATTAACTGCTTCAAATGCCGCGGTGAGATTATCAATATGGATGGTCGGCAACTCTAACTCGGGTGCGTACTCACAAGCCATCACTAAGGGGGGTAGGTTCTTCTGTTCTGGTTTACTGACATCAAAAGGTAAGTCTGTACCCAGTAATAACATACCATCAGCTTGTTTAGTAAAGACTAAATTAACAAATGAGTTTTCACGCTTTTTCTGTTGACCACTGTCGCCCAGCAATACAAGGTAACCGTACTCCATTGCAGCTTCTTCGATACCACGAATAATCTCTGTGAAGTAAGGATCACAAATATCAGGGACGATAGTTACGATCGTTTTTGACTCATTGCGACGTAAATTACGGGCAAGTGAGTTAGGTGAGTAGCCAGCTTCCATGACAGCCTGCTCAACTTTTTTACGAGTTGAAGCCGATACTTTTTCCGGGTTCATTAGCGCACGGGAAACCGTTGCAGTCGAAACTCCGGCTAGCTGGGCAACATCCTTCATTGTCGCCATATTGCTTTCCTCTTTTATCTAAATCTCTCTTATTATGCGGCTGGTGGCTCGAAGTCAAAAGGACTGAGACGGAAACCAGCGAAGCAGTAAATGACTGATATTAGTCAATACTATTGATATTGTAGAGCGTATACACGGGATTAAACATGCCTCAAATAGCATAAATTACATTCACTATGTGAGTTTTGTCGCATTGTTGGTCTTAAGTTAAATCTTGTGGCTCTACATCAATCGACCAACGTACTTTTTTTGCTAACGGCAGTAATTGAATTGCAGGCTTGGCAATACTGAGTATCTGTTGCAAGGTTTTGCGATTAGGGGTTTGTAAAATTAATTGCCAACGATAACGTCCAGCACGACGGGCAAGAGGAGCAGGGTTGGGCCCTAATACGCAGCAATCTTGATCATAAACGGGGCTGGATTCAAAAATGCCACGGATTTGCTGTAATAGTTGGCAAACAGTATCACTGTCATTCGCTTCCGCCCGTATTAAGACAAGGTGAGTATAGGGCGGTAACATAGCTTGCTGGCGTTCAACTAATGCGGTTTGTGAGAAAACGCCATAGCCTTTATGAAGCAATGATTGTAATAGTTGATGCTCTGGGTGGTGAGTTTGCAATAACACTTCGCCCGGTTTACTCGCACGTCCTGCGCGTCCTGCAACTTGAATAAACAATTGTGCTAAACGTTCGGATGCGCGGAAATCGTTACTAAACAGTGCGCTATCAACATCAATTAAGGCGACTAAAGTGACATTTGGAAAATGGTGTCCTTTTGCTAGCATTTGAGTACCAATTAAAATCTGATACTCATTATTTTTAATTGCTTCGAGATAGTTTTCTAAAGCCCCTTTACGACGCGTGCTATCGCGATCAATGCGCACCGTCTTAAATTCAGGAAATAGGGTGGCGAGTTGATTTTCTAATTGCTCTGTACCGACACCGACGGGCAATAATTGCGTCGAACCACATTGCTCACATTGCGGCATGATAGGACGCTGAGTTGCACAATGGTGACAACGCAGTTCTCCAGATTGCTGGTGTAAGGTGTAATAAGCATCACAACGATGACATTCGGCGATCCAACCACATTCATGGCACATCATCGCAGGTGAAAAACCACGACGATTAAGAAATAACATCACCTGATTACCCGCATTTAAGTGTTTACGCATCTCAGCGATAAGTGGTGCAGATAATCCAGCATCAAGATATAGACCTTTAACATCAATCACGCCATGACGCGCCAATTGGGCGTTACCCGCACGTTTAGTTAAGGTTAAATGATGATACTTACCTGTTTTCGCATTATGTAAGGTTTCTAATGCTGGTGTCGCAGAGCCTAAAATAATCGGGATGTTTTCTTTATTGGCGCGCATAACGGCAAGATCGCGAGCATGATAACGTAAGCTATCTTGTTGTTTATAAGACGCGTCATGTTCTTCATCGACAATGATGATGCCAAGGTTTGCAAAGGGGGTGAATAATGCAGATCGCGTCCCGATGATGATCCCCGCTTGATTATCTCGACCTGCAAGCCATGCAGCCATACGCTCGCTGTCGTTTAGCCCTGAGTGAACCGTTTCTAAAGGCACATTAAAACGACGGCGAAAGCGGTTAATCGTCTGAGGGGTTAAGCCAATCTCAGGTACTAAGATGAGTGCTTGTTTACCTGCGGCAAGCACCGGCTCTAGCAAGTTAAGATATACTTCTGTTTTGCCTGAGCCCGTTACCCCTTCTAAAAGATAACAGCCAAACTCAGGGTTACTATTCACGGTCGCAATGGCTAACGCTTGTTCTTCATTTAAACGTGGTTTTTCTTCAGTAACAGAAAACTGTTTCTGCCAGTTTTGGCTTTTGGGTTGTTGCTGTTGTTCAATGATCCAGCCTTTATTCGCTAACGTTTTTAAGGTCGTAGAGCTCACTTCTTCGCTCAATAGTGCATAATGACTGACAGCTCCGTTTTGTAGTAGACGCAGTATTTGGGCTTGTTTGGGCGCGCGGGTTAGGCCATTTAGCGGTTGTGATTTTCCCGCTTCTGTTAATGCCCAAAATTTCAGGGTGGTTTGTGAGGCTTCACGTCCTTTTCGCAATAATGCCGGCATTGCATTAGCCAGCGTATCGCCAAGTGGGTACTGATAATACTGACTAGCCCATTTGAGCAAATCGAATAATGGCGGCATCCACAGTGGTGCTTTATCTATGACTTTTTGAATAGCTTTTAGTTGTTCGATAGGAAACTCAGAGCTATTTGTCAGTGCGGTAACGATACCGATTAATCGTTGACGCCCGAAAGGAACCTGCACACGCCCGCCGACAATAGGTAGGTCGTTGGGTTTGATTAAATAATCAAAGGTTTTATCTAGGGGAATAGGGAGAGCGACTCGAGCGATATTCGGGATCATAATTTACTGCAGTCATTGAGCTTGTGTTGAATAATACCAGACCAAGTGATACTCGATAAGTGCTGTTAAGTCTGATAGGTGAAGAACGCGGTGTGGTACAAAGAAATTACGCGTGAAAAATCGGCATCTGTATTGATCTCCGCGGGATGATTGATTACTATACGCCGCCTGATTTGTCACATAATGTGACAAGCTATTTTTTAACGACGTGTGGTGCCCGGCTTTGGATCGGGAGAGCGACACGGCCTTTATTTTGAGGTTATCCCATGAAACAAGGTATTCATCCTGAGTACAAAGCAGTAAACGCACGTTGTTCTTGTGGCAACACTTTCGTATTTAACTCTACTATGGGTAAAGACATCAACCTTGATGTATGCGACAAGTGCCACCCATTCTACACTGGTAAGCAACGTCAAGTTAGTTCTGGCGGCCGTGTTGACAAATTCAACAAGCGTTTCGGTGCGCTTACTAGCAAGTAATTACTTGCCAGATGAATTTAGAAAAAAGGGATGCGAAAGCATCCCTTTTTTTATGTCTCAATAAAATATGTGAAGAATAACTGTTAGCTATCAGCTGGGAAATTAATACTTAATGGCATATGATTTAATAACAAATACGAATTACACATAGATGTAATTTGCCATTATAAATGTCAGCGTTGAGGCTCAAATATCACTATGACCGAAGATTTTCGTCAACAAGCTCTAGATTACCATTCCCTTCCTACTCCTGGAAAAATAGCCGTTGCACTGACAAAGCCAGCAAATACGGTTGAAGATCTTGCTTTAGCGTATAGCCCAGGTGTTGCTGAGCCCGTAAGGGAAATCGCTCAAGATCCTGATAACGTTTACAAATATACCGCAAAAGGGAATATAGTTGCGGTGATCACCAATGGCACCGCTATTTTAGGTCTTGGTAATTTAGGCCCGTTAGCTTCTAAGCCTGTTATGGAAGGGAAATCATTACTTTTTAAGCGCTTTGCAGGTATTGATTCGATTGATATTGAAGTCAAACATCGCACTATTGATGAGTTCGTTGATACTGTCGCAAATATTGCCGATACTTTTGGTGGTATTAATTTAGAAGATATTAAAGCGCCAGATTGTTTTGAGATCGAACAGCGCTTAATTGAGCGTTGTAATGTTCCGGTATTTCACGATGATCAGCATGGTACGGCTATTGTCACCGCTGCTGGTATGCTCAATGCCATAGAGTTACAAGGCAAAGATATTAGTGAAGCGGTGATTGTGTGTTTAGGTGCGGGGGCTGCTGCTGTTGCGTGTATGGAGCTCTTGATCAAATGTGGCGCGCAACGTGAAAAAATTTACATGCTCGATCGTAAAGGCGTTATTCATACTCGCCGTGATGATATAAATGAATATAAGCAGCTATTTGCTAACAATACCGATAAGCGCACATTAGAAGATGTGATTGCGGGAGCCGATATTTTCGTTGGTGTATCAGGCCCTGATTTATTACCACCTGAAGCGCTAGCACTAATGGCTGAAAACCCTATTGTATTTGCTTGCTCTAACCCTGATCCTGAAATAAAGCCTGAATTAGCTCATCAAGTTAGAGATGATTTAATTATGGGAACGGGACGATCTGATTATCCTAACCAAGTAAATAACGTTCTATGTTTCCCGTTTATTTTCCGCGGTGCATTGGATGTGCGTGCAAGTCAAATTAATGATGAAATGAAATTAGCAGCCGTTCATGCAATTAGAGAGTTAGCGAAAGAGCCAGTACCACAAAGTGTGCTTGAGGCTGCGGGTGTATCACAGCTTGAATTTGGCCGAGAATATATTATTCCAAAACCGATGGATCCACGTTTATTACCGCGTGTCGCAAAAGCAGTTGCACAAGCAGCCATTGATTCAGGTGTCGCGCGTATTGAGATGCCAATGGGATATATGGAAGTGTAATCGCGCTATTCTATTGATGACAAAAAAATAAAAACCAGCTGTTAGGCTGGTTTTTTTGTAGACATAGTACTGCAATAATTATTCATTAATGTCTTCGTAGCTAATGCCCATTGCGTCCATTAATGCTTTTGCTTCTGCAGGTAGATCGTCTGGGCGATCTTTACGAATGTCATCATCAGTGGGAAGCGGTTGACCTGTGTAGGCATGCAGAAAGGCTTCACAAAGTAATTCACTATTTGTTGCGTGGCGAAGGTTATTCACCTGACGACGAGTACGTTCATCAGTCAGAATCTTAAGCACCTTTAATGGAATCGAAACAGTAATTTTTTTTACTTGTTCGTTTTTCTTACCGTGTTCCGCGTAAGGGCTAATATATTCGCCATTCCACTTTGCCATGTTTTACCTTCTCAGCGATATTGGGTTAATAATGGTGGTAACAGGAATCAACATTTTCTGTTAGCAACGGGGATTGTAGGGCGGCGATATTACGTGAACATCGCGGTTTTGTCCCGTATTGAACAGAAAAATTACAGTAAGGTTGTTACCATTATTTTGTTATGGCTGAATTTTAGCGGGATTTACTGCCATAAGCAAAGACATATAGACGTCCAGATGTGTTGACGTCTTGTTTTGTAGTGGTTAAAGTTGTTATAAATTTACTATCTTGGGTTAAATCCTGCCCCGACAAGGAATGTTTGTATGAGTGATAAGCGACTGGCGACAATTGCAGTAAGAACCGGTATTGATGTTGACTCTCAATATAATGCTGTTGTTCCTCCTATTTATTTAACGTCGACCTATAGCTTTCCAGCTTTTGGCGAAGTACCGCAATATGATTATTCTCGTTCAGGTAACCCAACTAGAAATACGTTAGCTGACGCGCTTAGTGAGATGGAAGGCGGTGCGGGTGGTGTTGTCACCAGTTGTGGTACAGCTGCGATGAATTTATTGGTTACTGCATTATTAGGTCCTGATGATTTGATTGTTGCGCCGCATGATTGTTATGGCGGTACCTATCGATTATTTAATACTCGTGCCAATAAAGGTGACTTTAAGGTTGAGTTCGTTGACCAATCGGATCAAGAAGCACTTACAGCGGCTTTAGCGAAAAAACCTAAACTAATCTGGGTTGAAACGCCGTCTAACCCATTAGTGCGTGTGATTGATATTGCGGCGCTGTGTCAGCAAGCAAAAGCCGTGGGTTGTCTTGTTGCTGTCGATAACACTTTCTTATCGCCACTATTACAACAACCAATTGAATTAGGTGCCGACTTTGTTGTTCACTCAACAACCAAGTACCTCAATGGTCACTCGGATGTGGTTGGTGGGGTACTGATTTCAAAAGATGCCGAAATGGCAGAAAATATTGCTTGGTGGGCGAACTGTATTGGTGCGACTGGCGCACCATTTGATGCTTACCTAACTCTGCGAGGTCTACGTACATTATCACCGCGTATGAGAATGCATGAAGAGAATGGTACCGCGGTATTAAGTTACCTTCAGCAACAAGCGATGGTGGGTACTATTTATCATCCAAGCCTTCCATCCCATCCTGGTCATGAGATTGCCAAACGTCAGCAAAAAGGTTTTGGCTCTATGATGAGTTTTGAGTTTGCGGGTGATCAAGCCCAACTAGAAGTGTTTGTGAAAGAGTTAAAGCTGTTTTCACTGGCAGAATCATTAGGTGGTACTGAGAGCTTAATTGCGCATCCATCAAGTATGACTCACCGTGCAATGTCTGATGAAGCACAGGCAGAAGCGGGGATCACCACCTCATTATTACGTCTTTCGGTTGGTCTTGAAGACCCTAGTGATTTAATAGAAGATCTTGATCAAGCCTTTAAACTCGCGGCGGAGGCTCACTAATGACAAAAGCATTACGCCAATTACATAAATTTGGCGGTAGTAGCTTAGCTGATCCTGAGTGCTATCGCCGAGTAGCGGATATTCTGGCGGAGTATTCAAACAATGAAGATTTAATTGTTGTGTCAGCCGCGGGAAAGACAACAAACCAACTTATATTATGGTTAGCGCAATTAGAAAAAGATGGTCGTCAAGCCCATGAAACCTTGTTATCTGTCCGCAGTTATCAGCAACAATTAATTGAGTCTTTGCTTTATTCGCCGACAGCAGAACGTTTGATTGAATTACTACATGATGATTTATCAACCATTGCTCGTTATGGTGAAAGCCCTATTAGCCCAGCACTTCGAGGCACCATTCAAGGGTATGGTGAAGTATGGTCTGCGCGATTATTAGCGGCATTACTGTGCCAGCGTGACTTACCCGCCACAGATTTGGATTCTCGGTTATTTTTACGTGCCGAACATGCCGCACAGCCAGAAGTCGATAGCCGATCGTCGAAGCCATTATTACAACAGCAGTTTGCACAACATAGCCATCACCGCTTAGTGATCACAGGCTTTATGGCTCAAAATGAGCAAGGGGAAACTGTCTTACTTGGTCGTAATGGTTCAGATTACTCTGCGACAATCATTGGTGCATTAGCAGATGTTTCTCGAGTCACGATTTGGAGTGATGTGGCTGGAGTCTATAGTGCTGATCCACGTAAAGTTAGCGATGCCTGCCTATTACCGTTATTACGATTAGATGAAGCTAATGAGCTTGCTCGCCTTGCTGCCCCTGTTTTGCATAGCCGTACGTTACAACCGGTGGCACAAAGTGCGATAGATTTAACATTGCGTTGTAGTCATCAACCTGAATCAGGCTCTACGCGAGTAGAGCGTGTTCTGGCATCGGGTCGAGGGGCAAAAATTGTCTCTTCGCTTGATGACGTGTGTTTGATTGAAGTTGATGTACCACGAGGTATGGATGTTCAACATGTACGCGAAGACGTTGAGCGTTTATTGTCGCGCCATCAATTAGCGCCTTTAGCGCAAAGCCTAGAGCAGAGTAAAGGCCGTATTATGTTGGCTTATACTCGAGAGGTGGTGAATGACGTATTAAATTTACTGCAAGATAGCGGAACACCTGCCGAATTACGGTTGCGAGAAGGCTTCTCAATGGTTGCTGCTGTGGGCGCTGGGGTGATCAATAACCCTATCCACTGTCATGGCTTTTATCAGCAGTTAAAAGGCTTACCGGTTGAGTTTATGACAGAAGCGGATTCGGGATTAAGTTTGGTTGCTGTATTGCGCCATGTCGAAACTGAAAGCTTGGTTAGTGATATTCACCAAGCGCTCTTTCAAGCTCAAAAACGAGTAGGGCTAGTACTTTGTGGTAAAGGCAATATTGGCACCCGTTGGCTTGAATTATTCGACCGAGAGAAATCAGCGTTAGAAAAACGTCATGGTTTAAGTTTTACTTTAATAGGGGTACTCGATAGTCGTCGTTGTTGGATGAACTTTACAGGTATCGATCCTTCGCTAGCACTGACACAATTTGAACAAGAAGCCATAGAGTATCAAGAGGGTGTGCTTTTCTCTCATCTTGCGAGTGCTGATTATGACGATGTGATTGTGCTTGATGTCACTGCAAGTTCCGAGCTGTCAAAGCGTTATGCAGAAATAGCAGAACACGGTTTGCACTTAATTTCAGCCAATAAAGTGGCGGGCTCTGCGAGCAGTAAAGATTATCATGCGGTGATTGATGCGTTTGCGAAAAGTAGCCGTCATTGGTTGTATAACGCGACGGTTGGTGCTGGGCTTCCGGTGAATCATACTGTCCGTGATTTACGAGAGAGTGGCGATCAGATCATCGCTGTTTCTGGTATTTTCTCAGGCACCTTGTCTTGGTTGTTCCAACAGTATGATGGCAGCGTGCCATTTTCTGAGTTAGTAGAACAAGCGTGGCAACAAGGACTCACTGAACCTGATCCTCGCCATGATTTAGATGGCAGTGATGTGATGCGTAAGCTCGTGATATTAGCCCGTGAATCAGGCCTAGAAATTGAGCCTGAACAGGTTAAAGTTGAAAGCTTAGTCCCAAGCGAACTGGCAGTATTATCTGTTGAGCAGTTTTTTGAACAAACTCAAGTGCTCGATGAGATTTTAGCTGAGCGATTAGAAAGTGCGCGAGAGGAAGACAAAGTGCTGCGTTATGTAGCTCGTTTAGATCGCCATGGCAACGCTTATGTTGGTGTTGAAGCCTTACCCCAAGAGCACGCGCTAGCTAATTTGCTTCCGTGCGATAATATCTTTGCCATTGAAAGCCATTGGTACCGTGATAATCCGTTAGTGATTCGAGGACCTGGAGCGGGGCGTGATGTAACTGCTGGTGCATTATTATCAGATATAAATCGTCTGGCCTGTTTACTGTAACGGTTTGATAAAATTTTAAAGCCCGCTTATTGTTAGCGGGCTTTTTATTTTTTAAAAGCAGCGTTGCGATTGGTTTGTGTTGTAAAAAATAAACCGCAGTAAACTGCGGTTTATTTATTTTATGAGAGAGATAAAGAACTACAGCGCAACAGGGCTGCCGTTACTGTCCATATCTTTTAGCTCAATAAGCACTTCTTCAGCCCAGTCAATCCAAGCTTGGCGGTTATGTAAACCACGACGAAGTGTTAAACGATCTAAGCGTTGTTGGCGGTCCATTGACTTATAATCGCTGAAATGAATTTTTTCTAGCTCTTTGTAATGGCCGATCAGTGTTTGAGATTCATCGATCAATGCAGCAAGTTGCTTTTGCATTGGCTCTGAATTGTGAACACCACAAACTAACAGCTTTGCTGAGAACTCATCGCGAGTTGTGGGATTACGTGCAGGTTCTTCAAACCAATTAAAGAGTGCTTGGCGACCGGCATCTGTAATGGCATAGACTTTACGATCAGGTTTACCCTCTTGAGGCTCAAGTCGACATGTTACTTGATCATTAGTCGCCATCTTATTCAGTTCACGATACACCTGTTGGTGACTCGCTTTCCAAAAATAGCCAATACTATGAGAAAACTCTTTAGTTATATCATAACCCGTTGCTTCTCTGTTGCTCAGCACGGTTAAAATTACGTGTGGTAGTGACATCTCTTCTATCCGTTAAATACGTCAAATAAAAATAACAACTGAACTAGATTACATACGCTTCGTAATGGCGTTTTTTATTTATAATCTTAATATCTTATAGTTCGGTTGAGACCGCATACAATATCATTAATTTGCTTAATATCGATACATCAAGATGAAATATCTGATGTACGGGCTTGCAAATTTATTATCTTGTGACCTTACTTCGATAGCGAAAAATCACTCGCACCATTAAAGGCTTAAACAATCTTATACATCATTGCTCATATCGAAGTTATAACTATCATAGCTCTGTTAAGAAACTTTATGCTGTATCAATATTGAGACAAAAAAGATTTTTCTTAACATATCGATAAATAACGGGAAAAAAAAGGGCCATCAAATGACCCTTATTAATTATTGCAATTTGCTATCCAGTATTTCGCATACCTGTTGCAATACCAGCAATAGTAACCATTAAGGCTTCTTCAAGTGCAGGAGGCAACTCTTCCTGCTGTCGAGTTCGATATAACAGTTCTGCTTGTAGCATATTAAGAGGCTCAACATAAATGTTGCGTAATCGAATTGATTCTGCGCCCCAAGGGTCTTGTTCCATTAAGTGATCGCTATTTTCAACCGTTAATACGGCCTTAATATCTTTACCTAATTGATCACGAAGCTTTTGACCTAATGGCCATAGAGATTCATCTGTTAGACGCTCGTCATAGTATTTAGCAATACCTATATTGGTTTTGGTGTAAACCATTTCAAGCATACCTAGACGTGTCGAGAAGAAAGGCCATTCTCGGCACATCTCTTCTAACAATTTCGTGTGGCCGTTGTTGATTGAATACTGAATAGCTTCACCAGCACCCAGCCATGCGGGTAGCAATAGGCGGTTTTGACTCCATGCAAAAATCCATGGGATCGCACGTAAGCTCTCTACACCACCTTGCGGGTTACGTTTCGCTGGACGAGAACCAAGAGGCAGTTTACCTAATTCAAGTTCAGGCGTCGCAGCACGGAAGTAAGGAACAAATTCAGGATCAACACGTACAACATTACGATAAGCTTCACAAGAGACTTCAGACAACACATCCATCAGTTCACGCCATTCTTGTTTAGGTGCTGGAGGCGGAAGTAGATTAGCTTCCAGTGTTGCACTCGCGTAAAGGCTTAAACTATTGATAGCGACTTCTGGTAAACCTAACTTAAAGCGGATCATTTCGCCCTGTTCGGTTACACGTAAGCCACCTTTTAAGCTGCGTGGTGGTTGGGATAACAGTGCAGCGTGAGCTGGTGCACCACCACGACCAATACTACCGCCACGGCCATGGAATAGGGTGATTTCAACGCCAGCTTGTTCGCAAACATCAACCAGTTTTTCCATTGCGCTATATTGCGCCCAACCTGCAGACATTACACCCGCATCTTTAGCTGAATCTGAGTAGCCGATCATGACCATTTGGTGGTTTTGAATAAAGCCACGATACCAGTCAATATTCAGTAGTTGCTCAATCACATCTGCACCATTATTCAAATCATCAAGGGTTTCGAATAATGGACAGACATCCATTCTAAATGGACAGCCCGCTTCTTGCAGTAGTAAGTGAACAGCAAGTACATCAGAGGCCGTTCGCGCCATTGAAATGACGTATGAACCTAATGCTTCACGGGATTGTTCAGCAATAGTTTTACAGGTTTCAATGACCTCTTTAACTTCTGCCGATGGCTCCCAATCACGAGGAAGGAGTGGGCGTTTTGATGATAGTTCACGAACAAGGAAAGCAATTTTATCTTGCTCGCTCCATTGGTCGTAATCACCCAGTCCAAGGTAACGAGTAAGCTCTGAAATTACATCTGAATGACGAGTACTTTCTTGACGAATATCTAAACGGACTAAGTGTACGCCAAAACATTTAACGCGACGTAATGTGTCAAGCAGTAGACCATCAGCAATGATAGCCATGCCACACTCATGCAATGATTGGTAACACGCATACAGTGGATCCCACAGCTCTGCAATATCTTCAATAATAATATCGGAGGCGGGTTTCTGACCATGAATCTTCGCATCAAGATTGTCACGAGTGTGAAGCAGCTTATTACGTAGTTGCTTTAGAATCGCGCGGTAAGGTTCATGCTCTTCGCCTGCAAGCTCACGCACCGTCTCGTTACACTGAGTCATGGATAATTCGTTGATTAACTCTTGAATATCATTGAGGTAAAGATCTGCCGCTTTCCAGCGTGATAAAGCGAGCACTTCACGTGTCACTTTCGAGGTAACAAATGGGTTACCATCTCGGTCTCCACCCATCCAAGATGAGAAGGTGACAGGTGATGCGTCAAGAGGTAGGGCTTCGCCAAGATGTTGCTGTAATTTTTCATCAAATAGGCGAAGAAATTCTGGTACAGCTTGCCATAGTGAATTTTCAATAACGGCATAGCCCCATTTGGCTTCATCAATCGGGGTTGGGCGTTGCTGACGAATAACATCGGAGTGCCATGCTTGGGCAATAAGCTGTTCCAGGCGCTGTTCGATACGCGCGCGTTCAGAGGTTGATAGCTCGCTAAGTTCTAATTGAGATAAACATTTATTAATCTGTACCAATTTGTGAATCATGGTACGTCGGGCGATTTCTGTTGGGTGTGCTGTTAGCACCAAATCAATATTTAGTTCACGAACCGCTTCAATAGAATCAAGCTGATTGACGTCATTATCGGTCAGCTTATTAAATAGCTCATCGAGTGCATTAGGGCTGCATAGTGTGGTTTCACATTGACGAGAGATAGTATGGTATTGCTCTGCAATATTCGTGAGATTTAGGAATTGGCTAAAGGCGCGAGCAACTGGAAGTAATTGATCATCGGGTAAGTTCTGTAGCTCATCGATAAGCTTTGCACGATCTTCTTCACTACCAGAATGTGCTGATTTAGATAGTTTACGAATAGTTTCGACTTTATCTAACAGTTCGTCACCATGTGCCGTTTTAATGGTATTACCAAGCAGGTGGCCTAGCATACTTACGTTACTTTTTAACGTGCTGTATTTCTCATTCATATCGCATCCATCTCGTAATTTAGTTACATCCAATTTAAACTTCTAACAGACAATCTAGCCGTGATCTCACTTTGAGGTCAACTATCATTACATTTATAAGTGTTAAAACCACTCTACTTTGATTTTGGTCATAAATGCGATTGAAGTCTGTAATTTTGTTTCATTATTGCTCGTTTGCTAACAAATAACAGTTAGTAATAATATTGTCTCAAACTGATGTCAAATCGATGAATGATGAAAATGTTACAAAAAGATGAATAAAAAGTTTTAAAAAGGATGGCTAAAGTGAGGTTTTTAAGGCTTTTCTGTTGACAGTACGTTAATTAATCAGTAAACATATAAATGCAACGCAAACGAATAATTTATTGCTTTATTTAGCCGTAACCTGAGCAAGGAATGCCGGGTCTCCATTGTTAATTTAGGATGTTTTAACATGAACCAAGCGAAGCTTTTTACTCATACCTTCCGACGACGCTAAGTCATATTCGCTTGGTGCGTATGCGCCCCTCATATTTGCTGTTTTCAGCACTCCTTGTTACACGTTACTGCTGCGAAAAATAAAGACTCAAGCCAGTTTTGCGCCTAAACGGTAACAACAATCATTAGACTAAAAATGGAATTTGTAATGTTAAAGACTTTAATTATCGGTGCAAGTGGCTATACCGGTGCAGAACTTGCGAAAATGGTGGTTAAGCATCCTCATTTAGAACTTGCGGGTTTATTTGTTTCTGAAAATAGCCTTGATGCGGGTAAACCGTTAAGTGATTTGCATGGTCAATTGAAAGGCATTGTTGATTTACCGTTACAACCGTTAATCAGTCCAAGTGATATTGCTAAAAATGCTGATGTTGTCTTACTTGCCACAGCCCACCAAGTCAGCCATGACCTTGCTGCTAGTTTCCTTAACGAAGGGTGTCAGGTTTTTGATTTATCCGGTGCGTTTCGTGTCAAAGGTGATGATTTCTATACCCAGTATTATGGTTTTGAACACCAGTACTCAAATTGGCTTGAACAAGCGGTTTATGGGTTAGCTGAATGGAATCATGATGCCATTGCTAAAGCTCAATTAATTGCCGTTCCGGGCTGTTATCCAACCGCATCACAATTAGCGCTTAAACCATTAATTGAAGCCGGTTTACTTGATACCGAGCAGTGGCCAGTGATCAATGCGGTCAGTGGGGTATCTGGTGCTGGTAGAAAAGCGACCATGACAAATAGCTTCTGTGAAGTAAGTCTCCAAGCTTACGGTTTATTTTCCCACCGTCATCAACCTGAAATCAGTACTCATCTAGGTCGCGACGTTATTTTTACCCCCCATCTTGGCAATTTTAAACGTGGCATTCTTGCAACGATTACAGCGAAGCTAGCACAAGGCGTTACGCTAGAGCAGGTAACGGAAGCATTGAACCTAGCATATGCATCTACAGCAGATAAACATGCGGTACGTCTTTTAGGAACACAAGCGGCACGTTTGCAAAATGTAGTGGGTACTTGTTTCTGTGATATTGGTTGGCACGTGGATGGTCAACATATCATTTTAACATCAGCGATTGATAACCTTTTAAAAGGGGCTTCTTCGCAAGCGATGCAGTGCATAAATATTCGAAATGGTTTCCCACAATTAACCGCTTTAGTGTAGGAGTTCGATGATGAGTCAGGTTCCATTGGTCATTAAATTAGGTGGTGCAGTACTTTCATGTACAGAAACCTTAGAAAAGTTATTTTCGGCGATTGATCATTATCAAGCTAATTCGCAGCGTCCATTAATGTTAGTGCACGGTGGCGGTTATTTGGTTGATGACTTAATGACAAAACTGCAACTACCGACAGTGAAAAAACAAGGTTTACGCGTAACGCCTAGTGATCAAATTGCTGTTATTGCTGGTGCATTAGCAGGAACTGCGAACAAATTACTTCAAGGACAGGCGATTAAGTCTGGCGTAAAAGCAGTCGGGCTCAGTCTGGCCGATGGGGGTTTATGCCAAGTGACGCAATTAGATCCTGAATTAGGTTCAGTGGGTAACGCTAAGCCGGGTAATGGCGCATTGATCACACAAATCATGGCTTCGGGTTATATGCCGATCATTAGCTCAATTGGTTTAGATGGGCAGGGCGAGCTGATGAATGTTAATGCCGACCAAGCCGCCGTTGCCGTTGCCGCCGCCGTTGATGGTGAATTGGTATTACTCTCTGATGTGAGTGGTGTATTAGATGGTGAAGGGCAGTTAATTGAAGCGTTAACAGAAGCTGAGGCTGAATCGTTAATTGAACAAGCGGTGATCACCGATGGCATGATTGTCAAAGTACGCGCCGCATTTGATGCCGCAAAAGCGCTAGGCCGTCCTATTGAAGTGGCGAGTTGGCGTTCCCCTGAAAAATTAACAGCACTATTTGCTGGCGAGAGCATCGGTACCAAATTTACGTTGTAATTGAAATTAAGTTAACAATATTTAGCACATCGCCTAAACGGAATAACCGCAAGGCTGATAAGGAGAACAGCACATGAGCAAGATTAATAAAGTTGTATTAGCCTATTCTGGCGGTTTAGATACATCGGCTATCATTCCATGGTTGAAAGAAAACTATGACTGTGAAGTTGTCGCATTCGTGGCCGATGTGGGTCAAGGCGAAGAAGAGTTGGTCGGTATTGAAGAAAAAGCATTGGCTTCAGGAGCTTCATCTTGTTATATCGCCGATCTTAAAGAAGAGATGGTGAAAGATTATATCTATCCATCACTAAAAACTGGTGCGGTGTACGAAGGTAAATACCTACTGGGTACTTCAATGGCGCGTCCAATTATTGCTAAAGCACAAGTTGAATGTGCATTAGAAGTGGGTGCTGATGCGTTATGTCACGGTTGTACTGGTAAAGGTAACGATCAGGTACGTTTTGAAGGTGCATTTGCCGCACTAGCACCACAGCTTAAAGTGATTGCTCCTTGGCGTGAATGGGATCTACGTAGTCGTGAAGCACTGTTAGATTACCTTGCTGAGCGTGATATTCCATGTACCGCATCGCTTGAAAAAATTTACTCTCGTGATGCGAATGCTTGGCACGTATCAACAGAAGGTGGGGTGCTAGAAGATACGTGGAATGCACCAAACGATTTGTGTTGGGTTTGGACAAAAGATCCAGAGCAAGCACCAGATCAAGCTGAAACGGTAACACTTAAGATTGAACAAGGTGAAGTGGTTGCGGTTGATGGTGAAGCAATGACGCCATACAACGTGCTAACGTACCTCAATGAAAAAGGTATCGAGCATGGTGTTGGTCGTATCGATATCGTAGAAAACCGCTTAGTAGGTATGAAGTCTCGTGGTTGTTATGAAACACCAGGGGGCACAATTATGATGGAAGCGCTACGTGCGGTTGAGCAGCTCGTACTGGATAAAGAATCGTTCGATTTCCGTCAAACGCTAGGTCTTAAAGCGTCGCACCTTATTTATGATGGTCGTTGGTTTACGCCATTATGCCAGTCATTAATTGCAGCGGCTGATGAGCTAGCAAAAGATGTGAGTGGTGAAGTGGTTGTTAAACTGTACAAAGGTCAAGCAACCGTGATTCAGAAACGCTCAACTAACAGCTTATATTCTGAAGAGTTTGCGACCTTTGGTGAAGATGATGTTTATGATCACAGCCATGCTGGCGGTTTCATTCGTCTTTACTCACTAGCAAGTCGTATTCGTGCTTTAAATAGCCAAAAGAAATAACCAAAACAATCACGGGGCTCCCTACTTAAGCCCCGTTTGATCACGCCATAACAAGATAAGCAAGTCGATACGTAGAGCAAAGGAGAGGTACCATGGCATTATGGGGCGGACGTTTTAGTCAGGCAGCTGACACACGGTTTAAACAATTCAATGATTCACTGCGTTTTGACTATCGTCTAGCAGAACAAGATATTGTTGGCTCAATCGCATGGTCTAAAGCCCTACGTCAGGTCGATGTATTAACTGAGCAAGAGCAGCAAAAGCTTGAGTTAGCATTGAATGAACTAAAGCTCGCTGTGATGGAAGATCCGGAGCAAATTTTATGCTCAGATGCGGAAGATATTCATAGTTGGGTCGAGCAACAGCTGATTGCCAAAGTCGGTGATCTTGGTAAAAAGCTTCATACCGGACGTTCACGTAATGATCAGGTGGCGACCGATTTAAAATTATGGTGTCGTCAGCAAGGTCAGCAATTGCTATTAATGCTAGACCGCTTACAGCAGCAGTTAGTGACAGTCGCCCGTGCTCATCAAGCTACAGTTCTACCGGGCTACACTCACTTGCAACGTGCTCAGCCTGTGACATTTGCCCATTGGTGCTTAGCCTATGTTGAAATGTTTGAGCGTGATTATTCTCGTTTAACTGATGCCCTCGAACGTTTAGACACCTGTCCGTTAGGCTCTGGCGCATTGGCAGGTACAGCCTATCCGATTGATCGTGAAGTGCTGGCGCATAGCTTAGGCTTCCACCGTGCAACACGTAATAGCTTGGATTCAGTCTCTGATCGCGATCATGTGATGGAGCTGCTTTCTACCGCTTCTATTTCTATGCTGCATCTATCACGTATGGCAGAAGATTTGATCTTCTACAACTCAGGTGAATCTAACTTTATTGAGCTGGCAGATACGGTGACATCAGGATCATCTTTGATGCCACAGAAGAAAAACCCAGATGCATTAGAGCTTATTCGTGGTAAATGTGGGCGTGTTTATGGCGCGATGACTGGCATGATGATGACAGTGAAGGCGTTACCGCTTGCGTATAACAAAGATATGCAAGAAGACAAAGAAGGCTTGTTTGATGCCCTCGATAGTTGGCATGACTGTATGGAAATGGCGGCGTTGTGTTTTGATGGCATCAAGGTTAACAAAGACCGTACTTTAGAAGCGGCTATGCAAGGTTACTCGAATGCGACAGAGCTTGCAGATTACTTAGTGGCGAAAGGCATTCCATTCCGTGAAGCACACCATATTGTTGGTGTTGCTGTGGTTGCTGCCATTGCTAAAGGTTGCGCACTAGAAGAGTTATCACTTGAGGAGATGAAGCAATTCTCTGAAGTAATTGATGACGATGTATATCCAATTCTGACTATTGAATCGTGTTTAGATAAGCGTTGTGCACTGGGTGGTGTGGCACCCAATCAAGTGGATTACGCCATTGGTCAGGCTGAAAAAAGGTTAGAGAAACGTTATTCGCCAAGTGTGAAAGTGCGTGGTGCTCGTTTAACGGATCTTGATGCGATTGAAGGTATGGTGGTGTACTGGGCGGGGCTGGGTGAAAACCTACCACGTAACCGAAACGAATTAGTCCGAGATATTGGCTCATTTGCGGTTGCGGAGCATCATGGTGTCGTCACAGGTTGTGCGTCGTTATATGTCTATGATTCAGGGCTTGCGGAAATTCGTTCGCTAGGTGTTGAAGCGGGTTGGCAGCAACAAGGGCAAGGTAAAGCCATTGTTGAGCACTTGCTTGAAAAAGCTGAACAAATGGCAATTAAGAAAGTCTTTGTACTAACACGTGTTCCTGAGTTCTTTATGAAGCGTGGCTTTACCCCGACATCAAAATCATTACTGCCAGAAAAGGTAATGAAAGATTGCGATCGTTGTCCGCGTCAACATGCCTGTGATGAAGTCGCGCTTGAAGTGCGATTGGATCAAGAGCAGCGAATTCCGACGGTTAATGTTGCTTAACGATGACTATGCCAATTATCTAGATCAAAAAAAGCCCTCATTAGAGGGCTTTTTATTTGGAGAGTTGTTGCGGTTTTGTTTTGGCTCACCAATTAAACGGCAGGTTTTAATTGATGAACAATCTGGACCACAATCCAGACAATACTTCAAAACTTAGCCTAGGTAAGTTTCTAGCTCTTCGCTACCACCGATGTGTTTACCACCGATGAATACCTGAGGAACAGTACTACGACCCGTAATTGCACGTAAAGAAACGGTTGTCGCATCCTTGCCTAGAATAATTTCTTCATACTGTAGACCTTTGTCGATCAAGTTCTGTTTTGCTTTCACACAGAAAGGGCAACCAGGTTTAGAGAATACGGTAATTGATTCTTGTAGCTTTTGTTCTGGTGCGATGTACTTCAGCATAGTGTCTGCGTCAGACACTTTGAATGGGTCGCCTGGCTCTTCGTTTTCAACGAACATTTTTTCAACAACACCATTTTTAACTAGCATGCTGTAACGCCATGAACGCGCACCAAAACCTAGGTCATCTTTCTCAACAAGCATGCCCATGCCTTTCGTGAACTCACCATTACCATCGGGAATGAAAGTGATGTTTTCAGCGTGTTGATCGGCTTTCCATGCATTCATTACGAACGTATCGTTTACCGATACACATAGGATGTCATCCACACCATTCTCAGCAAATACTGGGGCTAACTCGTTGTAACGAGGTAAGTGGCTTGAAGAACATGTTGGTGTAAATGCGCCAGGTAGACTAAATACGACAACGGTCTTATTAGCGAATAAATCTTCAGTTGTTACGTCAACCCACTGATCACCTTTGCGTGTGTGGAAAGTAACTTGTGGTACAGCCTGACCTTCTTTAGATGCGAACATAATGTAATCCCTTAAAAATATAAATGAGTCTGATGTAATCGGAGTGTTTAATCACTTGCTCCGTTTACTGTAGTTATTATGTAACTTTACTCTTGATAGCTCCAATCGTTTACTGCTATGGTTTCAATAGTCAAATCCTATTATAAGACATGCTAATGAATATTCGTGATCTGGAATATCTTGTTGCTCTTTCTGAGCACAAACATTTTCGTAAAGCAGCCGAAGCCTGTTACGTCAGCCAGCCCACATTAAGTGGACAAATTAGAAAACTAGAAGATGAGCTAGGTGTTTCATTATTAGAAAGAACTAGCCGTCGAGTATTGTTCACTGACGCAGGTCTGAGTTTAGTCGCTCAAGCGCAGAAAGTGTTGCTTGAAGTCAAAATACTTACAGAACTTGCTAGTGTGCAAGGAGAAAGTATGTCGGGACCGCTGCATATTGGTTTTATTCCAACGGTTGGTCCGTACCTTCTACCGCAAATTATCCCAAGTTTGAAAGAAGCATTTCCTGAGTTAGAACTTTTTTTACATGAAGCGCAAACTCATCAATTGGTACAACAGTTAGAAGAAGGCAAATTAGACTGCATTATTTTAGCTGCGGTAAAAGAAAGTGAACCGTTCATTGAGTTGCCGCTCTATGATGAGCCGATGATGTTAGCTGTGCCTGAAACACATAAATGGGCGAGTGAAAAAGATATTGATATGTCTTTGTTGCACGGCGAAAGTTTATTGATGCTAGAAGACGGACACTGTTTACGTAATCAAGCTCTTGGTTTTTGTTTTGCAGCAGGCGCGCGTGATGACGGTCGCTTTAAAGCCACCAGTTTAGAAACGTTACGTAACATGGTTGCAGCGGGCAGTGGCATTACGTTACTACCACAATTAGCAAGCCCGAAAGAGCATTGCCGTGATGGGGTGTGTTATATCGCAGCGAAACATCCTCAGCCAACGCGTTTGATCACATTAGCCTATCGTCCAGGCTCGCCACTTAAAGCGCGATATGAAAAGCTAGCTGAAGTGATCAAAGAAAAAATGCCAGAAGTTTTTGCCAAACATACTCAGCCATAATCTCTGTTTAGTTTACTGAAATAAAAAAAGAGCGCTCAATGAGCGCTCTTTTTATATATGTAACAGCGTTTAGAACAACTCTTCAGCCGTTTCTGTATCAAATTTTTGCTCTGATACCGCTTGCTGTACAGAGCGTGTCGGCTCAGTACCTTTAATGAAATACTCATACATTGAGCTTGCATCATTTCGGTTTGAAAGCTGACCTGTTGCACGGTCAATACGCACTTTTACAATATCACTTGGAATTTGCTTTTCTTGTTCAGGGGTATTTTTCAACGCCTGACGCATAAAGTTAATCCATGCAGGTTGTGCAGCATTACCACCGAACTCACCACCGATTGTTTGGTTCTTACCCAGATTATTATTCCAGCTAGTGCGACCTAATTCACGGCGATGATCATCAAAGCCAACCCAAGTCGTTGCCACAATATTTGGGCCATAACCTGTGTACCATGCATCCTTCGCGTTATTGGTTGTACCTGTTTTACCACCAATATCATGACGTTTTAGTACTCTTGCACGCCAGCCTGTCCCATATAGATGCCCTGGCTCACCCCAAATGTTACTGTTGAGCATTTCACGTACAAGGAACGCATTTTGCTCGCTGATCACCTCTGGTGCGTAGCGAACGGGTGGCATAGATATTACTTTTTCAAGATCTGCCGGCGTTGGTTTTTCTGTTTCAGTCGGCGCTGTGGTAGTTACTGTTTTAGTTGCCGTAGTAGTTGCCGTAGTAGATGCTGTGGTATCTGTTGATTGATCGAATTTATGATCTTCAACAGCAGTTGCCATTGCCACTTGCATCTTCGCTTGTGGATTTTTAGCTTGGCATGCATCGTTACAAACAATGGCAGGATCAGCGTAGTAAATTAACTGGTCATCATTGTTATCAACCTTGTTAATTAAGAACGGTTCAACAGCATAACCACCATTAGCAAATACAGAGTAACCTTGTACAAGTTCCAGTGGCGTTAAACTACCAGCACCAAGCGCAATAGGCTCTGCGCGAGGTAAATCTGCACGTTTAAAACCAAAACGAGTAAGATAATCAATGGTGAAATCTAGCCCAGCAATACGTAGTGCACGAATTGCCATTACGTTAATTGAGCGAGCCAAGCCGATACGAGCACGGGTAGGACCACCGTATTTACCATCAGCATTCTTAGGACGCCATGCCGTACCTTGCCACTTATCCCACTTAGTAATTGGCGCATCATTAATGAGAGTAGCAAGGGTTAAGCCTTTCTCTATGGCTGCAGAGTAAATAAATGGCTTAATACCAGAGCCGACCTGACGAATAGATTGCGTTGCACGGTTGAACTTACTTCGGGTGTAGTTAAAACCACCGACCATTGCTAACACGGCACCATTTTCGGGTGACATTGCAACAAAAGACGTATTTGCTGCAGGAACTTGGCTAAGTAGCCATTGATTCGTGGTGACTGTAGCACCGCCTGTTTTATCACTCACAATATTTTGGTTATGTTGAACCCAAATTTGTTGACCTGCAGTAAGAATGTCGCTGGCTTTTTGGGGAGCGGGACCCTGACTTGAGTCAGAAAGGAATTTGCGAGCCCATTTCATACCATTCCAATCGATAGTGGCAATATCACCATTTTTAGTCACGATAGCTGCGGTTTTACCATCAACTTTCGTTACGACAGCAGGGATAAGTTTGCCATAGATAGGCTGATTTTGAAGTTTATTTACAATTTGATTGGCATTTAATGCCGGCTGTCCTGGCTTCCAAAGAACCGCTGTAGGACCACGGTAACCATGGCGTTGGTCATAACTTAGCAGGTTGTTTACTGCGGCTTGCTGGGCATCAAGCTGAAGTTTGCTATTGATGGTCGTATATACCTTCATGCCTTTTTCATACGCAGCCGGACCATAGCGATCCACCATCCATGCACGAGCACGCTCTGCAACATAAGGTGCGTAAAGTTGAATTTCTGCGCCATGATAGTGAGAGACTATAGGTTCAGCGCGCGCAGCATCCATTTGTGCTTTGGTGATGTAGCCCTCTTCAAGCATACGTCCTAAAACAACATTACGACGAGTTGTTGCTCGGTCAATGGAATAAATTGGGTTCATTGTGGATGGTGCTTTTGGCAGGCCCGCAATAACTGCAATTTCAGATAACGTTAGTTGATCAACGGTTTTACCGAAATAGACTTGCGCTGCTGCACCTACACCATAAGCGCGATAGCCGAGGTAAATTTTGTTTAAATAGAGATCAAGAATTTGATCTTTAGTCAGTAGCTTTTCAATATGAATAGCAATGAAAGCTTCTTTGATTTTACGCATGATTGTCTTCTGATTGGATAAGAAGAAATTTCGTGCGAGCTGTTGAGTAATAGTACTGGCCCCTTGACGAGCAGAGCCTGATGTCAAGACGACAAAAGCTGCACGGGCAATACCGATAGGATCGACGCCTGGGTGCTCATAAAAACGACTGTCTTCTGTCGCAATAAAAGCTTCCTGCATGAGAAGAGGAATTTGATCTAATTTAAGAGGTATACGTCGCTTTTCACCAAACTGTGAGATCAGTTTACCATCTTCGCTATACACCTGCATCGGTGTTTGCAGCTCGACATTTTTTAACGTTGCTACATCTGGAAGGTCAGGCTTTACATACAGGTAAAAGCCAAAAATAGTACCAACTCCAAGAATTATGCAAATTAATGCAAGTATTAGTAATCGCTTTATGAACTTCACTTGAGATTTCCCGTTACGCCATCGTGCTAATTGTCATTATCCATTATCTTTTAATTACTAGTATAAAGATAACAAAAAGAAAATTAATGCCGTTGATGGTGTTTATTCGAAATAGTTTGTTTTTTCGCCACATGGGAGCATAACACGGATGTTTCGGAACCCATTAAGTATTGGGGTAGATATTGGTAGCCATAGCATAAAAGCTGTGGCGCTACAGCAGAAAAAAGATCAGTTTGAATTGGCTGCATACGCTGAAGTTGAATTAACCAAATCGGTAATCAATGAACAGCATAATGTAAATGCGACAGCGCTGTTGTCAGCAATACGTCAATTAAAGAAACAACTGCCGTGGCAAGCCAAAAACGTTACTTTAGCCTTACCTGATAGTGCTGTTATCAGCAAAGTTGTTCAACTCGATACCAGTCTCAATGAAGATGAGGCTGAGTTTGCTATCGTCCAAGCATTGGGCGCTGCGTCCCCTTTTCCTGTCGAAGAGTTGTGGTTTGATTACTTCCCCATGGTGAGTGAGCGTTTCTCAGAAGCTGCCACTACAGCACCATATCAAGTCTTTGCTTCTCGTAAAGAAACCATCGATAGCCGCGTTACTGTTTTAAAGAAAGTTGGCTTTAAACCAAAAGTCGTTGAATTACAGACCAACGCATTGTTATGGCTAACCGAATATTTAGCTGAGATAGGCAGCCAGTATACGCAGTGGGGACTGGTTGATGTCGGTAAATGCCACACAGAATTTTGCATGAAACCGGAAGGTAGCAATGCTTACCACCGTGAAATTCGCTTTGGTACTAGTCAATTTGAGGATTCTCCATATCAACAAGAGGCTGAAGAAGAGAATACTGTTGAGCGTTTTACCGAGCAATTTGCTGAACAATTAAAACGCCAAATCCAGCTTTATAACTCAACACATCCTCGCTGTAGCATTAAAGGGTTATGGCTTGCTGGTGGTTGTCAGTCCTTGATTTCAGATGCGCTATTAAAGCAGTTAGTGGGACTAGAGGTTGTTTGGATCAAACCGTTTGAACATTTTAGCCAGCCGAAGAAAGTGACATTACCGAGTGATATGTCGAGTCAATATGCTGTCGCGACCGGATTAGCGTTACGGGGGATGGCATGATCGATAAATTAAACCTTCTGCCATGGCGTGAAGAACGTCGTAAGCAACATAAACAGCGTTTTATTGGGCTTATGGCTTCTGCGGTGTTGGTTGCGTTTTTAGCGAATTATGGGGTAGTTCAATACCTAGATTTGCAGCAACAACAGCAACAAGCCCGTAATGACCAATTTCAACAGGAAATTGATTTACTCGAAAAACGATTAGCCTTTCTACCTAAGTTAGAAGAGCAGCGTAAAGCGATTCAGCTGAGGCTAAACGTGATTGCTGATATTCAACAATCACGTAATCGCGCAACGCAGTTATTGAATCAATTACCGAATGTTGTACCTGGCGGTGTCTATCTTGAATCATTAAATTTGAACTCACAACGAGTCGGCATTAAAGGGGTGGGGGATTCTAACGGTCACTTAGCCGCATTACTGGGTGGGGCAGAGCAATCTAAATGGTTCATTAATGTTGATATGCATTCATTGGTGACAACCAAAGGTAGTCAGTCTGAACAGCTTTCTCAGTTCAATGCTTCTTTTGATTTAACTGTGCCTTCTTTTGCGCAACCAAAAGTAAATAAAGTCGCAAAAAAAGACATTAATAAGGGGAAGTGATATGGCTGATTGGCAAGAACTTGAATTAGATGAAATCACTGAATGGCCTTTGCTGCCTCAATGTATTGTGGCAACGGTCTTGGCTGTGGCGTTAAGCGCGTTTGGTTATTGGTATTGGGTTAGCCCTAAAAATGATCAGCTTGAGCAAATGAAACAAAAAGAGCAGACCCTTAAGTCCCAGCTAGTCAGTCGAGCTTCACAAGTCGCTGCACTGCCTCGGGTTAAAGAGCAAGTTGCAGAATTAAACCGCCGTTACAATGAAATGATTGAGCAGTTGCCGGAAGAGCAAGAACTAGCGAGTTTGCTCGCGGGAATTAATGATATCGGTGTCAACAATGGTTTGGTGTTTCAATCAATCAAATGGGCACCCAGAGTTGAGCACGAGTTATATTACGAATTACCTATCAATATGCAGTTGACGGGGAATTACGAGCAAATTGGTAAGTTTGCGGAAGCCGTTGCGAGCTTGCCTCGTATTGTTAACTTAAACAATGCTGAGTTAAGTCGCGTTAAGCCGTTAGGTCAGCCTGATGAAACCTTGTCTTTGAAAGTCTCTGCAACGACCTATCGTTTCAAGACACCAAGCCAAGAAAAGAACAATAGTGATGAGGGCTAAGCTATGAAAAAAGTAGTGTGGTTATTACCTATTGTTATTGGTTTAGTGGGGTGTCAGGCAAATGATGATTCTGTCGCAGAGTTTATCGCAATGACCCATAACGAAGCAAAAGCGCGAGTTAAGCCTTTGCCTGAGCCTTTTGTCTTTGAGGCTGAAAAGTTTGTAATGACCAGCAAACGAGTACCGTTTGTTAAACCAATTCCAGAGCAGTTGCTGGCCAAGAAAGAGACGGGCGAGTGTTGGCAACCACAACTTGATCGTCAACTCAGTAAACTTGAAAACTTTGCGTTAGAAAAACTCTCAATGAAAGGGGCAATTGGAAACAAAAAGCAACTTTGGGGACTAGTTTTTACACCTGAAGGCGACTTGATGAAAATTAAGCCCGGTCAATATATTGGTCTTAATCGCGGCAAGGTACTTACAGTTAGCGACAAAGTAATTGAAATCGAAGAAACATTACCAGATGGCAAAGGATGTTGGCTTAAACGACCGACTAAACTGGCGCTAGTTCAGCAGTAATCAAGGATAAGTTATGAAAGGGAATGTGTGGATGTTAAGCCGCCAGTATCTAGCAACACTTTGGCTGTTATGCTGTGGGGTATTAGCTTTTCCGAGTGTTGCTGCTATACCTGCAGCTGGAATGATTGATAATCAGATTCAAGCTATTGATTTTCGTCGTGATGGAAAAGGACGAGGGGTATTAACCGTTCGTTTAGATAAGCCGCAGTCGTTAGTTGATTTACGTCGTAATGGTAACAAACTGCAGTTAGATATTTTTGATACTGTACTTAAAGATGACATGATTTATACGCTTGATGTCGTTGATTTTGCAACGGTTGTTAATAGTATAGAAACTATGCGTGTATCGAACGGTGCGCGCTTAATTTTCACTATGAAAGGCAGTTACGATTATGATTACAATCTTCGTGGTAAGCGTCTTGAAGTGATCATTGAAAAGCGTGTGAAAAAAGCGGTAAAAGGCACCAGCTCTAACGCCAAGATCAATTACAAAGGCAAGCCGATTTCAATTAACTTCCAAGATATCCCTGTGCGTAATGTTCTGCAGCTAATTGCTGATTATAACGACTTTAACTTGGTTGTCTCGGATTCGGTTAGTGGTAATGTCACGCTACGTCTTGATGATGTACCTTGGCCGCAAGTGTTAGATATTATTCTGCAATCAAAAGACTTAGATAAGCGAGTGCGTGGTTCTGTGTTATTGGTTGCCCCTAAAGCGGAACTCACAGCAAGCGAACATCAGGTAATGGAAGCGAAGCGTAAGCAACAAGAGTTGTTGAGCCTGCGTTCTGATTTGATTCAAGTGAACTATGCGAAAGCAACGGACATTGCAGAGCTTTTAAGCGGCAGTACTGATGGTGTTGGGATGCTCTCTGAACGTGGTTCATTGCATGTTGATGAGCGTACCAATGCACTTATCATCAAAGATACCCCTGATAATATTCGTAGTATCAAAGATATTGTGTCATCACTTGATATTCCGGTTAAGCAGGTACAAATCGAAGCGCGTATTGTCACCATTAATGAAGGTGATATTGATGAGCTTGGTGTGCGTTGGGGGGTCTCGAAAGTGAATGGCGATACCACTGTTGGCGGTTCAATTGAAGGTAACTTAGCAAGCTCTGGCTTATTGGGTGAAGGTACAAGCGTTGATGATTTTCTTAACGTTAATCTAGGTGCTGGCGCAGGTGCCGCTTCAATAGCGTTCCAGGTTGCAAAGTTAGGTAATATCTTACTTGATTTAGAGCTTTCGGCGTTACAGACTGAAAATAAAGCAGAAATTATCTCTAGTCCTCGTTTGATGACCACTAATAAGAAGACGGCGTATATCGAGCAAGGTACAGAAATTCCGTATTTAGAAGCGTCATCCAGTGGTGCAACATCGGTATCGTTTAAAAAAGCAGTACTGAGCTTAATGGTTACACCACAAATTACACCGGATGATAAACTCGTGTTAGATCTTGAAGTGACTCAAGATAACAAGGGTGAAGATGTCCCTACCGGTACGGGCACTGCGATTTCTATTGATACTCAGCGTATTGGTACTCAAGTACTGGTAAATAATGGCGAGACAGTGGTTTTAGGCGGTATTTACCAACACAGTATGACCAACGTGACACGTAAAGTACCGTTATTGGGTGATATTCCAGTATTAGGTGCATTATTCCGTCATAAAATGGAACAAATGGGTAAGCGTGAATTACTTATCTTTGTGACACCTAAAATTGTTATTCAGTAGTCTTTACTGGTAATCAACAAACCTTAAAAATTTAGCTACACTGTTATAGCAGCGGATGGATCCTTATTAAATTAGTTCCATCCGTTGTTTTTTTGGACTATATAATTATTATTTTGCCATATTCATGCTCAGCAATAGCGGAATTACAAGGTTATTACGATTGACCTTAGACCGCTGCTGAGCCATTATGGCGACCTCTTTGGGTAGGACAGGCATAATAAAATACTGATTAGGAGTGACTAGCGCTTGCAATGTAGCTATCAGTCCTGAGATAATTTTCTGTCTTATCACGAATTATATGTGAGGAACTTGGCGCCTCGGGCTTATTAATTAAATAGAGCCTGCGGGTGGTGTCGTTTTATTAACCGCGCGTAAAATTGCTAAAAATGGCTGAAAAACGAAATATTTTCTTGGTCGGCCCAATGGGTGCCGGCAAAAGCACTATTGGTAGACACCTTGCACAGCAGCTGCATATGGAATTCTTTGACTCAGATACAGTTATTGAAGAACGTACAGGTGCTGATATTAGTTGGGTCTTTGATGTGGAAGGTGAAGACGGGTTCCGTGTTCGCGAAGAAGCCGTTATCGACGATCTAACACAAGAGCAAGGCATTGTTCTGGCAACAGGTGGTGGTTCTGTTAAAACTAAAGAGAACCGTAATCGCCTTTCTGCACGTGGTATCGTAGTTTATCTAGAGACGACTATCGAGAAGCAACTTGCTCGAACTCAACGCGATAAAAAGCGTCCTCTACTTCAAACTGATACGCCTCGTGAAGTGCTGGAAGCACTTGCAGAAGAGCGCAATCCATTATATGAAGAAGTCGCTGACTACGTTGTTCGCACTGATGATCAAAGTGCGAAGGTAGTGGCGAACCAAATCATCAAAATGCTAGAAGAGCGTTAATCAACAAAAAGAGAGAAGCTGACCATGGAACGGATCAATGTCAATTTAGATGACAGAAGCTACCCTATTTCAATTGGCGCCGAGTTGTTTTGCAACTCGGCGTTGTTTGCATCTGCGATTCCTGCGGGAAAGCGGGTGGTAGTGGTCAGTAACGAAACTGTTGCCCCGCTGTATGCACAGCAGGTAATGGAAACCATCAGTTCATTAGAGTGCCAAGTGGCATTACTTTCTCTCCCTGATGGTGAACAATACAAAACGTTAGAGACTTTTAATCAAATCATGACTTTCTTACTTGATGGTAATTATGGTCGTGATGTTGTGATTGTAGCGCTCGGTGGCGGTGTCATTGGTGATGTCGTGGGCTTTGCTGCTGCAAGTTATCAACGTGGCGTAGATTTTATTCAAGTACCTACAACATTACTTTCTCAAGTGGACTCATCTGTTGGTGGCAAAACCGCAGTGAATCATCCATTGGGTAAAAATATGATAGGCGCTTTTTATCAGCCCAAAGCGGTAGTGATTGATAATCACTGCTTACAAACCCTACCTGAACGTGAGTTTGCAGCGGGAATGGCTGAAGTGATCAAGTATGGCATTATTGCCGATCACGACTTTTTTGTCTGGTTAGAAGACAACATTGAACGCTTACAAGCACTCGATAACGATGCATTGTGTTATGCCATTGCACGTTGTTGTCAAATTAAGGCAGATGTTGTTGCGGCTGATGAAAAAGAATCAGGTGTACGAGCTTTACTTAATCTCGGTCATACATTTGGTCATGCGATTGAAGCAGAGATGGGCTATGGTAACTGGCTGCACGGCGAAGCGGTGTCGGCAGGCACAGTACTAGCGGCTAAAACTGCGGCAATACAAGGCCTTATTAGTGATGACGATGTAGCGCGAATTATTCGACTGCATGAGCGAGCAAAGCTACCGGTAATCGCACCTGAAACAATGGGCTTCGATGATTTTATTAAGCACATGATGCGCGATAAAAAGGTATTATCAGGCCAGCTACGATTGGTTCTACCGACATCCATTGGCAGTGCTGAAGTCGTGTCTAACGTGACACATGAAGTATTGCGGGATGTGATTAATCACTAAGTCGTGGTTATTCATGCGTAGCACACTAGAGGCAAAAAACTTGGATCTGGATAGCCAGATCCAGTTGCTCTCTCGAGTACAATTTATTACTCGATTTAGCTCTCATCTTATTTTATTGAATGGTACGCAGGGCTCAGGAAAAACATGGCTTGCACATCAATACCTCGAAAACTATGCCCAACATGCTGAACAAGCATTGCTGACGTGCACAGATGATCAAACACTGCTGCAACAACGAACACTGCTACTGCAACAATTTCATTCAACCCCAATGTTTAACGAGCAAGATTCGTTAAGTCAAAGTGCTGAGCATTTACTGCCTGAAAAGATCAACTTCGTTATTATTATTGATAATGCACACTTTTTAGCGCCTGAATTACTTGCTGAATTATGGGCACTGGTTCGTCAAACAGAAATGCATTCTGGTTGGCAAATTAATGTATTGCTCTTTGCTGATCCTAATGCCATCACTCAGCCATTCGGCGATATTGTTCGTACAATAGGGCCGGCCTTACTTGAGTTAGACATTAGTGAGTTAAGCCCTAATGAAATTAGTCAGTTTAGCGAGATGTTACTCAATGATGAGCAACTCGGAAGTCAGCATCGACGAGACATTAAGTCACGATTAGCTAGAGTTGAACCTCGCCCTGGTGCATTACAACAATTACCACAACAGGACGTGACTGCGATGAGTCAAGGATCACGACGTTTACCCCCGGCGCAACTGTTAATAGGGTTGATTGCCATAGTGTGTATCAGCATTGTGGGATGGTTTGGATTTAAGGCATTACAAGGCACAAAGACAACGAAAGTTACGTCTGGTGAGACTTTTCTTGCATCTAAGGCTGAGCCTATTGTGGCCGATACCATCGAGAGTACAGGTATCGTTATTGATGAAACGCCATTACCAACAGAGATCCATAGTGAAGGGCTGACGGTGGGGCGTGCTGAAAATGTAGCGCAACGGGTAGTTGTACCATCACCACTGATTGATGCGATACTTGATGAGCAACGTGTTGGTGGTACAGGCGAAAGTGCTGCCAAAGAATTTACCCAAGAGGTGCTAGACGTACCTGCTCAAAGTGAGCCTGTTATATCTGATGGTGTAGCGACACAGACTCGTCAGCAAGCCACAACAGGCAATGCGGTAACACTCGAAGATGAGACTGACGTAAAAGCCCAAAGCTCGTCAGCGACTAGTATTAAGTCACATGATTCAAGCGCTTTACCTGCATCTGCTGTTAAGATAACAGAGCCCAAACTAAAGCTCTCTGCAACGACAATGATTGCAAAGTCAGATAGTAAACCGCGACTGCCGAAAAAAGAGGGGGCTGTTCAAACGCCGATTAAGCTTGCTAATACGGCCTCTATACTCGCGATAAATAAAAGGCATTATGCTATTCAATTGTCTGCTTCGATAAGCTGGAATGAAACTAAAGCCTTTGTTGAAAAGAATAAAATCCAGTCTTCCGCTCGTATTTATAAAACACGTCGAGACGACAAAATATGGTTTATTGTAATTTCGGGTGATTACACAACAGCGACTCGGGCACGCTCGGCAATAAAAGCCTTACCGAAGCAATTAAAAGCGTTAAGCCCGTGGCCTAAATCATATCGAAAAATTCAACAAGAAATAGAACGTTGAAAATAAAGCTGTGAGGGCAGTTATTTACGTGAATTGGTATCGGTAGAGGGTAGAAATGAGGTACAATCCGCGACCTTTCGTGACAATATTGCTAGTGTTGGTGGGTTTAGCTTAATGAAAAAGCATCGTGCATTCCTAAAATGGGCTGGGGGTAAATACTCTCTCGTTGAGGATATTAAACGACATCTACCGCCTGCGCGTAAATTGGTTGAGCCTTTTGTTGGGGCGGGGTCGGTTTTTCTTAATACCGATTACGACCATTACTTATTGGCCGATATCAACCCTGATCTGATCAATCTTTATAACATCCTCAAGCATGAGCCTGAACGCTATATTGAAGATGCACGTAAACTTTTCACGCCTGAATACAATAATAAAGAAGCGTATTTGAAAATTCGTGAAGAATTTAATGCGAGTGATGATCCGTATTTACGCTCATTGTATTTCTTATACATGAACCGCCATGGTTTTAACGGCTTATGTCGTTATAACAAAAAAGGTGGCTTCAATGTGCCGTTCGGCTCGTATAAAAAACCTTATTTCCCTGAAGCTGAAATGTATTATTTCTCGGAAAAAGCAAAACGAGCTACGTTTGTCTGTGAAGGTTATCTCCAAACATTTTCACGCGCGAGAAAAGGGTGTGTGGTGTACTGCGATCCGCCTTATGCGCCATTATCTAGCACGGCTAATTTTACCTCTTATTCTGGTAATGGCTTTAGCTTAGATGATCAGGCCACCCTTGCTGACGTTGCAGAAAAAGCGGCAGCAGAGCGAGATATAGCGGTGTTGATTTCTAACCACGATACTGCACTAACGCGTCGTTTATACACAGGAGCAGATCTTTCTGTGGTTAAAGTAAAACGTACCATTAGCCGCAATGGTAGTGGGCGCAATAAGGTCGATGAGCTGTTAGCTTTATTCTCTGTTTCAAGCACAGAGCAGGCGCCCGCGTTTGCTTCTGAAGAAGAATAATTAGATCGCCGTTGCCCATTGCGCAACGGCAATGATTGCCATAATCATTGCGCCAATAACCACAATCCCCACAACAATAAATGACCATGGGCTTGATTGCTTAAAATCATGCTGCCGATTATTATCTGATTGAACGCCAAATAATGCCGCTAACACACTCACAATAACTTGTAATGGTGTGCTTTTCTTTGACTTAGCTATATTCATCTAGCCTCTTCTTCTTCCCCTTTTTACTGAGTGTAGTGGCTTGTCTCATCATTTTGAACAACTGAAGTAATAAATAAATCCATTGGGACAATATTTCACGGTTCGGGTAGAATTATGGCAATTTATTGAGCTTGGTTTTCCAAGTATCAGGTTTTGTGTATCGAAGAGAGGCAAGTACATGAAGGACTTCTTGATTGCTCCATCTATCTTATCGGCTGATTTTGCACGTTTGGGTGAAGACGTTGACAAGGTGTTAGCTGCGGGTGCAGACGTTATTCACTTTGATGTTATGGATAATCATTACGTGCCTAATTTAACGTTTGGTGCGCCTATCTGTAAGGCTCTTCGTGACTACGGTATTACCGCACCGATTGATGTGCATTTAATGGTAAAACCGGTGGATCGCATTATTCCTGATTTTGCTAAAGCAGGCGCAACGATGATCACGTTTCATGTTGAAGCGTCAGATCATGTTGACCGTACTTTACAACTGATCAAAGAACATGGTTGTAAAGCGGGTGTGGTTTTTAATCCGGCAACGCCACTCCACCACCTTGATTACATTATGGATAAAGTCGATATGATTTTATTGATGTCAGTGAATCCAGGCTTTGGCGGTCAATCTTTTATTCCAGCAACACTTGATAAACTACGTGAAGTTCGTAAACGTATTGATGCATCAGGCCGTGATATTCGTCTTGAAATTGATGGTGGCGTGAAAGTTGATAATATTCGAGAAATTGCAGCTGCTGGCGCAGATATGTTTGTCGCGGGCTCTGCCATTTTTAATGAACCTGATTATAAAGTCGCGATAGACAAAATGCGCGCAGAATTAGCTGAGGCTAAATGCTAATGGTATTTGAAAACATCAAGTTTATAGCGTTTGATTTAGATGGCACATTACTCGATAGCGTACCTGATTTAGCAGATGCTGCTGATAAAACGATGCGTCACCTTGGACGAGAAGGCGTGACCGTAGAGCAAGTTACCACTTGGATCGGTAATGGTGCTGATATTTTAATTGGTCGCGCATTAAGCCGAAGTGTTGATGTCGATCCAACGATTGATCCAGAGCTACAAAAAGAAGCTCGCCAATTATTTGATCACTACTACGAGCTTGGCGGTCATGTAAAAAGTGCATTGTATGCCGACGTAAAAGCGACACTCGCTGCATTTCATCAAGCGGGTATGTCAATGGCGATTGTAACCAATAAACCGTCGCAATTTGTCCCGCATTTACTTGAAGAGCATGGCATCAGCGAGTATTTTGTTGATGTGATTGGTGGCGATACTTTCCCACTGAAAAAACCAGATCCTTATGCACTGCATTGGTTAATGGAAAAACACAATATTGCCGCGTCTGAGATGTTAATGGTGGGTGATTCTCGCAATGATATCTTGGCAGCAAAGGCTGCAACATGTCATTCGTTGGGTTTAACCTACGGCTATAACTACGGTCAGCCTATTGCAGAGAGTGCACCTGATGTTGTGTGCGATTACTTCAAGCAATTAGCAAATGTGGTTAAACTAGGCGACTAGTACATTCCAGTGTACACTGGCTAACAAAGTAAAAAGCGGGAGTATGCCTCTCGCTTTTCTATGAATAAGAAACTAACAGGATTGTCTGATCATGAGTAAACCCATTGTATTAAGTGGCGTACAGCCTTCTGGTGAATTAAGTATTGGTAACTACCTAGGTGCGCTGCGTCAGTGGGAACAGATGCAAGACGATTACGATTGCCAATACTGTGTGGTTGATTTGCATGCCATCACAGTACGTCAAGATCCTAAAGCGCTGCATGAAGCAACATTAGATGCATTAGCGATTTGTTTAGCGGTGGGTGTTGATCCACAAAAGAGCACGTTATTTGTTCAGTCACATGTGCCGGAGCATGCTCAACTAGGCTGGTTATTAAACTGTTACACCCAAATGGGTGAGCTAAGTCGTATGACGCAGTTTAAAGACAAATCAGCGCGTCATGCGAATGATGTAAACGTGGGCTTATTCGGTTACCCAGTATTGATGGCAGCTGATATTTTATTATATGGCGCACATCAAGTACCTGTAGGTAGCGATCAGAAGCAACACTTAGAGTTAGCTCGTGATATTGCTACACGTTTTAATAATTTGTATGGCACAGAAGAAAGTCCAATTTTCCAAATTCCTGAGCCGTACATTCCATCGGTTGGTGCGCGTGTCATGAGCCTACAAGACGCGACTAAGAAAATGTCGAAGTCTGATGATAACCGTAAGAACGTGATCACTTTGTTGGAAGATCCAAAATCGATTCTTAAGAAGGTTAACAAAGCACAAACTGATGCAGAAACACCACCACGCATTGCATTTGATACCGAGAACAAAGCAGGGATCTCAAACCTAATGGGTCTGTATTCAGGCGCAACAGGCAAGACGTATGCTGAAATTGAAGCACAATATGCAGGCGTTGAAATGTATGGCCCATTTAAGAAAGATGTCGGTGAAGCATTAGTTGCTATGCTTGAGCCAGTACAAGCTGAATACCATCGTATTCGTGCTGATCGTGCTTACCTTGATAGCGTAATGAAGCAAGGTGCTGAAAAAGCTTCTGCACGTGCGGCTGAAGTGCTGAAAAAAGCATACCAAGCGGTAGGCTTTGTTGCTCGCCCTTACTAACGAGTAACGATAGATAGATTAAGCAGGGCATTTGCTCTGCTTTTTTTATGGTTTGCGTTTCTAGTGATGTGTTGCACAATAGGGCGCAGAATAGAAAAGGTTGCTGTAGATATATGCTGTTAATTATTGATAACTATGATTCATTTACTTATAACCTGTATCAATACTTTTGTGAGTTAGGCGCTGAGGTTAAGGTTGTCCGTAATGATGAGATTGATCTCGCAGGTATTGAGTCGCTAGCACCCACCCATTTAGTCATCTCTCCTGGACCTTGTACCCCAAATGAAGCGGGTATATCACTACAAGCCATTGAATACTTCGCAGGTAAATTGCCTATTTTAGGCGTGTGCTTAGGTCATCAATCGTTAGCACAAGCTTTTGGTGGGGATGTGGTACGAGCAAGGCAAGTGATGCATGGTAAAACCTCTCCGATCAAGCATAATAATACCAGTGTATTTGAAGGGTTAAATAATCCATTAACAGTGACTCGTTATCATTCCTTAGTCGTTAAACAAGATACGCTGCCAGATTGCTTTAACATTACAGCATGGACTGAGCGTGAAGGGGAACTTGATGAAATTATGGGGATCGCTCATAAAACATTGCCGTTAGAAGGGGTGCAATTTCATCCCGAGAGTATTCTAACGGAGCAAGGGCACGCCTTATTAGCCAACTTTCTTAAGCGCTAGATTTCGAATTAAATCGCGATTTTTATTATATTCCTGTCTTAAAATCGCGATATCAACCACACATCTTCTATTTTTATATTTCCAACTCTCATTTGTTGAAATTGCAAAGCTATTCACTAGCATATTTCTCTGTGCTATTCATTTCCTGATAGGAAACACACCTTTTTGTCTTTGTTGGTTAATAAACTTGCCGAGATAACGCATAACTATGTCAGTTTTATTAAAAAAAGCATCGTTGCCAAAGAGCAAAAAAAATATTCTGCTATTGGCAAAGGTTAATAAAATGTAAATACTATGATTATAGCGTTATACACAGAAGGATAATGTGATGACTACAGAGCAAAGAGTAGAACGTAATTTATTTGATGAGGTAATGGTACCTTGTTATTCACCTATGGCTGAGATCCCAGTACGTGGCAGTGGTGCGCGAGTATGGGATCAACATGATCGTGAATATGTCGATTTTGCCGGTGGAATTGCGGTGAGTTGTCTGGGTCATTGCCATCCAATTATGGTTAATGCATTAAAAGATCAAGCCGATAAGTTATGGCATTTAAGTAATGTGTTAACTAATGAACCTGCATTGCGTTTAGCGAAAAAACTCACTGAGTTATGTTTTGCTGACAAAGTCTTTTTTGCTAACTCGGGAGCTGAAGCTAACGAAGCGGCACTGAAATTGGCTCGCCGTTATGCGGTCGATAAGTTTAGTGCTGAAAAAGATCAAATTATTGCCTTTCATCAAGGCTTTCACGGTCGTACTTTTTTCACCGTTACTGTTGGTGGGCAAGAAGCTTACTCAGATGGTTTTGGCCCTAAACCTCAAGCGGTAACGCATATTCCTTACAATGACTTATCAGCTTTAGCTGAGATTATGTCTGAGCGAACTTGTGCGGTGATGATGGAGCCATTGCAAGGTGAAGGTGGTTTGGTTAGCCCGAGCGTTGAGTTTGTTCAGGGCGTGCGTGAGTTATGTGATAAGCACCAAGCCCTATTGATATTTGATGAAGTCCAAACTGGCAATGGTCGTACCGGTGATTTTTATGCTTATCAAGGTTTAGGTGTAACACCTGATATTTTAACGACGGCTAAGTCACTGGGTGGTGGTTTCCCAATTGGCGCAATGCTTACCACAACAGCATTAGCAGAACATTTAAAAGTCGGTACTCATGGTTCAACGTATGGCGGTAATCCGTTAGCATGCGCTGTCGCAGAAGCGGTAATTAATGAAGTGAGTAAACCCGATGTTCTAGCTGGCGTGAAAGAGCGTGAACAGTGGTTCCGTGAAGGGCTGACAGCGATTAATGCTAAATACCCAATTTTTGCTGAGATCCGCGGTAAAGGTTTACTGCTGGGAGCGTCTCTCACAGAAGAGTGGCAAGGTCGTGCACGTGACATTCTTGTTCAAGCTGGCAAAGAAGGCTTAATGATGCTAGTTGCTGGTACGAGTGTTGTGCGCTTTACGCCATCGCTAGTGATTGAAAAAGCCGATGTGGATGAAGGTATGGCTCGTCTAGAACGCGCTATCGCAACACTCTATAACGCCGAGTAATTCTACTTTGCATTGCTGCTGGCAGTTGAGGAACGACTGCCAGTTATCTTATAAGACTTATTGTTATCCATCTAGTTAGTGACAATAGTCACTACCTGCATCAGGAGGGAAGTCGATGCTGGTTATTCGTCCTATCATCGCTGATGATTATTCTGCACTCATGCAGTGCGCTGAAGAATCAGGTCATGGTTTTACTTCATTACCTGTTAACGAAGAAATGCTTCGTAACCGCATTGCTCATTCAGAGCGCAGCTTTGCCAAACATGTCGTTCGCCCAGAGGATGAAGGCTACCTGATGGTCGCTGAAGATACAGATACCGGCGAGATAGCAGGCACCACAGCCATTGAAGCGGCGATTGGCTTAGAAGCCCCTTTTTATAACTATCATCTAAGTACTGTGGTTCATGCCTCGCGTCGATTAGGGGTACACAATACCGTACAGTTACTGACATTAGGTAATCACTACACCGGAGATACCGAGCTTTGCACGTTATTTTTACGTACACCATGGCGTGAAGGTTTAAATGGTCGTCTATTGTCTAAAGCGCGCTTTTTAATGATGGCAGAGCATCGTCATCGTTTCGCCGATGTGGTATTTGCTGAAATGCGCGGTGTTTCCGATGCAGAAGGGAACTCACCTTTTTGGCAATGGCTAAAAGATAACTTTTTCTCGATTGATTTTATTCATGCTGACTATCTAACGGGGATCGGAGCAAAAGGCTTTATTGCGGACTTAATGCCTAAACTTCCGATATACGTCAATTTACTGAGCAAAGAAGCCCAAGCGGTTATAGGTCAAGTTCATGACAACACGCGTCCTGCATTACGTTTGCTAGAAAATGAAGGTTTTTCATGCCGTGGTTATGTCGATATTTTTGATGCAGGCCCGACGGTTGAATGTGATGTACGTAATGTTGAAACGGTTCGCCACTCAAAGCGTTATATCGTTGAAATTAACGATCATCAAAGTGAACAGCAGTGCCTAGTGGCGAATACATCATTTACTGATTTTCGTGCGGTTGCGAGCCCACTGGAAATCAATGATAAAGCGCAAACCGTGGTTATGACGCAAGAGGTCGCTGATACTCTCATGGTTAATACCGGTGAGCCTGTGCGCTTTATTGAGCTGTAAAACTACGAATATAAAGAGGGGAGAAAAGTATGAGTCAATGGATTGCGGGTCAATGGGTTGATGGTTTAGGTGATGAGATGGCATCGCTCAACCCCTTTACTGATGAAGTGATTTGGCAAGGCCGAGCCGCGACAAGTGAGCAAGTCTCGCAAGCGGTGAATGCTGCGCGTGCAGCGTTACTTCAATGGCGTCATACTTCCCTTGTTGAGCGCCAAGCCATCGTGGAACAATTTGCCGAGTTGGTGAAGGACAATAGTGAAAAAATTGCCATTACGATAGCAGAAGAAACGGGTAAACCGTTATGGGAGACTCGAACAGAAGCAGCAGCAATGGTAGGGAAAGTGGCGATTTCGTTACGTGCTTATCATGAACGGACAGGCCAACGCGAGAAAGATATCGCAGGTACGACAGCGATTGTACGTCATAGACCATTAGGGGTGATGGCTGTATTTGGGCCCTATAATTTCCCCGGTCATTTACCCAATGGCCACATCGTACCTGCATTGCTTGCAGGTAATACGGTGGTATTCAAACCTTCTGAATTAACGCCTAAAACGGCTGAAGTTGTAATGAAACTCTGGCAACAAGCAGGATTACCTGATGGGGTTATTAATCTTGTGCAGGGAGCCCGCCCAACTGGAGAGGCACTCGCCGCTTCAAAAGATATTGATGGTTTATTATTTACGGGCAGTGCTAATACTGGGCATATTCTGCATCGCCAATTTGCAGGTCAACCGGGCAAGATGCTGGCATTAGAAATGGGGGGGAATAACCCCATGGTGATCTCCAATGCTTATGGTGATCTCAATGCTACCGTTTATACCATTTTACAATCTGCTTTTATCAGCGCAGGACAACGGTGTACTTGTGCTCGCCGACTATACTTACCCTTGGGTAGCGAAGGGGATGCGTTGTTGGCAGCTTTAGTGGAAGCAACCAAAGCGATTGTGGTCGATGGACCATTTGCCGAGCCTGCGCCGTTTATGGGGCCTCAAATCTCCCGTCAAGCCGCAGACAATATTGTGCAAACTCAACGACAATTAGTATCGCTTGGTGGCGAAGTATTGGTAGAGGCAAAGCGCGGACAGGGGGCGGTGGTTACACCTGGGATCGTTGATGTTACGAATATCGAAAATTTACCCGATGAAGAATACTTTGGCCCATTATTGCAGGTAGTGCGTTATCAAGATCTTGCTCAAGCTGTGTGTCTTGCGAACGACACCCGTTATGGCTTATCAGCCGGGCTTGTATCAACCGATGATAGTGAATGGCAATATTTTATTGATCATATTCGCGCGGGGATTGTAAATCGTAATCGCCAGTTAACGGGAGCGAGTGGAGATGCACCGTTTGGTGGCCCAGGAGCATCTGGTAATTTACGCCCAAGTGCTTACTACGCTGCTGATTATTGTGCTTACCCAATGGCATCAATGGAAGGTGAGGCAACATGCTTACCTGAGCAGTTATCTCCGGGTATTTCACTCTGAGACTAATAGGTTCACTGTATTACTTACAGTAAGGATTGTGCAGCATGGAACAATTATTTACCGCGTTATGGCAAGATTATACTCAGCGATTATGCCCTTCAGCGCTGAATATTCGGCAATTACTTACCGAAGATGCGCCACTTAGAAATGATCATATTGCGTTGCGTACCTTTGCACTACCTAAATGTGGTTTAGCAAGATTAGCGGCTCCATTTATTGCGGTAGGTTATAAACCCAAAGGTCGATATCATTTCAAAGCGAAAAAGTTATATGCAGAGCACTTTGAACATCCCGATCCTTCTGCGCCTAAAGTATTTATTAGTGAACTGCAATTAGGATTATGTTCAACAGAGTTACAAACAGAAGTACGTCAGCTTGTCGATCAAGTTGATGATGCTTATTTTGCTGATCCTGCTTTTCTTTCTCAAGGTAAACCATGGCAATTAAGCCGTGATAGTTATCAGTTTTTAAATGCAGAAAGTGAATATGCAGGGTGGGTGGCAGCGCATGGTTTTGGTGCTAATCATTTTACTGTTGATATTAATCAGCTTGAGCAATTTAATGAAATTTCTGAAGTGAACCATTTTCTCGAATCAAGTGGTTTTGACATTAATCAGGCGGGAGGTGCGGTAAAAGGCGATCCTACTGTGATGTTAGAGCAATCAGCAACCATGGCTGATAAAGTCATGGTCACGTTTTCTGATGGTGAGATGTTGGTCTCTGGCGGATTTTATGAGTTTGCTAAACGTTATTTACAGCCAGATGGTGAGATTTATACCGGATTTGTAGAAGCTTCGGCAGATAAGATCTTTGAAAGTACTTATAACTCTTGAACAGTGTAAACAATGCAATAAAAAGCAGCCAATTGGCTGCTTTTTTTAAATCTGTTAATTATCGAGGGGAGATCCCCAAATACCACTGTCTTCAACAGGACAGCGACGTAAACCTGTTTGCTGTTCTAAATAACAACGACGGTCACTAAAGCCTGTCATCTCAATAGTTGTAGGTTGAGGAGCGATAGCGCCAGGTACAGTGGTGTAGCTATTCGGGGCAAAACGTTCAATATCCATATAAAAACCAAAAAAAGATGAAGTCCATTCATTGCTTGAATTTAGCATTTAATTTGAGCAATACAAGTTAATTAATGGCATTAATGACACACTTTTTAAAGGTATTTATGGGGTGGATTATTAATCAATAAGAAATAAAAAAGCCGCAACAGTGTGCGGCTTTTTTCGTACGGTTAAAGACGTTAAAAATTAACGCGTACCGTAAACAACAATCGTCTTACCGTGAGCAGAGATTAGATTCTGCTCTTCAAGCATTTTTAGAATACGACCCACTGTTTCACGAGAACAGCCAACAATTTGACCGATTTCTTGACGAGTGATCTTAATCTGCATGCCATCAGGGTGCGTCATTGCATCTGGTTGTTTTGCAAGATTTAGCAATGTCTGTGCGATACGACCTGTAACATCTAAGAATGCCAAATCACCTACTTTCTGGCTTGTCACTTGTAGGCGACTTGCCATTTGAGCAGATAAGCGCATCAGAATATCAGGGTTAACCTGAATTAACTGACGGAATTTTTTGAATGAAATTTCTGCTACTTCACAAGGACTTTTCGCACGAACCCAAGCAGTACGCTCTTGATCTTCTTCGAATAAGCCAAGCTCACCAATAAAGTCACCTTGGTTTAGGTAAGAAAGGATCATTTCCTTACCTTCTTCATCCTTGATTAGTACAGCAACAGAACCCTTCACAATGTAGTACAACGTTTCTGCTTTCTCACCTGCGTGGATCAGCGTACTTTTCGATGGGTACTTGTGAATATGACAATGGGAAAGAAACCACTCTAAAGTTGGATCTGTTTGCGGTTTACCTGGAACCATATTACTAACTTCCTCTGCATTTGTTGCCCAACAGCATTGGTTTCTTTTCTAACTTTTATCACGAGAAAAAAAACTGCCTACTGATAGGGTATCCATTCAGCCGCTGGGCTGCAAGCTAACTTGAATAAGTTAGAGTGTATCCTTTTTCTGCGCCTTTTTCTTGATATTGATCTAGTAGATTCGTTCATTTCATATGGATAACTGTGCACAGGATCACAATGCGGCGAGATAATTTTAAGTGGTGCGATAAGTAATGATTATTACGACGATTTTTAGAGAGGAAAAAAGTTGTTATTAAGGCGGAGAATTAGGATTTACATTCATTATTTAATCAATAAGACTAGAGACAATTATTGGGCGTTTGAATAAGGATTAAGCGATGCAGTCCCGAGTAAAATGGGTAGAAGATATGACTTTTTTAGGTCAATCTAGCTCCGGTCATAGTGTAGTCATGGATGGTAATGGAGGGGATAAAGCTCCAAGTCCAATGGAATTGGTATTAATGGCGGCGGGAGGGTGTAGCTCAGTAGATGTTGTCAGTGGTTTACAATCCCAAGCGCAAAATATTGTGGGTTGTGAGGTTCTTATTTCAGCTGAGCGTCGAGAGCAAGCGCCACGTTTATTTACCGCAGCCAATTTGCATTTTATTGTTTCAGGTTTTGATTTAAATGAAACCTTAGTGGCTAACACCATTGCTGATTCTTTAGAGAAATATTGCTCTGTATGCTTGATGATTGGTGAAAAGGTTAAGTTGACTCATTCGTATGAAATCATCACTGCTTAATAATGATTGAGATGAAAAAGGTTGGTGTTTGTGCCAACCTTTTTTCTATTTATTTTCGTTTGTGCAAACTTAACTGATTTTCCCTGTATTAATCAGTTTCTCGATAAGGGGGCGCATGATCAATTCCATTGCAAAACTCATTTTTCCACCAGGGACGACAAGCGTGTTATGACGTGACATAAATGAGCCTTGGATCATGGAAAGTAAATACGGAAAATCGACATTATTTAAACCGCGAAATCGGATCACAACAAAGCTTTCATCTAAGCTTGGGATCCCTTTGGCACTCACCGGGTTTGAGGTATCAACGGTTGGTACACGTTGAAAGTTGATATGTGTGCGTGAAAATTGCGGAGTTAAATAATTTAAGTAATCGTCCATGGAGCGAACGATTGACTCCATCACCGCTTCGCGAGAGTGCCCTCGATCTCTCGTGTCACGAACAATTTTTTGGATCCACTCCAAGTTAACAATGGGTACCATGCCAATAAGAAGATCAACATGCTGTGCGACATGGATCTCGCCATCGACAACCCCACCATGTAAGCCTTCATAAAAGAGTAAATCAGTGTTTTCTGCTAACTGTTGCCACGGAGTAAACGTTCCGGGCATTTGGTTGTAGGGTACGGCTTCGTCAAATGTGTGTAGATAACGGCGAAAGCGGCCAGTGCCATCTTCACCATATTGTTTGAAAAATTGCTCTAATTGGGCAAAGTCATTGGCTTCTGAGCCAAAATAGCTGATATGTCGACCTTGCTCTTTAGCTTTGCGGATCTCAGTGTCCATTTCAGGGCGGGTATAGCGATGGAAGCTATCGCCTTCTAGCCATGCCGCATTAATGTTCATCATATTGAACATCTTTCGGAATGCTTCAGAAGTCGTCGTGGTTCCTGCTCCTGATGAACCAGTAACTGCAATAATAGGATGTTTTGCAGACATGACTAACCTTGTCGTTGTTGATTATCGAAAGATAAATGAGAAAGCAGGCAATAATAAAATTACCTGATCGGGCAACAATGCTACTACAAGTTAACAGGGATGTCGGGATTGAAAAGTGAAACTGCTAGCGGAGGCAAGTTTTGAGTCGTAACTCTCTGGGCACGACTCACATTAATAAAACTTATTGCAACTGATTGCGTAATTTTATGTCGACAGATTCATGCAATTCAGAAAATACAATCACAGCATCACCGGATTTCAGTTGCTGCATCACGTAATTCACTTTGTTTTCTAAGCTCATTTCAACTTCACCGTAATCAGTGCCTTCACGTAGCACAAATTGTTCAATCAGGTTAGTCAGTGTTTCTGGGGCGATATCTTGCCAAGGAATGATCATTTTATATCTCGTCGACTGCGTTACTGATACGCGCAGTATATGATAAAAATATCACTAGCCCTATTGAGGAGTGGTGAGTTTGGTTTTAAACCATGTTGGAACGCTGTGTTCGAGCCAAAACGTCGGTTTAAAAATAGAACCACTAACGAACCCAACATGGCCACCTTTTTCATATAAGTTGTAGTCGATATTACTCGGCAATGGTTGTGATGGGATCACCGATTCGGTCATGAACGGATCGTCTTTGGCATGGATAATCCGCAGTGGTGTACTGATCAAGTTGAGCTGTTGAAGGCCACTACAACGTTGATAATAATCGTCAGCATCAATAAAACCATGGAGAGGAGCGGTAATGTGCTGATCAAATTGCCATACCGTATTTATCGCAGCTAATTGCTGGTGGGTGATGGGCATTTTATCTTGATGAAGTGTTATTCGTTTTGCCATTGTGCGCTTCATCGAGTTGAGTAGATATTGCTGATAGATCTTAGAAAAACCTTGTTGAATACGTGCCGAGCATGAGGCTAAATTTAATGGGGGAGACACCGCTTGAGCGGCAACGAGATCACTGTCGTCACCATATTTTGCAAGATAGTTAATCAGCATATTACCGCCAAGGGATACTCCCACTGCGATAAAAGGCCGTAGGGGGAATTGCTCACGTAACCATGTAATGAAAAAGCGTGCATCACTGACTTCACCTGAGTGATAACCTCTAGGTTGACGGTTTAGCTCACCGCTGCAGCCTCTAAAATGCATCATAACCCCAAGCCAACCTTGTTGTTTTGCAGCATATAATAGTCCATTGGCATACGGACTATGGAAGCTGCCTTCTAAACCATGGAATAGGATCATTAATGGTTTGCTATCGTCTGTAGGAGCTTCTGTCCAAGCGAGATCAAGAAAGTCATCATCAGGCGTGGTCAGTCGTTGCGTCACAGGTGTGAATAGTGGCTGGCGACGAACAAATCGCGGTAATAAGGTTTGAATGTGTGGATTTTGTAACCCTGATGCTGGCGTAAATTGAGACATGAATATCCTCTGTTACAGCGAAAAATGGGATAAAGGGGGGTGGCGTAATAACTCGGCAATGGTTTTTAAGCCAAAGATCAATTGCTGTTGGTTTAGCGGTGAGCTAATGGCGAGCCGTACTGCTGGTTGAATATGATTACCTCTAGGAGTAAATAATTCTGCTGATTTAACTATGACTCCACGGGCTGTTGTTGCCGCCATAAAATCACTTAAGCGCCAGTCTTCTGGTAATTGCAGCCAAACATGAAAACTATAAGTCTGGGTTGTAATGGCAAACTCACCAAGGTATTGCTGTACCAATAATTGCCGTTGTTGTATTTCAGTACGAACGGTCGTTAATACCCGATCGGCATCACCTTGAACAATTAATTCACAAGCGATAGCAGAGAGCAGTGGGCTGATCATTAAGCTGTGGTTATAGAGTGCTGCACTTAGATGTTGCTGCCACTGTTTCGGCACTTGGATGTAACCTAAGCGAAGTCCTGGTGCGAGGCATTTTGATAACCCTCCGATGTGGATTACATGTTCAGGTGCTAGGTTGATTAAAGGCGGTGGCGGTGAGGGCGGCAGTAATCCGTTGACGTCATCTTCCGCAATTAACACATTATGCTCACGACACACGCTAATCACTTCTTCACGACGAGAGAGCGGCATTGTTACCGAAGTTGGGTTTTGCTGGGTTGGTGTTAAATATATTAGCCGTGGTTGGTAGAGTTCACAGGCCGATGCGAGACTGGCAGGGATCACCCCATCTTCATCCATCTCAACACTTTTTAGGGTAATACCATGTTGACGAGCAAGGGTTAGAAAGCCGGGGTAGCAAAAGTGTTCGACTAACACGGTATCACCAGCACGACAGAAAATACTCAGCAATAATTCCGCAGCATGTTGTGCGCCTGAGGTGAAATACATCTGCTCTGATGAAACATTAATGCCTTTTTGATTTAACCATTGGCAAACGATATGACGATGATTATCGATCCCTTGTGGTGGCTGATACAACATCATGTCATTTAATTGCGAGGGATTAGCACTAATTTTTGCCATCGCTTTGCTTATCATCTCACTGCGATCAAATCGCGGAGGAATGTTATAGCCGAAATTACATTCTTCAGTCTGTAACTCTTCTAATTGATAGATCCAGTGATGGTTTTTATTGTTATCACAGACATACGTCCCAGCCCCAATACGTGCTTCGACAAGATGACGTCGTTCCGCTTCTGCATAAGCACGTGTCACTGTACCGACGGTAACCTGTAATTGATCGGCAAGTGCGCGGTGTGTGGGGAGTTTCTCCCCAATTGCGATGTCACCTTGCTCGATAGCTCGTGCAATTCCATCTGCAATTTGACGATAAAGTGGTTCTTTAGTTTTAGCGATAAGTTGGATATTTAATAACTTTTTCTCGATTGTCATGGTGACAATAAATCCTTTGATCTTAATAACTTCCCTTGTTAGGTTAAATTGTGCGCACAAAACAACCGTATTGCCAGAGATTTTTTATGTTGTCGCGAAATAACTAAAATTGTATCGGTACAATTTCGTGGGAGATGATCTGGATAGTTTTATTTCTATCGTTTATTAAGGAAAGTGTGTGGAAGGATCAACAATCATCTCAGTTATTTTATTTGCCATATTAATGACAGGCACGCCGGGGCCTAACAATATGATGGTGACCGCCTCTGGAGCAAACTTTGGTTATTGGCGTAGTGTTCCGCATATTACGGGGATCAGTGTGGGTATGGCGAGCATGATCAGTTTACTGGCGGCAGGGCTCGGCATTATTTTTGAACGTTATCCTATGGTTCACGAGGTATTAAAAGTTGTTGGGTGTGCGTACTTATTGTATTTAGCATGGAAAATAGCCACCGCTGGCAGCATGAGTAAAACAGAGCAAACAGTGAAGGCGAAACCGATGAGTGTATTCTCTGCTGCTCTGTTTCAATACGTTAATCCTAAAGCATGGATGATGTCAGCAACGGCAGTAAGCACCTTCGCCGTTAGCGGGGCGCACTATTGGTTATCGATATTAATGATTGTATCGGTATTTTTCGTGGTGGGTTTTGTTTGCGTTTCGCTATGGACTGCAACTGGAGTGGTGATACGTCATTGGCTAACATCAGAACGTCGCACGATTCGGTTTAATCAGACGATGGGAGCACTAACGGCAGCATGCGTGATGATGATTTGGTAGTGGTTGTGGTTGTCCTTTGTTCTAGATAACTGAAAATAACAACGCCAACGAAGTGCTCGTTGGCGTTATAGGTGTTAGGCGATATTATTCGGCACTAAATTGAGATTCCATCTCTTCTAATTGCTCTTGTAACTCCATCCAAGCAACTTCTACATCTTCCAAATCCGATTTTGCATCACCTTGCAGTTTTAATTGCTCATTCATACGGACTTTGTTCTCGGCCTCATAAATACTGCTATCGCTTAATGCGGTTTCAGCATCGGTGATGATGGCATTGAGCTTATCCATTTGCTTTTCAAGCTTGGTGATTTCTTTACGAATAGGGGCTGTTTGTTTACGGAACTCTGCCTCTAAACGTTTTTGCTCTTTACGCGATGCCGCGCTGTTATCTTTGTTGGTTTCAGGTTTTGTTGCTTGTTGATCACGGCGCTCATTACGTTGTTGCTCGGTAAGCCATTTGTGATAATCATTTAAATCACCATCAAACGGTACGACTTGGCGATCATGTACTAAATATAAGTCATCGGTTGTTGCACGTAGTAAGTAACGGTCGTGACTGACAATAACCATTGCACCTTCATAAGATTGCAGTGCCAACGTCAGTGCTTGGCGCATATCTAAATCAAGGTGGTTGGTTGGCTCATCGAGCAGCAATAGGTTAGGACGTTGCCATACAATCAGTGCTAGCACTAAGCGGGCTTTCTCACCGCCAGAAAACGGACCGACTTTTTCTAGCGCTTTATCACCAATAAACCCAAAGCTACCTAAATAATCACGGAGTTGTTGCTCGGTTGCTTGTGGCGCAATACGTGCCATATGCTGAACTGGGGTATCATCAAGGTACAAGGTTTCTAATTGGTGCTGGGCAAAGTAACCAATTTTAACCCCTTGCGAATACGCCATATCACCGGCTTTCGCTGGTAAATCACCCGATAGCATTTTTATCAGAGTCGATTTACCGGCACCATTTCGACCAAGTAGGCCAATACGACTACCAGGAACAAGATTCAGGCGAATTTTTTCTAAAATCAGTAAGTCGTCATAACCTGCGGCAACTTGATCCATCATTAAGATTGGGTTCGGCAGAGCACTTGGCTCGCGGAATTCAAAACTGAATGGGTTATCAAACTGAGCCGGTAACACTTTTTCCATACGTTCGAGGGCTTTAATACGACTTTGCGCTTGGCGTGCTTTACTGGCCTTGTAACGGAAACGTTCAATGTATGACTGCATGTGCGTCATTTGCTTTTGTTGTTTCTGGTACATCGCTTGTTGTAGCACTAGTTTTTCGGCGCGTTGTACTTCAAACGATGAATAGTTACCGGTGTAACTGTGCATGGTTTGATTTTCAATATGGATAATGCGGTTAACCACAGGATCTAAGAAATCGCGGTCATGGGAAATTAACACCAAGGTACCACGGTAGCTTTGCAGCCATTTTTCCAGCCACATTACGGCATCTAAATCTAAGTGGTTAGTTGGTTCATCGAGTAGTAGCAGATCAGAGCGGCATAATAGCGCTTGAGCAAGGTTAAGGCGCATACGCCAACCACCCGAAAATTGGGTCAGATTCCATTGCATCTGGTGCTGTGAAAAGCCGAGGCCGTCAAGTAATTCTGCCGCACGAGCATTGATACTATAGCCACCAATGGTGTCCATTTTACCGTGAAGCTCTGCGACTTTAGTACCATCATCAGCTTGTTCTGCGGCAAGAAGTTGGCGTTCAAGTTCACGGTATTCACGGTCACCATCAATGACATACTCAATAGCTGCGCGCTCTAACGCTGGTGTCTCCTGAGCAACCCATGCCATTTCCCAGTTACTCGGAAATTGGCAGTTGCCAGCATCTAAGCTGAGCTCATTTTTCAGTAAAGCGAACAGGGTCGATTTACCACAACCGTTTTTACCGACAAGACCGACTTTGTCGCCCGGGTGGATCGTTGAAGTGGCGTTTTCAAGTAATACTTTGCCACCACGTAGAAGTTGGATATCTGAAAAGATAATCATCAATATTGCCGGGGTCTTGCCCGCTCCACTAAATAAACTGGACTTATGGGCGGAAGTCTAACTCAAACAGCGCAGAGTGGCTAACATCTCTCTATTGCTTTAGGTTACGTTTTGCTGAACAAATGATAAACAAAAGATCATGTTTGTTAACAATTAGGTATGATGGAATAATACTGAGCAAGTCCTTATTGTTGCACATGATGAATATGAACGATTGTCAAAGGATGTTATGACACGACAAAACTTACCATCAATTCTCATTATTTTTGCTCATCCTGATCCTGATGAGTCCGTTGCTAATCGCGCAATGTTGCAAGACATTGAGCTATTAGGTCACGTTACTGTGCATGATTTATATGCCACGTACCCCGATTTCTTTATCGATGTTGTCGCAGAGCATGAGCTGATCGCGAGTCACGACATCATTATTTTCCAGCATCCGCTCTATATGTATTCCTGCCCATCATTGTTGAAAGAGTGGTTTGATAGAGTGTTAAGCAAAGGCTTCGCTCACGGTGACGGTAATGAAACCGTGGGTAAATATTGGCGCTCGGTGATCACGACTGGCGGTGGAGCAGAAGCTTATAGTCCAGATGGTTATAACCGTTATGGTATTGATACCATTTTAAAGCCATTTGAAATTTGTGCTGATCTTTGCCAAATGCATTGGTTACCGCCACTTATCTTGCACTGGGCAAGACGCGTCACGCAGGATGAATTAAACCAACATGCACGCGCATACCAATCATGGTTAGCGAACCCTTTGATTATTGAGCCTCGAATTAGCTTAACGAAGAAGGAGACCAACAATGACCAATGATTTCCTTGTTCTAAGTGTGGTTTTTTTGGCCGCAGCTATTATTGCCGTCCCTTTGGCGCAAAAGCTTGGCTTAGGTTCAGTGTTAGGCTATTTGATTGCGGGTATTGCCATTGGCCCTTGGGGCTTAGGCTTGATCTCCGATGTTGATGCTATCCTCCATTTCTCTGAATTTGGCGTTGTGTTGTTACTGTTTCTGATTGGTTTAGAGCTTAATCCGAAAACACTGTGGCAAATGCGTAAACCCATTTTAGGGTTAGGTGGTGGGCAGGTGGTGATCACCAGTGGGGTTATTGCCGTAGTGGTTATGAGCTTTAATGGCTTTTTACCTTTGTTGACGTGGCGCGATTCAGCCGTGATTGGCATGGGGCTGGCGTTATCTTCAACAGCAATTGCACTACGTGTAATAGAAGAGCAGCAATTATCAGGAAGTGAAACTGGGCAATCGGGTTTTGCGGTACTGTTATTTCAAGATATAGCAGTGATCCCAATGCTTGCCTTACTCCCAGCTCTCGCTGGCGGTAAAGGGGGGAGTTGGAATGATGCATTTTGGATGTTAGGTGGTATCGCCGTATTACTTGTCGGTGGACATTTTTTACTTCGTCCACTGTTTCGTTATGTGGTGATGAGTGGTGTTCGTGAACTGTTTAATGTTGCGGCATTACTGTTAGTGCTTGGTATTGCATTGATTATGCAGGCGCTTGGATTATCCATGGCGTTAGGGGCATTCTTAGCGGGGGTGCTATTAGCTGAGAGCGAATATCGCCATGAATTAGAAATTGCGATAGAGCCGTTTAAAGGGTTATTACTGGGGCTGTTTTTTATCTCAGTGGGTATGGCGGTAAATATTGGGTTACTGTGGCAATATCCATTACAGATTTTAGCCGCGGTATTAGCATTAATCGCAGTAAAAGGAATCGTGCTCTATCTTTTAGCCCGGATATTTGGCGTAAGAGAAAAGTCACGTAGTCAGATGGCGGCGATTTTAAGTCAGGGGGGTGAGTTTGCGTTTGTCTTGTTTACTGCCGCTCGTGCTGAAGGTTTACTAGATGCGCAATTATTAGCTTTCTTGCTGGTGGTTGTAAGTATATCAATGATGACAACGCCGCTCGTATTAACGCTTCAAAATCGCTGGTTTGTGCGAAGCTTCAAAGCGAGTGAGCAACCGGAGCCAGAATCGGATGTTGTTGATCGTGCACCTCGTGTCATCATTACGGGGTTTGGACGCTTTGGACAAGTTATAGGACGATTACTGTTTGCTAATAAAATTAAAGTGACTGTACTTGAGCGAGATCCGAGCCAAATCCAATTTTTACGCAAGTTCGGTTATAAAGTTTTTTACGGTGATGCTACTCAGTTAGATTTGCTCCGCGCTGCAGGGGCAGATAATGCGGAAGCTATTATTATCTGTACTGATGCACCGACAGAAGTCATGGAAGTGGTGGCTATGTGTCAGCAACATTTCCCGCACTTAAAAATATTAGCGCGGGCGAGAAGTCGTGTTGAAGCGCATCAATTACTAGGTCAAGGTGTTGAATGTTTCTCACGTGAAACTTTTGCTGGTGCTCTTGATTTAGGTCGCCAAGCCCTCATATCTTTAGGTATGCATCCGTATAAAGCGAAACGTGCAGAGGCACATTTTCGTAAAATAGATACACAAGCCTTACGGGACCTATTGCCGCAGCATAGTGAAGACGTCAATTTAGCATCAAGGCAAAAAGAAGCCCGTAAAGAGTTAGAAGAAATTTTCGATCGTGAAATGCGAGGTGAGGAAGAGCGCCATCATGGTTGGGATTAAGCTAGCGCTTGTGTGATGATCAAGGAAAGAGCAGGATGATAAAAAAACGATTTATCGCAGGGGCTGCATGCCCTAGTTGTCAAACCATCGATACTTTACGCTGGTGGCAACAAGATGATGTTGAATATGTCGAGTGTGTGGCTTGTGATCATGCAGATACACGGGTGCCACAATCGGTACAAGAAAGTGAACAACTTTCGTCAACGACCAAACAACAAGTGATAGGTGTTTTCAAGCCTGACTAATACGGAATTAGCATCATTGCCATATTATCCTGTATGATGTCGAGCAAAACTTATCACCCCAAGCTCAAATTTTGGAGTAAACATGAAAGTCGCTAAAGACACAGTAGTAAGCTTAGCTTACCAAGTGAAAACTGAAGATGGTGTAGTTGTAGATCAATCAACAGTTGAAGCTCCACTTGATTACCTTCACGGTCATAACAATCTAATTCCTGGCCTTGAAGCAGCGCTTGAAGGTCATGTAGCTGGCGACAAGTTCGAAGTAACTGTTGCTCCTGCTGACGCTTACGGCGAGCACATGGACGAAATGGTTCAACGTGTTCCTGCAAACGTATTCCAAGGTGTTGATGAAATTACTGTTGGTATGCGTTTCCTAGCAGATACTGATCAAGGTCCAATCCCTGTTGAAGTAACTGAAGTTGATGGCGATCACGTAGTTGTTGATGGTAACCACATGCTTGCTGGTCAAACGCTAGGTTTTGATGTTGAAGTTGTTGCAGTACGCGCAGCGACTGAAGAAGAAATTGCACACGGTCACCTACATCAAGGTGGTGGTTGTTGTGGCGGCGAAGGCGGTTGTGGCGATCACGGTAACAATGACGAAGGTTGCTGCGGTGGCGAAGAGAAAGGCGGTTGCTGCTCTCACTAATATCATTTGATGATATCAATAAAAAAGGAAGCTTAGGCTTCCTTTTTTGTTTTCATTTTTTAGTCAAACACGATTAATAGTGTGGCGGCGGAGTTTCTTCCGACTCGCTAGCCATATTTGGTGCTTGCATGCCTTTTACCTTACCCACTAAAAATCTCATCTGAACTTCCATGCGGTCAATCATGAACTGTTGTTTGGTAAGGGCATCATTAAGATCATCAATAGTTTGCTCTTGAAAGGCTTGTTTCATTTCAAGTTCATCAATACGGTGTTGTAATTGTTCAATCTCAGTCATGGTCGTTTTCAATCGGTTGACCAGGCTTGGGCAAATCCAGATGATGATCCAGAGATGACGTTACCTGTTGGGCTAATAGCGACATCATACACCACTGCTGTAGCGGGTCGAGTGTCTTGCTGACGTTCCGCCTTCCAACTACCGATATTTTTCCCATCCGATGTTTGCCATAACTCCACTCGGCGTGAGGGAGTGCCAGTTGCTACCATTGAACCATCATCAGAAAAACGCGCACTCGAAAGGGTTTGTTGGCGAAGGGTAATGTCTAGCTCTGATACTTTCTTGCCGTTGGTTAAATCCCAAATAAAGACGTCATTGGTGCCATCGGCAGTCAGGGCAAATTTTCCATCTCGTTGTAGTGCGACTCGAGTAATGCGACTTTTATGAGGGAAACCATACAAGATTTGTCCTGTTCGGGTATCCCATAAATAGCCATTATGATCATTGCCGCCGGATAGCGCGTAACGGCCATTAGGAGAGAGAGCGACACTATTAACTTTCTCTTGATGAGCTAAAAACTCAAGTCGTCTTCCTGTGCTAATATTGATAAATAAGGCCTTACCATTACTTAGCGCTAATAAGATGTCGTCGCCATTATTGGCAATAGCGACATCTCTAATGGTAGTGTCATCAATCGACCATAAACCTTGTGCTTGGGACCAGCCAAGATCCCAAATAGCAAAATTTTGTGCTGTGGCCGTGATAGCAAAACGTTTATTGTCAGAAATATGGCTACTTATCACCGTACTGTGATGTTGATCTTGAGAACCAAAATCAGCTAACTTTTTGTTTTGATGTAAGTCCCATAGCACGATACCTTGTTCGATTGCAGCAACTATTGCAAAACGACCATCTCGGCTAAGGCTAAAACTGGTTGCACCTTGTGGGGCTAATTGCCAGCGTTGGACTTCTGAGCCAGAAAAGAAACAACCACTCAAGGTCAAAGTGGATAAAAATAAACAAAATGAAAAAAAAGTTTTATACATTAAGCTCTTGTTCCGCTTGCATAGGGTAACTAGTAGAGTAAATTAGTCTGATTAAATAACTGAACTGACATGCTTTTTACAGTTACTTAATCAAATGCTAGTAGTATATTGTTATAACTTTATTTTCATACTCATTCTAAAAAGTACAGTTAAAAAATGAGGCATTGCCTCACTGACTGATGGAGAAATACATGAAACCTGTTCTAAAGATGTCTGTATTGGCAGCAACAATTTTCCTCGCTGTTGGTTGTCAGGATGATAATAAAGCAGACACCAATAAGCCTGCTGAACCTGCGAAAGTAGAGCAGGTTGCTGCTAAGACTCCAGCTGCTGATGCTAAAGTTGAATTTAAAACTGAAAATCAAAAAGCAGCTTATGCAATTGGTGCATCACTGGCGCAATACCTATCAGCCAACCTTGATCAGCAAAAAGAGCTAGGTCTAGACCTAAATCGTCAAGACGTACTTCAAGGTGTTGAAGATGTATTTGCGGGTAAGAGTCGTTTAACGCAAGAGCAAACCCAACAAGCGCTTCAAGAACTTGACCAGCGCGTAGCTAAAATTGTTGAAGAAAAAGCAAAAGCTGAAGCTGAGAAAAACATAAAAGCTGGTGAAGAGTTCCGTACTAAGTTCTCGAAAGAAGCAGGTGTTGTAACAACTAAAACTGGCCTAATGTACAAGATTGAGAAAGAAGGTACAGGTCCAAAACCAACAGCAACCGATACAGTTGAAGTAAATTATAAAGGCATGCTAACTGACGGTACTGTATTTGACAGTTCTTACCAGCGTAATCAACCTGCCACTTTCCCTTTAAATCAAGTAATCCCTGGTTGGACTGAAGGCGTTCAGCTAATGCCTGTAGGTTCAAAGTTTGAGTTTGTTATTCCGCCACAACTTGCTTACGGCGCTCAAGCAAACCCAAGCATTCCAGCTAATTCAACATTGGTATTCCAAGTTGAGCTACTAAGTATTAAAGGTGATAAAACTGCAAAACCTGCAGCGGCACCAGCTGAAAAACCAGCAGCTACAGAGACAAAAACACAATAGTTGAGCAATACTTACCAATAAATATGCTGATAAATATCAAGACCCGACTTATGTCGGGTCTTTTCTTTTTAATTATCTGATAAACTTACTAGCAATATTTTAAATTTTATTGATTCTATTTAATACATAAGTTGAATGTATAAGTCGTATTAATAGTATTGATTGCAACATGGAAGATTGAAAAGTGGTTTCAACTGATAACTTTGGTTCAGAGGTGATGGTCGACAGTGATATCGTCGATAGCCGAATCTTCTCTGAGCATGATTATATTATTCTTCGCTCTTATGAAGCCGTTGTTGATGGTTTAGCAGCGTTAATTGGTCCCTTTTGTGAAATCGTGCTCCATTCATTAGCCGATCTCAACACCTCTGCGATTAAGATTGCTAACGGAGAAAATACCGGCCGTAAAGTTGGCTCGCCAATCACTGATCTTGCATTACGCATGCTACGCGATATTGAAGGTTCTGAGCGCAATTTTTCTCGTGCTTATTTCACCCGTGCTAAAGGTGGTGACTTAATGAAGTCAATCACGATTGCCATTCGTAACGGTGAAAATAATATCATTGGCTTACTGTGTATAAACGTTAATTTAGATGCCCCTTTCTCTCAAATTCTGCAGTCGTTTATGCCTACTGATGAAGCTAAGCAAGCGGCATCAACGGTTAACTTTGCCAGCGATGTTGATGAGCTCGTTGATCAAACGGTAGAACGTACTATCGAAGAAATTAATGCAGATAAAAACGTATCAAATAATGCCAAAAACCGTCAAATCGTGATGGAGTTGTTTGATAAAGGCATTTTCGATATTAAAGATGCAATTAATCGTGTTGCAGATCGTTTAAATATCTCCAAACACACTGTGTATCTGTATATTCGTCAGCGAAAAACCGAGGATGGTGAGAAGTGAGTTTAACTTACGCTATCGTGGTCAATGGTCCTGCATACGGAAATCAAACATCACGTTCAGCTTATCAATTTGCAAGAGCATTAATTGAAGAAGGACACGTATTACAACGCGTGTTTTTTTATCAAGATGGCGTGTTAAATGGCTCTGCATTAACGGTACCAGCATCCGATGAATTTGATCTTGTGGCGGCATGGCAAGCATTAGCTAAAACACATAATGTCGAATTGCAAACCTGTGTGGCTGCCGCATTGCGTCGCGGTATTGTCAGTGAACAAGAAGCAGAGCAAAACCAATTATCTGCTGTCAATCTTGCAGATGGCTTTGAACAGGTAGGGCTTGGTGGTCTTGCTGAAGTCTTGTTAACGGCAGATCGCGTCATACAATTTTAGTGGTATAGATATGAATTCACTGGGCTTTATCTTTAGAACTTCACCACATGGCAACAATAGTGGGCGAGAAGGGCTAGATGCTGTATTGGCAAGTTCGGCTTATACTGAAGAGTTGTCACTGTATTTTATTGATGATGGTGTATTTCAGTTATTAAAACAGCAGCAGCCACAAGCAATTTTAAGTCGAGATTATATTGCGACATTTAAAATGCTTGAACTTTATGATGTTGAAAATATTTATGTGAATGCAGAATCACTCCGTGCGCGCGGACTAACAACAGATGATTTGATCATCGATGTGATTGTTTGTGAACAAGCACAATTAATAGAAAAAATGCATCAATGTCGACAACTTCTTACATTTTGAGGTCGTAATGCTTCATACCGTTACTCGCTCACCCTATCAAAGCCAATCTTTGGCCCAATGTTTAGCATATGTTGCCGCTGGTGATGAAATATTGCTGTTAGAAGATGCTGTGATCGCCAGTTTGGCAAAAAATAATTATTTAAATGTAATAAAAAATATTGGCGTAAAAATTTATTTACTTGAGGCTGATCTCATTGCACGTGGATTGCAAGGTAAATGTGATGAGAATCTTAATGTTATTGATTATAAAGGCTTTGTTTCGTTAACCGTTAAGCATGAGCAGCATATGAAATGGGCGTGAATAAGTATGATATTAGCCTTAAAAGTGATAAAAAACGGATTGTTTAAGAAATGATCACTTGATTGATCGTTGGTTAGATCTTGACACCCTAGGGTGCGATGCCTAAAATTTCGCGTCCTCCTGTTGTTGGGAGGCAGATTTTTCACCTTACGAAAGTAATATTCAGGAGCTATTTAATGGCAACTATTAACCAGTTGGTACGTAAGCCACGTGCTAAGCAAGTTGTAAAAAGCAACGTGCCAGCACTAGAAGCGTGCCCACAAAAACGTGGTGTATGTACTCGTGTTTACACTACTACACCTAAAAAACCGAACTCAGCATTACGTAAAGTATGTCGTGTTCGTCTAACAAACGGTTTCGAAGTAACATCATACATCGGCGGTGAAGGTCACAACCTTCAGGAGCACTCAGTTGTTCTTATCCGCGGTGGTCGTGTTAAAGACTTACCGGGTGTTCGTTACCACACTGTTCGTGGTGCACTTGACTGTGCAGGCGTTAATGACCGTAAACAAGGTCGTTCTAAGTACGGTGTGAAGCGTCCTAAGTCTTAATGGATTCCGTTAAGTAAGGCCAAACACTAAAATTATTTAATTTTGAAGAAACTGAAAAGTTTTGGATAACCTGAAGAAGACAACGGAGATAATCCATGCCACGTCGTCGCGTAATCGGTCAGCGTAAGATCCTTCCAGATCCTAAATTCAAATCAGAATTGCTGGCAAAATTCGTTAACATCCTTATGGTTGACGGTAAAAAATCTACTGCAGAAAAAATTGTTTACTCTGCACTAGAAACTATGGCTGAGCGTTCTGGTGAAGAACACCTAGCTGTATTTGAAAAAGCTCTTGAAAATGTACGTCCAGCGGTAGAAGTTAAGTCTCGCCGTGTGGGTGGTTCAACTTACCAGGTGCCTGTAGAAGTACGTCCAGTACGTCGTAATGCACTAGCTATGCGTTGGTTAGTTGAAGCTGCGCGTAAGCGTGGTGAAAAATCTATGGCTCAGCGTCTAGCAGGCGAAATGCTTGATGCGGCTGACAACAAAGGTTCTGCTGTTAAGAAACGTGAAGACGTTCACCGTATGGCAGATGCGAACAAAGCGTTCGCACATTACCGCTGGTAATATAGCTGGTAATACCGCTTGGGCACGGCAGGTTTTCCTGCTGTGCCTAAACCATATTCTAAGGTTCACCTTAGTAAGAGGATACAACCGTGGCACGCAAAACGCCTATCGAGCGCTACCGTAATATTGGTATCTGTGCTCACGTTGACGCCGGTAAAACAACAACGACCGAGCGCATCCTGTTTTATACAGGCCTATCTCACAAGATTGGTGAAGTACACGACGGCGCTGCTACTATGGATTGGATGGAGCAGGAGCAAGAACGTGGCATCACGATCACCTCTGCTGCAACAACCACCTTTTGGCGCGGTATGGACAAGCAGTTCGACGAGCACCGAATCAACATCATTGATACTCCAGGACACGTAGACTTCACCATTGAAGTTGAACGTTCACTACGTGTATTAGATGGTGCTGTTGTTGTGTTCTGTGGTTCTTCAGGTGTAGAGCCTCAGTCAGAGACTGTATGGCGTCAAGCTGATAGATACGAAGTACCACGCATGGTTTTCGTTAACAAGATGGACCGTACTGGTGCCGATTTCCTTCGCGTTATCGAGCAAATTAAAACCCGTCTTGGCGCAAACCCAGTACCTATTCAACTGAATATTGGTGCTGAAGATGAATTTAAAGGTGTAATTGACCTGATCAAAATGAAGGCCATTAACTGGTCAGAAGTTGATCAAGGGACTAGTTTTACCTATGAAGACATTCCTGCTGAGTTATTAGAAGAAGCAGAAGAATGGCGCATGAATTTAGTTGAGTCTGCCGCTGAAGCGAATGACGAACTAATGGATAAATACCTTGAAGAAGGCGAGCTGACTGAAGCTGAAATTAAAGCTGGTCTTCGTCAACGTACACTCAACAACGAAATCGTACTCGCGACTTGTGGTTCTGCATTCAAGAACAAAGGTGTTCAGGCAGTACTTGATGCAGTTGTTGATTTCCTTCCTTCACCAACAGAAGTAAAAGCAATTACTGGTGAAGATGAAAACGGTAACCCTGTTGAACGTCACTCAGATGACAATGAACCTTTTGCAGCTCTTGCGTTCAAAATTGCAACAGACCCGTTTGTAGGTACGTTAACATTCATGCGTGTTTATTCTGGTGTTGTAAATTCAGGTGATACTGTCTTTAACAGCATTAAAGATAAACGTGAACGTTTAGGTCGCATTGTTCAAATGCATGCGAATAAGCGTGAAGAGGTCAAAGAAGTGCGTGCTGGCGATATCGCTGCAGCTATTGGCCTTAAATTTGCGACAACAGGTGACACCCTATGTGATCAAAATCATAAAGTGATTCTTGAGCGCATGGACTTCCCTGAACCAGTAATTCAGATCGTTGTTGAGCCTCGTTCAACAGCTGATCAGGATAAGATGGCAATCGCGCTAGAAAAATTAGCGATGGAAGATCCATCTTTCCGAGTAGAAATTGATAATGAATCTGGCCAGACATTAATTTCTGGTATGGGTGAACTTCACCTTGATATCATTGTTGATCGAATGAAACGTGAATTTAGCGTTGACTGTAATGTGGGTAACCCACAAGTTGCTTACCGTGAAAGTATTCGTGGTACAACGGAAGTCGAAGGTAAATTCATTCGCCAAGCTGGTGAAACGGGTGGGCGTAACCAATATGGTCACGTTTGCTTACGATTAGAACCAACTGAGCCTGGTGAAGGTTTCGTATTCGTAGATGAAATCGTGAATGGTAGCGTGCCGAAAGAGTATATCACGGCTGCAGCGATTGGTATCGAAGAACAAATGAAGAGTGGTGTGCTTGCTGGCTACCCAATGGTTGATGTTAAAGCAACGCTGTTCGACGGTTCATTCCACGAAACTGATTCTAACGATATTGCATTTAAAATCGCAGGTTCAATGGCATTAAGACAAGGTGCGCTACAAGCAAACCCTGTATTGCTTGAGCCTATGATGAAAGTTGAAATTACCACGCCTGAAGATTGGATGGGTGATGTTGTTGGCGATCTTAACCGTCGTCGCGGCATGATCGAAGGTATGGACGAAGGCAATGCGGGTATTAAAATTATTCGTGCACAAGTTCCATTATCGGCAATGTTTGGCTATGCAACTGATTTGCGTTCAGCAACACAAGGCCGTGCGTCTTATTCTATGGAGTTTAGCGAGTACGCTGAAATGCCAAAGAATGTTACTGACAAAATTATTGCAGAACGTAACTAATTTCATTATTGCGTCGATGGCTATTGACGCATAAAATACAAACTTCAGAGCCGTCCCCGACCTAGTAGGGGGCGTATCTTAACTAGGAAGGAACACAATTGTGTCTAAAGAAAAATTTGAACGCGTAAAACCGCACGTAAACGTTGGTACTATCGGTCACGTTGACCACGGTAAAACAACTCTAACTGCTGCTATCTGTACTACACTTTCAAAAGTGTACGGTGGTGCTGCTCGTGACTTCGCATCAATCGATAACGCTCCAGAAGAGCGTGAGCGCGGTATCACAATCTCTACTTCTCATGTAGAGTACGATACTCCAACTCGTCACTACGCACACGTTGACTGTCCTGGACACGCCGATTACGTTAAAAACATGATCACTGGTGCTGCTCAAATGGACGGCGGTATCCTAGTTGTTGCTGCAACTG